>SHWE01000065.1 GCA_009693985.1 Alphaproteobacteria bacterium | reverse complement strand
ATCAGCTTGCCATTGTCGCGCACTTCGATCGTCGCCAGCGCGTCGGCGTTTTCGGTAATCAAATCGGCCAAACGGAAGAGCAGCGCGCCGCGCTGCGTCGAATTCAAAGCGGACCACGGGCCGGAATGGAACGCCGTGTAAGCCGCTTCGACGGCAGCGTTCACATCGGCCGCATTGCCGCGCGGAATCAACGCCTACACCTCGCCCAAAAACGGATCTTCGCTTTCAAAATGGGTAGCGGTATCGCGCCACGCTCCGCCGATGAAGCTTCGATAGCGAACGGGTTCAGCCATTCTGCGCCAACATGAACTCCGCGATCTCGCGGCGCGTCGCCACCCACACATCGGATGCGCCGACCGCGCGCTCGACGATCTTCGCGAAATAATGCGCGCCGCGCGGCCGGCCGAAAATATGGGCGTGCACGGTGACGTCGATGATTGCGGGCGCATCGGGACTCGCCCGCGCGATTGTGAGATTCTCCTCGAATGCGTCGAGCATCATCTTCGGCGCATTGCCGTATTTCATGAACGGCATGTCGTTGACGTCGGTGTTGAGCGGAATGGCGACGATCGGCTTTCCGCCATGATCCTGCACATAGGGCAGATCATCGTCGAACACATCGCCATACCAGCTATACCCCGCTTCGCTGAGCAGACGCGGCAAATCCGGCCCCGACGTGCCGCGCGGGGACAGCCAGCCCACCACGCGCTTGCCCGAGGCCCGCTCCAAAAGCGACGTGCATCGCATGATGCTCTTCTTCTGCTCCTCGACTGAGAGCAGCGCGGGAATCACATCCATGCTGTAGGAATGCGACAGCACCTCGTGACCGGCATCGGCCACCGCCCTCACCGCTTCGGGCGCGCGCTCGGCGATTATCGCGTTCGTCAGCACGCTCGCTTTTGCGCCATGCGCAGCCAGCGCGTCCAGCAAGCGATAGATGCCGCGTTTGTATCCGTAGGCGGCCCAGGAAATCGCCATCGTGTCGAGCGCGCCCGCCGGCAACGGATTGCCCATCGGGCTGATACCGGGCGCCTTGCCGTCCGACCACGCTTCCAGGCAGACATTGAAGATGACGGCAATGGTCTTGCCGCCCGGCCATTGCCCTTGCACCTGTTCGCTCATGCCCCGCCCCTCGCCAGGGGCGACTAAAGCAAGATTGTCAGGGCCGTTCCAGTTCCGAATTGAGCTCGGCGCCGAGCAGGATCACGATCATGCCGAGCCACATCCAAAGCATCAGGCCCATGACGCCGCCGAGCGAGCCATAGCTCTTGTCGTAATTGACGAGATCAATGACGTACCAGGACAGCAGCAGCGACAGAACGAGCCAGGATGTGCCGGCAAAGATGCTGCCCGGGATGATCTTGCACCCCTTCCGGCACCGGTGGCTCGGCGCGTAACGGTAGATAGTCGCGACCGCGGCGATACTGCCGAACAGCATCAACGGCCAGCGCAGCGAGGCCACGACGGGAACTTCGGCCACGGCGGCGGCAGCGGCTTCCAGGGTTGGATGCGCGGTCTTGTTGGTATGCGTAACCTTCGCCATCCCCCAATAATGCGGCAGGGGCCATTCGGTTGTGTCCCCGCTTGGGATCAGCGCTTTCCGGCCGGGGGCAATGGAACCTCGGTCGAGCGCTTCAGCTCCTCCATGGCAAACGAAGCGCTAACGTCCGCGAGCTTGGCCGAACGGATCAACGTCTTATAGGCGCGGTCATAGGCGGCGATGTCGGCGACCTGGAGCTTGAGCAGGTAATCGATGTCGCCGGTGATTCGGTAGAATTCGACCACTTCGGGCATTTTGCGCACGGCGGCGGAGAAATTCTCCAGCCATTTCTCGGTGTGCTCGCCGGCACGCACCGTGACGAAGACGGTCATGCCGACGCCCAGTTTCACGGGGTCGAGCAGCGCCACGCGCTTCACGATGATGCCGTCATCCTCCAGCCTTTTGATGCGCCGCCAGCAGGCGTTCTGCGAGAGGTGCACAAGCTCGGCGATGTCGGCCAGCGAGCGCGAAGCATCGTTCTGGATAAGGGCGAGGATGGCGAGGTCTTGGCTATCGAGGGTCGTCATAGAATTTTTTCCCAATAAAGAGCGCTATTCCAGTCTATTTTGGGAACAATTTCGCCAAATCTGCAAATAAAATCGCATGGAATCGCCTGGATACGTATGATGCTCGAAAGCTGGTTCCTGGCCCACCCGCGCAAGCTCGGTGAGAGCTATTTCGCCCATCAGCGCGCCGCGCTGATGTTTTCGCTGCATCTCTTCGCCGCCGCGCTCGCCTGCCTCGTCCATGCGCTGGTGCCTGCTCTGTTCGAGACCACGGCGAGCCGCGCCATCGCGTCTTTGCACGCGCGCATGGTGGCAAATCGGCGAAAGAATCCAGATGTGGACACCGCCCTGCGACCGATGGACAGCAATCAGGCTGTATTATAGAAGCGCCCCACGATCTCACTTCGGGAGGATAAATGGCGGCGCCGCAATTGCTCGTGCACGACAAGAAAGACAGTGTCGGGGTGGTCGTGGTCGAGGGGCTCAAGGCCGGCACCAACATGCTGTGCGTGGTGACCGCGGACAATTCGTCTTTCCGCCTGAAGACCACGATGGACGTTCCCATCGGCCACAAGATCGCGCTCAAAAATATCAAGAAGGGCGACACGGTGTGGAAATACGGCCACGACATCGGCAAGGCCGTCGCCGACATCGCCAAGGGCGAGCATGTCCACGTCCACAATCTCAAGACCAAGCGGTGGTGATCATGGCCAAGAAGAACGTCAAAGCGAAGAAGACCAACACGTTCTGGGGCTGGCGGCGCGAGAATGGGCGCGTCGGCGTGCGCAATCACGTCGTCATCCTGCCGCTCGACGATCTGTCGAACGCGGCCTGCGAAGCGGTCGCCAACAACATCAAGGGCACGCTCGCGATTCCGCACGCCTATGGACGGCTGCAATTCGGCGAAGATCTGGAAGTCTTCTTCCGCACGCTGATCGGCACCGGCGCCAATCCGAACGTCGCCGCCGTCGTCGTCATCGGCATCGAGAACGGCTGGACCCAGCGCGTCGTCGACGGCATCGCCAAGACCGGCAAGCCGGTGACCGGCTTCGGCATCGAAGGCACCGGCGATCTGATGACCATCGCCAACGCTTCGCGCGTCGCCAAGGACTATCTGCAATGGGCGACCGAATTGCCGCGCGAGGAATGTTCGCTCAACGAATTATGGATCTCGGCCAAATGCGGCGAGAGCGACACCACGACGGGCCTTGCCTCCTGCCCGACCGTCGGCAACATGTACGATAAGCTGATCCCCAAGGGCGTTTACGGCGTGTTCGGCGAAACGTCCGAAATCACCGGCGCCGAACATCTCGCCAAGGCACGGGCCGCGACGCCCGCCATCGGCGAGAAATGGTATCGCGTCTGGAAGTCCTATCAGGACGACGTGATCGAGGCCCACAAGACCAACGATCTTTCCGATTCGCAGCCGACCAAGGGCAATATCGCGGGCGGCCTCACCACCATCGAGGAAAAGGCGCTCGGCAATCTCGAGAAGATCGGGAAGAAGTGCCGCTATATCGACGTGCTGGAACCGGCCGAAGTACCGAATAAGGGCCCCGGCCTCTATTTCATGGACACGTCCTCGGCGGCCGCCGAATGCGTGACCCTGATGGCGGCGGCGGGTTACGTCGTCCACTGCTTCCCGACCGGCCAGGGCAACATCATCGGCAATCCGATCATTCCGGTCATCAAGATCACCGGCAATCCGAAGACGGTGCGCACCATGTCGGAGCATGTCGATGTCGACATTTCGGGCATCGTTCGCCGCGATCTCACCATTCCGGAAGCCGGCGATGCGTTGATCGACATGATCGCGCGCACGGCGAACGGGCGTCTGACCGCCGCCGAAGCGCTCGGCCATCGCGAGTTCGTGCTGACCAAGCTCTACCGCAGCGCCTAGAAACGATGCGCGACGGCTTCGGATTGGAAGCTGCCGCACTGAAGGAAGGCACGCGCCTTCCCAATATCGTGCCCGGTATCGTGCTCGCCGCCGCCGTCGCGGTGGCGAGTTTCGGCGGCGCCAAATTGCTGGCGCCTATTTTGCCGGTCACCGCGATGGTGGTCGCGCTTTTCATTGGGATCGCGCTCAATCCGTTCGCGGCGCGTCCCGTCTTCGCCTCCGGAATCGATTTCTGCGTGCGGAACGTCTTGCGCTGCGGCGTCGCCCTGCTCGGGCTTCGCATCGCGCTGGGCGACATCGCGGCGCTCGGCCTCGCCACCGTCGCGATCGTCCTTTCCGCGATGCTCGTCACCATGATTGCCGGCGTCGTTTTCGCGCGGGCGTTCGGACAACATCCGGCCTATGGCGCGACGGTGGGAATCGGAACCGCCGTTTGCGGCGCCTCCGCGGTGCTGGCGGCCTCGATGGTGACGCCCGATTACCGCGGCAAGCAGGCGGAAATGATCTTCGTCGTCGTCGCTCTCAACAGTTTCGCGACCCTGGCGATGGTGTTGTACCCCGCTTTGTGCGCGTGGCTTGGATTCGACGACCGCACCACCGGCATCATGCTGGGCGCGACCATCCATGATGTCGCGCAAGTGGTTGGCGCGGGCTACCCGGTTTCGGAGGTGGCCGGAAACACCGCCGTCATCGTCAAGCTGTTCCGGGTGTTCCTGTTGTTTCCGATCGTGCTGGCGACGGGCTGGTGGTTCGCGCGCGGCGCCGTCGCGGGACACAACATCAAGGCGCCCGTGCCGGTATTCGCGCTGGCCTTCATGGCGCTGGTGGTTCTCAACAGCGTCATCGTGCAATTTCCAACAGCGGCGCATTCCTACATCGCCGCCAAACCCCTCTTCGTCGAGGCCTCCAATTGGGCGCTGCTTGTCGCCATCGCGGCCCTCGGATTGAGCACGGGGGTTGCGACCATCGCCTCGCTCGGCTGGCGCCATCTTGCCACCGTGTCGGCGACAACCCTTGTGATCCTCGCCGTCGCCACCGCCGCCCTGTGCATTCCGCAATAGGTTTGCTAAGCAGGCCGCATGCCCGTTCTTTCCCTCCCTGAAGCCGAAACCCTGGTCGCGGCGGCCCTTATCCGCTGCCGCACCGCCGCGTCGAATGCCGCAATCGTCGCGCGCGCGCTGGTGCGGGCGGAAGCGGAAGGTTTGAAAAGCCACGGCATCTTGCGCGTCCCCATGTATGCGGCGCAGGCGAAGGTCGGAAAGGTCGACGGCTTTGCCGTTCCCGAGGTGACGCGCCCGCGCCCGGCGCTGCTCGCCATCGATGCGAAATACGGCTTCGCCTACCCCGCGATGTACAAGGCGGTCGACATGCTGCCCGGCGCCGCGCGCGAATTCGGCATCGCCGCCGCCGGCATAAGCCGCTCGCATCATGTCGGCGTCGCCGGACATCCGATGGAAGCGCTCGCCAATGCCGGCATGATGGCGATGATGTTCGCCAATGCGCCGGCCGCAATGGCGCCGTGGGGCGGCACGCGCGCGACCTTCGGCACCGATCCCGTCGCCTTTGCCTGCCCGCTCCCCGGCCGTCCGCCCATCGTCGTCGATCTGTCGCTGTCCAAGGTCGCGCGCGGGCACATCTTGGCGGCGATCCAGAAAGGCGAGAACATTCCCGAAGGCTGGGCGCTCGACATTGACGGCAAGCCGACCACCGATGCGAAAGCGGCGCTCGCCGGAACCATGGTCCCGCTCGGCGACGCCAAGGGCACCGCGCTGGCGCTGATGGTGGAGCTGCTGGCGGGCGGATTGACCGGCGCGAACTTCGCCACCGAGGCCTCGTCCTTTCTGGACGCCGAAGGGCCGCCGCCCGGCACCGGCCAGTTGATCATCGCCATCGACGCGAATTCCTTCGCCAACGCCATGCCGCGCTTCGCCGAAATGGCGCGCATCGTCGAGGACCAAGAAGGCGCGCGGCTTCCAGGCGCCCGCCGCCTCAAAGCGCACGCCAAGGCCAAGACCGAGGGCATCGCCATTTCCGACGCGCTCATCGCGGAAATCCAGGCGCTTTAGACACCCCTTACAGAACGCGCAGCCGCATCCCATATTAGCGCGGCAGCATCCCGGGGCTTCCCATGAGCATCGCCGAAACCGCCACCAAAACCGCCACTCTCACCGCGCAAGCCGTCAAAGACGTCGTTGAGATCAAGACGCCGCCATCCGGCCATTGGGTGGGCGACGGATTTCCGGTACGCACCATCTTCTCCTACGACAATGCGCGCGCTTTCAGCCCCTTCCTGCTGATGGATTATGCCGGGCCGCTGAATTTCCCGCCCGCCCAGAAGCGGCGCGGCGTCGGCGAACATCCCCATCGCGGCTTCGAGACCGTTACCATCGTCTATAGCGGCGAGGTCGAGCATCGCGATTCCTCGGGCGGCGGCGGAAAAATCGGCCCGGGCGACGTGCAATGGATGACGGCGGGCTCCGGCCTCGTGCATGAGGAAATGCACAGCGCCGCTTACACCAAAAGCGGCGGGCCTTTCGAGGCGATCCAGCTTTGGGTCAATCTGCCGGCGCGGCTGAAGATGACCAAGCCGAAATATCAGGGCATCGTCGCTGGACAAATTCCGCAAATGGATTTGCCGGGTGGCGCAGGGACCCTGCGCGTGATCTCTGGACAATTCGGCGACGCTAAGGGACCAGCGGAAACCCACACGCCGATGAATCTCTGGGATGTGCGCCTGAACGGCGGGCATGGTGTCACGCTGTCTCTTCCCAGCGGCCATACCGCATCGGTGTTCGTGCTGAAGGGCCACATCAGTGTCAACGGCAAATCGGAAGGGCGTGCGGCGGAGCTCATCGTGCTCGACCGCAAGGGCGAAGGCGTCCGCATCGATGCGGATGCGGACACCCATCTGGTGATCCTCTCGGGCGAGCCAATCGACGAACCCGTCTTCGGCTATGGGCCGTTCGTGATGAACACCGAAAGCGAAATCCGCCAGGCCATGACCGATTACCAGAGCGGCCGCATGGGGCGGCTTACCGCCTAACGCTCTCACCCCTTACCCGGCGCGCCAGAAGCGCAACTCTCGTTGCGCGGCGCGCCGCCCTCTCCCTCAAGGGGAGAGGGGATTATTTGCGGCGCGCCGATGGCGCACCGCCTGCCTTGAGATTGTCCTTCAGGAAATCGACAAAGACTTGCAGCGCAGCGGGATTTTGCTTCCGGCTCGGGTAATAGAGGAAAAACGCGTCGGGCGGCGGCGACCGCCGGTATGACGCTGGAAAGCGTCTGTATCAATTCCAATCCATCGATTTGAGGCATGACGACGTTCGCCACGACGAGATCGAATTTGTGCGCATAGAAGCGCTTCAACGCCAGCTCTCCGTTCTCGACCGCCGTGACCGCATAGCCTGCCTTGCTCAGCAGAGCGGCCAGCAATTCGCGTTCCTCCGCGTTCCCGCTGGCGATCAAGATCGAATAGGTGGGCTCGAACCCGCCGCGCGCCGCAGCCGGGCCGGCATCCCGCGGCGCACATTCGATTCTTGGCGCGGGCTCCGCGATGGCAGTAAATATAGGAAAGCGCATCGACAGCTCCGGCGTGAAAAATGCGCCGGATCATTACGCCAGCATGCAATGTTTGGCGCGCGCGTAGAAGGATAGCCGACACATACGAACGTATGTGGTGAAGGCGTGGAATCTCGCCCAGCTTCGCCTCATGCCGGCGTTCTTGATCGGCATGAATGCCGCTCGTGCAAGCAAAGATCACCAAAATATTGTACAGATGTGGCGTGGAAATTATCCAAGCTTCGCTCTATGGTGCGGGCGTCTTTCGGGGACTCGACGATGCTTAAGACACGACCGATCGCTATCGCGCTCATTCTGGCCGCGATTGGGCTTAGCCCCCTCGCCGAAGCGCAAACGCCGCCCGCCAGCGCCTGGCCCGAGCCGAATGCCGACGCCATGCCGGCGGGCGCGCTGAAAGAGGTCGTCCTCTACGGCCGCAAACTGTTCAACGAGACCTATGCCGTCATCGGCCCCGATGTCCCTAACCGCGCCATGCGCTATTCCGGCAACAATCTCTCCTGCAAAAATTGTCACCTCGGCGGCGGCACGGAGAAATTCGCCCTTCCGCTGATCGGCGTCTTCGGAATGTTTCCCGCCGACATGGCGCGCGAAAACGAAGTACGCACGCTGGAAGATCGCATCCAGGGCTGCATGGAGCGCAGCATGAACGGACGCCAGATCCCGGTCAGCGGCAAGGAAATGAAGGCGATGGTCGCCTACATCCAATTCCTCTCCATCGGCGTTCCGACCGGACGGGCGCCGGAAGGACGCAGCACGCCGCCGCTGCCCGTGATGGCGCGCGCGGCCGATCCGAAGCGCGGCGCTCAGGTCTACCTCGATTATTGCGAGGAATGTCACATGAAGGACGGACGCGGCATGCGCAATGGCGTCGCCGGTGACGCCAAGGGCTACACCTATCCGCCGCTGTGGGGGCCCGACAGTTTCAATGACGGCGCGGGCATGCATCGGGTCATCGCCTCGGCAAGCTTCATCCGCGCCAACATGCCGTTCGGCACGCATTACGATAAGCCGCAGGTTCCGGTGGAGGACGCATGGGACGTGGCCGCCTACATCAACAGCCAAGACCGGCCGAAGATGGCCAATCTCGACCGCGATTATCCCATCCGTGCGCGCAAACCGGTGGATGCGCCCTTCGCGCCCCACCCCGACAATTTCCCACTTTCACAGCATAAATACGGTCCGTTCCAACCCATACTCGATGCACGGCGCGCAGGCGCCACCGCTCCGGCGGCAACGGCCGCCCCGGCGGCAGCGGCCGCTCCGGCAGCGGGGCGTTGATCTCTCTACAGACGATTCTGGCCCTCCTGTCCGGCGGGGGCGTCGGATTTTCACTCGGGCTGATCGGCGGCGGCGGCTCGATCCTCGCGGTGCCGCTTCTGATTTATGCCGTCGGCGTCGCGGACCCGCATATCGCCATCGGCACGGGCGCCTTTGCCGTCGCGATCAACGCCTTCGTCAATCTCTTCGGCCATTGGCGCGCTGGAACGGTGCGCTGGCGCTGCGCCATCCCGTTCGCGGCGGGGGGGGCGTTCGGTGCCGCAATCGGCTCGACGCTCGGCAAGCTGATAGACGGCCAGAGTCTGATCTTTCTGTTTGCCCTGGTGATGTTCGGCGCCGGTGTCGCGATGCTGAGACAGCGCTCCGGCGCCGGCAATCCCGATGTGTGCGTCACGCCAGTCATCACCGCGAAGCTCGCCGTGTTCGGAATGCTCGCCGGAACCTTGTCGGGATTTTTCGGAATCGGCGGCGGCTTCCTCGTCGTGCCCGGCATCATGCTGGGCTCGGGGCTGCCGCTTCTGAACGCCATCGGCTCCTCGCTGTTCGCCGTCGGCGTCTTCGGCCTGACCACGGCGGGAAATTACGCGCTGGCGGGCCTCGTCGATTGGGGGATCGCGCTCGAATTCATTCTCGGCGGCGCTCTGGGCGGATTCCTCGGCATGAAAGCAGCGATCAGGCTTGCGCCGCAAAAGCGCACCCTGACCTACATCTTCGCGTGCGTCTTGTTCGGCGGCGCCGCTTACATGCTGCTGCGCACGGGAGCGCAATTCTTCTCGGCCTGAAGCGCGACCGGGTGGCTGCTGATAAGACCGCGCAGCGAATTGCCGAAATAGATTTCGCCATTCGCCAAATCGGCCGGGGTCAGAACCGCCTCTTCGCATTCGCGGTTGTCCAGCAGATCGCGCCGCAGCACGCCGTCGAGCGCCCAGGAGGAAAGCGGCGGCGTCAGTAATCCGCCATCGCGGCGCAGGAAGATATTGGCGGTGTTTCCTTCCACCACTTCGCCGCGCTCATTCAGGAACAACACCTGGTCGCAGCCGGTTATAGGCCGAAGCCTCGCGAATTCCGCGTCGAACAGCGCACGCCAGCCCGTCTTGTGACGCGCCAACATGTCGGTGCTTGCGACATTTTTGTCGGAGAGGACGTAAGTCCAATCCGACTGCGGCGCATAAGCCTCTATGCGGATATCGAACGATCCGTTTTCTTGCAGCTCCAGCCGCACGCGGGACGGGCCGTCGCGGCCCGTCACCGCCTTCGCCATAGCGCGCTCGGCCGCGTCCGCATCGAAGGCGATTCCATAATCTTTCGCCGATTTCGCCATCCGCGCGAGATGGCTGGCACCGCGCAGGAAGCCCGCAGCCGGCTCGTGTCTCAGCGTCTCGATCAACGAGAGCGGCGGGCAATCCGCCTCGTAATAGCGCGCCTTGACCAGGCATTCGTCATATTCACCCGTGGCAGATGAATCCGCGACCACGCCGCTGCCGACGCCGAGCGTGCCCGCATTGCCCTCGATCGTCAGGGTGCGGATTGCGACATTGAAATCGGCGGAGCCGTCCGGCGAGAACCGCCCGATCGCGCCGCAATAGACGCCGCGTGCCTCACTCTCCAATTCCCGGATGATCTCCATGGCCAGGATTTTCGGCGCGCCCGTCACCGAGCCGCAAGGAAACATCGCGGCGATGAGATCGGAAGGCGCGACGCCAGGACGCAAAGAAGCGCTGACCGACGACACCATCTGATGGACAGTCGGATAGGTCTCTATCGCGAAGAGTTCGTCGACGCGCACCTGCCCCGTCTCGGCCACGCGCCCGAGATCGTTGCGGATGAGATCGACGATCATTAGATTCTCGGCGCGATCCTTCTCGCTCGCCGCCAACGCAGCGATCGTCCGCGCATCCGCAGCTTCATCGCCGCCGCGCGGCGCCGTGCCCTTCATGGGGCGGGAAAGCGCGACGCCGTCCGTCAGCGAAAAGAACAGCTCCGGCGAGAAGCTCAAAATGTCGCGCGTGCCGTCGAAGACATAGGCCCCATGGGGCCCTGCGCCATTCCCGCGCAAGGCGCGGTAAAGCGCGAGCGCGTCGCCCGCGAAGGCGAAATGCGCCGGGAAAGTGAAATTGACCTGATAGATGTCGCCCGCCTTGACGTATTCTTGCAGGCGCATGAATTTCGCCGCGTAGCTTTCGGGATCTTGCGCGAAGCGCAGGGGACCCGGCATAAGCGCGGCCCGTGATCTCGGCGTCGAACCAAATCGCCGCCTCTTCTTCCGGCATTGTAAGTTCGCTAGCGAACATACCAAACCACAGCAAACGGAAGCGATCGGCGCTTCGGCATAAGCGCGCTGAGCTTTCCTTCCAGCGCGTAACCGAGCTCGTAGGAGAAATACCCGGCGGCATGAAGCCCTTCGCCGACCGCGCGGTTCACGGCGGCGAGAGCGGGCGCCACC
>SHWE01000064.1 GCA_009693985.1 Alphaproteobacteria bacterium | reverse complement strand
ATGAAGGTCACGACCGCCGCGAAGGAGCGGGTGGAGATTCGCGCAAGGCCGCAAATCCCGTGACCCGACGTGCAGCCGCCGCCGAGCGCCGTACCAATACCGACAAGCAATCCCGCCGGTATGAGAACCGCGAGTCCAACCGTGGTCGCGCCGATAGGATTATCGCCGGTGAGGAGTCGAAGAAGGATATGCACCGTGAGCAGACCGCCGATGAGCGCCAACCGCCACGAGCGGTCGCGCGCCGGGTTGGGCGGCAACAGCCCGCCGACGATGCCGCTGATGCTGGCGATGCGCCCCGTCAGTCCCATCAGAAGAACGGCGGAGACGCCGATAAGAGCGCCGCCGATCAATGCCATCAGATAGGGATGCATGAGGTTCGCCTCTTACGATGACCCTAGCGCGCCAAGAACCCGTCATGGGCGATTTCCGGTGACCAGGGAAAGACGATGGCGCGGTCGGGCGCGATGAATTTCTTCCGCTTTCCGGGATAATGGCAATGCGCCAGCAGATCGCGGATCAGCTCAAGCCGCGCCGTCTTCTTGTGATCGGCGCGCACGATGTGCCAGGGCCCATGCGGATGGCTGCTGCGGGCGAACATCTCGTCGCGCGCTTTGGTGTAGGCGTTCCATTTCTTAAGCGCCGCCGCATCGACCGGCGAAGTCTTCCAGGTCTTGAGCGGGTCCTTCTGGCGGTCGGCGAGGCGCTTCTTCTGCTCGGCGCGGCTGATGTCGAGATAATATTTTCGTAAGCTCAGGCCCGAACGCACCAGCAGCGTCTCGAAATCATTGACGGTCGCGAAGAACGTCTCGACCTCGGCCTCGGTGCAGAACCCCATCACCCGCTCGACGCCGGCGCGGTTGTACCAGGAGCGGTTGAACACCACGAATTCTCCGCCCGCCGGAAGCGCGGGAACAAAACGCTGGAAATACCATTCGGTCTTTTCGCGGTCGGAGGGCACGCGCGGCGCGAACACGCGGGTGTCGCGCGGGCTCATATGCTCGGTCAGCCGCTTGATGGTGCCGTCCTTGCCGACGCCATCGCGGCTCTCGACGATGACGAGAATCCGCGCTTCCGACTCGATCAATTTGCGTTGCAGGTTGACGAGCTCGATCTGCAGCGCGCGCAGCTCGTGCTTGTAGGCGTTGTCGCCATTGCCGGACATGGAGCGCTCCGGACCTTATTTCAAAACGCTAGGCCGGAGCGGTTTACGAGTCCAGGACCGCCGTCGCCTGGGCGCCGGAATAGGAGGCGAAATGGAACTTCCGCCCCGAGGAGGCGATGAATTCGTGGAAGGCGCGATATTCGTGATGGCTGAAGCCGTGATAGCCGAAGAATTCGTCGAAGACGATGACACAGCCGGGCGCGAGGCGCGCGACCACCAAATCGAACACGCATCTGGTCGAGCTGTAGATGTCGCAATCGATGTGCAGGAAGCCGACCTCACCCGGATGTGCGGCGAGGAACGCAGGCAGCGTCTGGTCGAACCAACCGGCGATGAGCTCGACGTTCCCCGGCACGCTCGGCAGATTGCCACCGACATCCATACTCGTGGAGGTATTGCGGCTGCCGATCCAGCGCTCCGGCAGGCCGCGAAACGAATCGAAGCCGTAGATTTTCTCGTTGGCGCAAGCTTGGGCGATTTTCCGCAATGTCGCGCCCTTGAAGACGCCGAATTCGAGGATGAGCCCGCCTTGTTTGCGTAAGCTCAACGCATAGTCGAGATTTTCGAAACGCCCCTCGCAGAACAGCGCGCCGGGCATTTCCTTGCGCACCACTTCAGCCGATTCGTCGATCGCTTTGAGATGCAGCGCGCGCTTGAGCGCGAAATCCGATTTGCGCATCGTCGCATCGATCGCAAGCACGAACGGCGCGAGGATCGCCTGCAAAATCTTGCGAAGGAGTTTTCCGAGCCCCATGGACAACCGCCCTAAACGAAAACGGGAGGAACCATGTTCCTCCCGTTCTTGCAAGACAATCCGATTATGCGCTTAACGGGACGCCGATTTCGTGCCCGTCACCCGCTGGATGAAGGCCAGCATGGGCGCGGCAAGCTGCGTTTCGGACGTGCCGATGGAATAGACCTGCGACATGTGATTGTGCCCCTTCATCAACTGGAAGCCCGGGCACTTGCCGGCGTCGCACAGGGTCTTGTTGATCATATCGCCCTGCGCCATCTGGTTTTCCATGTCCCATTCGGCGCGGCTGAAGAACAGCGGGATGTTCGTCTTCTTCAGGCCCTCGACGGAAGAGCGCTCGGCCAGCTTCGCCGGGTCGTCGCCGAGATAGGGGTTCTTGCCTTTGAACTCATAGCCGCCCGAGGTGATGATCGCGCCCGCGACGGTGCCGCCGGACGCCTTCATGAATTCGGGATGCGAGACCATGATGCCGACCAGCGAGGCGCCCGCCGAATGGCCCCACACCACGATCTTGTTGGGATCGCCGCCAAATTCGCGCGCGTGCTCGCGGATATATTTCACCGATGCGGCGACGTCGTCATTGGCGGCCGGATACATGTCCTTCGGCGCGAGGCGGTAATTCGTCTGGGCGCCGACCATGCCGTTCTGCACGGCCCACACCATCACATTGTCATACATGAATTCGCCCGGACGATGCTTGTCGCCACGCGTGAAACCGCCGCCATGGACATAGAGCAGGATCGGCTTGCCGGCGCCCTGGCCGCTGGTGAAGAAGTCGAGCTTCTGCAACGGATCCGAACCGAAGGCGAGATCGCGGCTGACCTTGATGTCGGCCGGCACGCCCTTGTGCATGGCGACGAACAGCTTCGACGTATTGGGATCGTTGACGTGACCCATCTTGACGATGGCGGCCGCCGTGTCGGCGGGCAGCTCGGCGCTTGCCAGCGTCGGCAGAGCAGCCACGGCAAGGGCCAGCGGCAGAAGCAATTTCCTCATGGTCGGTTCCTCTCAACGATGGTGAACGCGCGGTTTATATAGACGTTTGTTGTGCCCGGAAGATGCCGCAAAGAGTGTTCGCGGACAAGAGCGGAAGCAATTGCCGTAAGTATAAGCCGCAATTCCAGGGCCTTCCGAATGGGACTAAGGTCCGACCATGACAGAACAGGGCCGAAAGAGGATTTGGTGCGAAATAGCACGCTAAGGACGCAAAATCTCAATTTGAAGAGGTTGCTCGACGAAGCGTCCCTCAACAGCGTCAAACGCGACGTCGCCGAAAGACTTCGCAGCGTTCTGATGGGCGAGCTGCACCACCGTGTGAAGAACATGATGGCGATCGTGACCGCGATCGTCCGGCAAAGCCTGCGGACGGCCGCCAGCGTGGCGGATGCGGAGCGCGCCATCGGATCGCGGCTGATGGCGATGTCGAGTGCGCACGACGTGCTGTTGAAAGTGGACTGGACGAGCGCGGATTTGAAAACCGTCATTCAAGACGCCATCGAAACGCACAACACACGTTCCGGGCGCATCGCCGTCGACGGGCCGCAGATCGTGGTTGCCTCTTCCTCGATCCTGCCGCTGACCATGATCCTCAACGAGCTCTGCACCAACTCGACCAAATATGGCGCGCTCTCGGTTGAAAGCGGCCGCATTTCATTCACTTGGGTATTCGACAGAACGGGCGAAATCATCGTTTTCAGATGGATTGAAACGGCTGGACCGAAAATATCGGCGCCGGGGCCGCGAAGCTTTGGATCGCGGCTGATAGAAGAAGCCCTTCCCCGTCAGTTGGGCGGAACCGGGTGTTTGAAATTCTCCCCCGGCGGCGTCGAATACAAACTCATGGTTCCGATGCAGATGCTTGTCCCCGCCGCGATGCCGTGAGCGTCGGTCCTAGACGCTAGGCCGCGGGCTTTTGGGGAATAAAAACAGCAGGGCGACCACCGGCGGCCCGAGAAAAACCGTCATCGCCATCCACAGCGCGGAGGAACGTCCGCGCGCTCGGGGGCCAAGCGCCCGGCGAAATAGACGGACAGAACCATCACGACGACGAACAGCGTCAGCCCTAACCCGAACATGCGGCCCCCTTCGGCTCTCGCGTTTGCCTCGCCTCATTCTGTGCTAATCTCGCCAATGAAGGATTAAGCGGGGAGATTGTAATGAGACCTATTTCAAGAATGGCAGCCCTGCTGTCGGGCGGCGCGCTGGCGGTGCTGATGGTGAGCCAATTCGCGACCGGGGCCGAGCGGCTCGCCGCCGCGAACCCGCGCACCGCCGTCCTCAAGCCGGCATCGGCGCCCTATATCGACGGCCACACCCATATCGACCAGAACCGTCCCGAGGAAGCCGTCCAGCTTCTGCTCGGCGCAATGGACGGGCTCAACGCCGCGAAATATTACATCCAGACGGAACCCTATGGCCCCGACAATCCGACCGCATGGGACGCCGACAAGATCCTGGCCGCGGTGAAGAAATATCCCGACAAGATGGCCGCGCTCGGCGGCGGCGGCACGCTCAATCCGATGATCATCGATGCGCAGCGCACCGGCAATGCCGGCCCCGAAGTGCGCAAGAAATTCCGCGACACCGCCGAGCGCCTCATAGCGCAGGGCATCGTCGGTTTCGGCGAAATGTCGATCGAGCATCTGTCGCTGCCGCAATCGCCGGTGAAGGATTACGAATACGCGGCCGCGGATTCGCCGTTGATGATGCTGCTCGCCGACATCGCGGCCGAGCACAACATCCCCATCGATCTGCACATGGAAGCGCTGCCGCAGACGATCAACACGCCGACCGAATACGGCCCGCCCAATCCGCCGCAATTGCAGGGCAACATCGCGGCGTTCGAGCGGCTGCTCGCCCACAACCGCAACACCAAGATGATCTGGGCCCATGCCGGATCGGACAATATCGGCTTCCGCACGCCGGAATTGATGCGCGGGATGCTCCAGCGCAATTCCAACCTCTATCTCGAGATCAAATATGATCCCGGATTCCCAGGGAAGGACCCGCCGGTCGCCGACGGCAAGATCAAGCCCGAATGGATGAAGCTTTATTCCGATTTCCCCGACCGCTTCCTGATCGGCAGCGATCAGCATTTCGATCCGCCGGCAACGGGACCGTTGGCGCGCTCGCAGCAGAACGCGCTCCTGCTCGACCAGATGCCGCCCGATTTGCGCCGCAAGATCGCGATGGAAAACGCGCAACGCCTCTACAGCGGCAAGCGCTGAAACCTTCGGAAGCCAAAGCAAAACGGGCGGGAGATTTCCCGCCCGTTTCTTTTTGCGTGTGCCGTTCGTTCAGTTCGAGGCGGTTCTCAAATCGAGTGTCTATCCCAGAGCATTTTTGACGGCCTGCGCGGCGGCGGCGAGCGCTTCGCTCCCGACCGGAATGAACGCCTGCATGTTCATGAAGCCGTGGATCATCGTCGGATAATCGATATGGGTGACCGGCACGCCCGCCGCTTTGAGCTTATCGACGTAGAGGATCGCGCCGTCGCGCAACGGATCGAACCCAGCAGTGACGATATAGGCGGGCGGCAGTCCTGCAAAATCCTTCGCCGCCACCGGCGCGATACGGGGATCGGAGCGGTCCGAGTCTTTCGGAAGATAATGCGCCATCAACCAGTCGATGGTCTTGGCCGTCAGATAATAGCCTTCCGCGAAACTCTCTTCGGAACCGCCGAGCCCGTAACCCAGCGCGGGATAGATCAGGAGCTGAAATCCGATATGGGGATTGCCCTTGTTCTCCTTGGCGAGCAGGCACATCACGGCGGCGAGATTGCCGCCGGCGGAATCGCCCGCCACCGTGATACGATTGGGATCGACGCCGAGATCGGGCGCGTTCGCCTCGATCCATTTCAGCGCGGCAAAGCAATCCTCGACCGCGGCGGGGAACGGATGTTCTGGCGCCAGCCGGTAATCGACCGCGATCACGCGCGCGCCCGCATCGTTCGCAAGATTGCGGCAAAGCGTGTCGTAGCAATCCAGATCGCCGACAACGAAGCCACCGCCATGGGTGAACACGATGGCGGGCAGCGACTCGCCTCCCGCCGCGACTGGCGTGTAGATGCGCAAGGGAAGTTCGCCGGCCGTGCCAGGGGCGTGGATATTCTCCGTCTTGCCGATGGCGACCGCGGGCGGCATTGCGATTTGATAGAATTGTTTGAACGCCTGGCGCGCTTCGGCGGGCGAGAGTTCCCACCTCGGATAATTCGCCATGTTCGGGAACTGGTCGAACATCGCCTGCACGGAAGGATCGAGCGCCATTGTTCTCCTCGCCAAGAGGGCGATCTTGGCTGTGGCTATGCGCCTAAAGCAAGGCCGAAGGGCTAGTGAATGGCGATCGGCGCGTAGGGATCGATGCGCTTGGCTTCGATGTCCGAAAGGATCGCCTACAATACGCGCCAGATATGCGCGCGCTCGATGAGGCCGTCGGCTTCAAAGGTGGCGATGGCGCGCTCGGCGACGCGTCCGACCACGCTTCCGAATTCCTCGGTAAGCTCGGCGGCAAGCCGGCATGTCTCCTGGGCGCCCATGGGATACCTTTCGAATCGCCCGGGAATTAGAACCGTTTATGGTAACGGGAGTATTAAAACCCCGCCGGGTTGGCCTCTAGGAACGCCGCTTCCTCGGGAGTGGTTGCACGCCCCAATGCCTTATTGCGCGCCGGGAACCGCCCGAAACGCTGGATCGCGGCGCTGTGGGAGAGCGCATAGGGATAGGAGAAATGGCTCTCGCCCAGCCGTTCTTTGGTGAGCACGACCGAGCGTTCCTGATCGGCAAGATTTTCCGAATGCATGAACGGCAAGTAAAAAAAAGCTGCGGATTGGAACCGGCGCTTCCAGATCATAGCCGCGTCCGACGGCGTGGTTGGCCACCTCGCGCGCTAGCGCATCGGTGGCAAACGACTCCCCTTGCCCACGGAACATGTTGCGCGGGAATTGATCGAGCAGGATGAGAAGCGCCAGCGTGCCGTTCTGACTTGCTTCCCAATCCTTCAACTGCCCTTCGCGCGCGGCGCGCCACGTTTCTTCGAAACGCGCTTTCACCACGGCATCGAACGCCGGATCGGCTTTGAAGCGTTGCTCCGGCTTCGTTTCCTTGAACCAGAAATCGAGAATTTCGCGCGGGGAGGTGATCGTCACGGAAGAGATTCCACCGCATCGCCCGCCGCGATGGTGCCGCCGGTGACGACATTGCACGTCACCCCGCCGCGCCAATCGGGAGTCAGCGCTTCGCGCAAACCACGATGGGCCGCTTCCATCAGATGACAGGGGTACGTCTCGCCCGTCACTTCGAGGATGACGCCACCGATGGCGAGCCGGCCGCCTTCGCGCGGGGTCGCCACGCCTTCGACCAGGAGATTGGCGCGCCGCGTCACCCAGGGCAGCGCCGCACCCAGGTCCAGACAGGCCGCCTCCCAGCCTTCGCGGAAAAGCATGGTGATCTGGCGCCCCCGTTTGGGCCCGCGCACGTCGCCCGCGATGCCTCCCGCGACCGAGACCAGGGCTTCGGGCTGCTCGACCAGGGGGGCCCGTTTGGCGGGCGCACAGGCGATTGCGATAAGGCGTCCCATTATTTGTACAGTCTTGAAGTCCGCATCTGAGAAATACTACATTGTGTTTGAGTTATTCCCAATATACTCCCTTAGAAATTCGGGTTTTACACGGAGACTGACCTGGGCATCGAGGGCAAACGCGTCCTGCTCATCATCGGCGGCGGCATTGCGGCTTACAAGAGCCTCGAGCTGATCCGGCGTTTGCGGGAGCGTGGCGTGTCGGTGCGGGCCATCCTGACGGAAGGCGGCAGGCATTTTGTGACGGCGCTCAGCATTGGCAGCCTGACCGGCGACAAGGTCTATCAGGAGCTGTTCGACCTCACGACCGAGGCCGAAATGGGCCATATCGCCCTCTCCCGCTCCGCCGACCTCGTCGTGGTGGCGCCCGCGACCGCCGATCTGATCGCCAAGCTCGCTTCGGGCCTGGCGCCCGACCTTGCCTCGACGGCGCTGCTGGCGACCGACAAGCCGGTCCTGCTCGCGCCCGCCATGAATGTGCGGATGTGGAACCATGCCGCGACGCAGCGCAATGTGGCGGCGCTTATGGCCGACGGCATCCATGTGGTCGGACCCAATGACGGCGAAATGGCGTGCGGCGAATTCGGTCCGGGCCGCATGGCCGAGCCCGACGAGATCGCCGACCGCATCGCAAGCCTGCTCGGCGCGGAAACGCTGCTGTCCGGCTTCAAGGCGCTGGTGACAGCGGGCCCGACGCATGAGCCGATCGATCCGGTGCGCTTCATCGCCAATCGTTCCTCGGGCAAGCAGGGTTATGCCATCGCCTCGGCGCTGGCACAGGCCGGCGCGAACACCGTTCTCGTCTCGGGTCCGGTGGAGCTGGCGCCGCCGCCCGGCGTGAAGCTGGTGAAGGTGGAAACCGCGCGCCAGATGTGGAGCGCCTGCGAAGTCGAGCTTCCGGCCGACATCGCCGTGTGCAGCGCGGCCGTCGCCGATTGGCGTCCCGTCAATGCCGCCAATGCGAAGCTGAAAAAGCGCGACGCGGTGCCCAACATCGCGCTGACCGAAAACCCGGACATTCTCGCCGGGCTCGCGCGCCATGGCGCCAAGCGGCCGTCTCTCGTCATCGGTTTTGCCGCCGAGACCGACGATCTGATCGCCAACGCGAAAGCCAAGCTCGCGAGCAAAGGCTGCGACTGGATCATCGCCAACGATGTCAGCACCGGCATCATGGGCGCGAACCGCAACCGCGTGCATCTGTTGAGCGCGAGCGGCACGGATTCCTGGCCCGAAATGTCCAAAACCGACGTGGCGACGCGGCTCGTCGCGCGCATCGCCGAGAAACTCGGAAAGCACGCGGCATGAGAATCGCGATTCAACGCCTTGCCCATGCGGAGGGTCTTGCGCTGCCGTCTTACGCGACGGCGGGATCGGCGGGGCTCGATCTTCTGGCGGCCATCGACGCCGAAATGACGATCAATCCGGGCGAACGCAAAGCCGTGCCCACCGGCATCGCGCTGGCCGTCCCCGAAGGTTTCGAAGCGCAAGTGCGGCCGCGTTCTGGCCTCGCGCTGCGCCACGGCATCACCGTGCTCAATGCACCTGGCACCGTGGATTCCGATTATCGCGGCGAGGTAATGGCGATCCTGATCAATCACGGCAACGCGCCCTTCGCAATCGCGCGCGGCATGAAGATCGCGCAATTGGTGGTGGCGCAACATGCGCGTGTCGAATGGCTTGAGACCGCCGATCTCACAATTACGGCGCGCGGCGCGGCGGGCTTCGGCTCGACCGGCCTCGGCACTTAAAAGGGAACGAGATGCTTCGGCTTTCCCGTAAAACTCTGTTGGCCCTCGAGGCCGTCATCGACATCGCCTACAACGCGCGCCCCGAGCCCGTGCAGGCGAAGGAGATCACCGCGCGCCAGGGTGTGCCGCAGCGTTATCTCGAACAGGTGATGCAGCAATTGGTGCGCGCCGGAATCCTGAAAGGCGTGCGCGGGCCGCGCGGCGGCTATCGGCTGGCGCGCGAGCGGCGGCGCATCAGCGTCGGCGACGTGGTGCGCATCGCCATGAGCCTCGACGACGCCGAAGAGAATTTCGACGGCGGCTCGGAGCTCGGCCGCCGCGTGGTGGTGCCGATGATCGCGTCCTTGCAGGAAGACGTGATGAAGAAGCTCGACGAAATCACCATCGAAGACATCTGCAAGCGGGCCCGCGCGACGGGGCTCGATTGCGGCCAGCCGGAGCAACCCGATGCGGCATCCGATTTCATCATCTGAGCGCCGTTGAGGAGACAGCATGCCCGATAGAAAGCCCGGCCGCGGACGCATCTACAATTCGATCACCGAAACCATCGGCGATACGCCGCTCGTACGCATGGCGCGGATGCCGCAAGCCGCAGGCGTCAAAGCCGATCTGCTGTTCAAGCTCGAATTCTTCAATCCGATCTCCAGCGTCAAGGACCGCATCGGCGTCGCCATGATCGACGCGCTGGAACGCGAAGGAAAGATAAGTGCGGGCAAGACCGTGCTGGTCGAGCCCACCAGCGGCAATACCGGAATCGCGCTCGCCTTCACCGCCGCCGCGCGCGGCTATCATCTGATCCTGGTGATGCCGGAATCCATGTCCATCGAACGGCGCCGGATGCTGATGCTGCTCGGCGCCGAGATCGAGCTGACCGAAGCAGCCAAGGGCATGAAGGGCGCCATCGCGCGCGCCAACGAGATCGTGCGCACCACGCCCGATGCGATCATCCCGCAGCAATTCGAAAATCCCGCCAATCCGGACATCCATCGCCGCACCACGGCGGAGGAAATCTGGAACGACACGGCAGGGCGCGTCGATGCGGTGATCTCGGGCGTCGGCACCGGCGGCACCATCACCGGTGTCGGCCAAGTGCTGAAGGCGAGGAAGCCATCGGTGCGAATGATCGCCGTCGAGCCCGAGGACAGTCCGGTGCTTTCGGGCGGCCAGCCCGGCCCGCACAAGATCCAAGGCATTGGCGCCGGCTTCATCCCCGATATATTGGACAGGAAGATCATCGACGAAGTCGTCACCATCTCGAACGAGACCGCGTTCGAGACCGCACGCGCCGCGGCGCGGCTCGAAGGCATTCCCGGCGGCATTTCGTCGGGCGCCGCGATTGCGGCGGCGCTGGAAGTCGGCGCGCGGCCCGAAATGGCGGGCAAGCAGATCGTGACGATCATTCCCTCATTCGCCGAACGCTATCTATCGACGGCTCTGTTCGATGGCATGTAGCAAACGGTCGGGGCGGTCGGTGCAGATCGCATCGGCGCCGAACTTGGCGAGGTTCCGCATGGAACGCGCGCCGTTCACCGTCCACACGCCGAATTTCAAACCGGCATCATGTGCTGCCGCGATTGAGCGCCCATCGGCTTGCGCGGAAGAGGCGAACCAGCCGTCGCCGCCTGCGTGTTTGATTGCCTCTGGGATCGAGCCGCCGAATTTCCACGGATCGAAGCCGCCCGCCCACGGCGCCGCTATGCCTTTGCGCGTGCGCCTACGCCACGTGCTGAACCAGCAGAAAAGTTTCGGCTCCAATCGCTTGGCATGGATGAGCGCCGGCCAATCGAAGCCGACCAGCACGCTTCGGTTCAGGAATTTTTCGGCCCGCAGCAAAGCGACGATGGCTTCGGCCGTCTCTTCCGGCGCGGCCGAAAGTGCGCGATTCTCGGGCGAGGTCTTGATCTCGATGAAGAGACGGAAATCCTTCGCCGGCCGCACACAGGCGATGACATCTTTCAGCGATGGAATGTGCTCGCCATCGCGCGGAACCAATCCGCGATGCGTCCGCGCATAGAGCGAGCGCGGTTTCGGACGGCCGACATCGAT
>SHWE01000010.1 GCA_009693985.1 Alphaproteobacteria bacterium | reverse complement strand
CGGAACTCGTAATGGCCCGTTCAACCAGTTGTAAACGCGCATCGCGCAAGATTGGCGGCTCGCGCATCGCTTGGCGACGCGGCCGCCGGTCGAGATGCTATGGAGTCTGCCGGCGTTTAGGGTGCTGCTGATCGCACTGTTCTTGAGCTTCTCGCGCGGCGCGTGGATAAATTTTCTTATCGGCGCCGGGATATTTCTGGTCTTGTCCTATGCGACTGTGGAGCCGCGGCAACGCGCGCGGCTTGTCGGCTTCACGCTGATGCTGACCGTGATCGCCGCCATCGCCATCGCCATCGCGCTGTCGTTCGAAGAAATACGATCGCTGTTCGTGCAGCGCTTCCAGCTCGTGCAGGATTACGACGCCGAAGAGGGCGGGCGTTTCGATTCCATGCGCGGCGCGATGTGGATGGCGTTGAACTATCCTTTGGGCATCGGCCCCGACCAATGGCCGCGCGTTTCCGCCCTCCACCTGATGCCGCACAACATCTATGCCAACGTATTCGTGTCGGGCGGTTTGATTTCGCTGATCGGGTTCGTCGGCCTGACGATCATGACTCTGCGCACCGGCTACCGCGCCGTGAAGCTGAATCCGGCCTATTGCGGCGTGCTCATCGTCGCGCTCGGAACCTTTGCGGGGCACGTCGTCGAGGGCCTCATCATCGATTCCAACCACTGGCGTCATCTCTATATCGTCATGGGCCTCGTCTGGGGCTTGGCGCTCGCGGCTGAGGCGCACGCGGCGCGCAATCACGGCGCGCAACTGCGCTAGACGCAAATCCTCAATTCCGCGTGGCCCCTCGAAGCGTTTTTCCACCAATTGGCCCCGCGGCCTTGCAGTCCAAGCTGAGTTGCAACACTCTTCCTGCCAAAGCCGGGGGGAAGATCTGTGGAAATCCTGCAAGCTGCGGGCGAAGCTTTTTTTCTCGTTTTCAATTCGCACACGCTTCCCTTCCTTTTTCTCGGCGTCTGCATGGGCTTGTTCCTCGGCATCCTGCCGGGGATCGGCGGCCTTGCCGGTACGGCTCTGTTGCTGCCTTTCACCTATGCGATGGACCCGCCGACCGCGATGGCGCTGCTGCTCGGACTGGGGGCGACTAACAACACCTCCGATCAGATATCGGCGATCGTGCTTGGCGCGCCGGGTTCGGCGTCCTCCGCCGCCACGACGCTCGACGGCTATCCGATGACCAAGCGCGGCGAGGCGGGCCGCGCGCTCGGCGCCTCCTACATGGCCTCGCTTCTCGGCGGGCTATTCGGCGCGGCGGTGATGGCGCTGATGCTGCCCGTGATCAGGCCGTTCATCCTCTACATCGGATCGCCCGAACTCCTGGCGATGGCGGTGTTCGGCATTTCGATGGTTGCCGTGCTGTCGGGCAACACGCCGCTGCGCGGTCTTACCGCCGCCTGTTTCGGCATGATGCTGGCGATGATCGGCTCCGACCCGCAGACGGGAACGCTGCGCTGGACCATGGGGCAGCTCTACCTTTGGGAGGGCTTGCCGCTGGTGCCATTGACGCTAGGCGTTTTTGCGCTGCCCGAGCTGTGCGATCTGTTGATCGGGCGCACGTCGATCACCTCCATCAGCAAGAAGCTCAACCTCAGCTCCGGTCTTTACCAGGGGGTGAAGGATTGCTTCGACAATTGGTTTCTCGTGGTGCGCTGTTCCGGGCTTGGCGCGGTGCTGGGAGCGGTGCCGGGTATCGGCGCGTCGGTGATCGACTGGCTGTCCTACGGTCATGCGTTGAGGACCGAGAAGGGCGCGCAACAGACTTTCGGCAAGGGCGACGTGCGCGGCGTGATCGCCGCCGAGAGCGCGACCAATTCGCGCGAAGGCGGCGCCCTGATTCCGACCGTTGTGTTCGGGGTGCCGGGAAGCGCCGGCATGGCGATTCTTCTCGGGGCGTTTCTGATCCAGGGGCTGGTGCCCGGCCCCGACATGGTGACCAAGAATCTCGCCATCACCTATTCGATGGTGTGGAGCATCGCGATCGCCAACATTCTCGGCGCCGGAATTTGTTTTATGATGAGCGGGCAATTCGCCAAGCTGGCGACCTTGCGCTATTCGCTGATCCTTCCGCCCATATTGTGCCTCGTCTATATCGGCGCCTTCACCGGCAAGCGCGAATGGGGCGACCTTTATTCGCTGTTGTTCTTCGGTGTGCTCGGCTGGACGTTCAAGCATTTCAAATGGCCACGGCCGCCGCTGGTTCTAGGATTTATCCTGGGCGGGTTTCTCGAGCGCTATCTGTTCATCTCGATCCAGCGTTACGGCACCGAATGGATGTTGCGCCCGGTCGTCCTCATCATGTTTACGATGGCGGCGATCAGCCTGCTGCGACCTTTGCTGCAAGACGTGAAGGCGCATAACGGGATCAAGGGCATGCTGTCGGACTTCAAGGCGCCGCGATTCACCTGGCAAAACCTGCTGCCGATTTCCCTTCTGGTTCTCTTCGTCGTGATGATGGCCGAAGCCGTGCAGTGGAATCCGCTGGCTCGGATCATTCCGCTCATCGTCGGCGGCGGAGCGATAGGTTTCTGCCTTCTGACGCTCGCCAACGATCTGTTCAAGAGAGCTACGGTCAAACCGGAAGGCCTGGGCGACAAGGCGATGGCGATGGTTCAGCAGAAGATGCACATGGACATCACCAGCAGCATCACCCATCTGCCGGTCAAGACATTGCTCACCCGCGGCGCGATATTTTTCGGCTGGATGATCGGGTTCCTGATTTCCATGGCGACGATCGGTCTCATTCCGACCGTGCCCCTCTTCGTCGTCGCCTTCATGCGGATCGAGGGCCGGGAGCCATGGCGGATCGTGCTGCCGATGGTTACGGTCATGACCATATTCATTTACGTCCTGTTCGATGAGCTGCTCGCTATTCCGTGGCCGCCAAGCGTGCTCGGCGATCTGTTTCCGGTCTTGCGAGAAATGATCCCGAGCGTCTGAAAACCTACCCGCCCCTTGAGGGAGGGTGTAAAAACGCAGGCATGAACGAATTTGCCAACACAAATGACGCGGTAGCGCACGCGCAAAGGCTCGCGCAAACGGGCGACCTTGTCGGCGCCACGGCGCTTCTGCGTGTGGTGGTCGCGCGGGATGTCACGAATTTCTTTGCCCTCTTCATGCTGGGGACGCTGGAAAGCCATTTCGGGAATTTCGACGAGGCGGAAAAGCATCTCGCGCGCGCCGTTGCGCTCAATCCACGTTCGGTGGAGGCGCTCGTCAGTCATGGCAACGCGCTTCTGGAACGCAAGCGGCCGGAACAAGCCGCGGCGACGCTCGATAGAGCGCTGAAGCTTCAGCCGAACGAAGGCAACGCGCTGATCTATCGCGGGCTGGCGGCGGTCGATCTGGAAAAACACGAAGACGCGCTTTCCTATTTCGACCGCGCGCTGCGGCTTGATCCAGGATCGATCCCGGCGCTCCACAACCGCGCCAATGTGCTTGTCGCGCTTGGCCGCCACAACGAAGCGTTGCCGAGTGTGGATAAGCTTCTCAAGCTCGCGCCCACCTATGTGCCGGCCATTCTTCATCGCGCGACGATCTTGAGCGCGCTGAAAAATCCCGCCGCCGCGCTTGCCGATATCGAGCGTGGCCTGAAGCTCGAAGGTCAGAACGCCGACCTTCATGCCGCGCGCGGCTTGGCGCTGATGGGTCTTACGCGCCACGACGACGCTTTGGCCTCCTATGACAGAGCCATCGCATTGAAACCCGAACGCGCCGACCTCCACATCGCGCGCGGCAATCTCCTGTTGGAGATGCAGCGTTTAGACGAAGCATTCGATTCCTACGAGCGTGCCATTGCACGCGATCCAAAATCCGCCGAAGCGCATCTCAATTGTGCCAATGTGCTGATGGAGCGCGGGCGACTCGACGATGCGCTGCGCCGGGCGGAGAAAGCGATCGCGCTGAACCCCGGTTACGCCCATGCGCTGCTGTTGCGCGCGAATATCCTCTTGCATGCGCTGCGCCCCGAAGAAGCGCTTCCGGCCTATGATGCGGCGCTTGGCGCGAAGCCCGATTCTCCCGAAGCCCATTATCATCGGGGCTCGGCGCTGCTGCTGCACGGGCGCTATAAAGAGGGCTGGCGCGATTTCGAATATCGCTGGGACGTGGCGGAACGCGGCTTCGACCGGCCCGAACTGTCGGCGCCCGAATGGCGCGGCGAGACGTTGGCGGGCAAGAGCCTCATCGTGTTCTCCGAACAGGGCCTGGGCGACACGATCCAATTCGCGCGGTTCCTGCCGCTGCTGGCGAGAGGCGGCGCCAAGGTGACGTTCCTCTGCCATCCCAATCTCATAAGGCTGTTCCGGTCTTTCTCAGATTCCATAGAACTGATCGGCTCCTGCGACGCGACGCGCCGTTTCGATTTCCAATGCGCGTTGATGAGCGTGCCGGAACGCTTGGGCGTCGCGCTCGAAAACATTCCGAACGAGGTTCCCTATCTCTTTGCCGAAGAGGCGCTGGCGGCGGAATGGCGCGAGACGGTGGGGATGCACGGATTCAAGATCGGGATCACCTGGCAGGGCAATCCGCTCGGCAAGATCGACCGCGGGCGCTCGATCCCGCTCGAAAAATTGGCCCCGCTTGCCGATATCCCAGGAACCCGCCTCATCTGCCTGCAACGCAATCACGGGCTCGATCAATTGGCGAAAGCGCAAGAGCGCCTGAAAATCGAGGCACTGGGCGCGTTCGACGAAGGCAGCGACTCATTCATCGACTCTGCCGCCATCATGCAGAATCTCGATCTTTTCGTGACGTCCGACACGGCGACGGCGCATCTGGCGGGCGCACTCGGGCGGCCCGTCTGGGTCGTGTTGAAGCATCTTCCCGATTGGCGTTTCATGCTGGGACGCAGCGATTCGCCCTGGTATCCGACCATGCGCCTGTTCCGCCAGCCCGCCCCCGGCGATTGGGATGCAGCCATCTCCGAAATGGCAGACGCGTTGCGCGCGTTGATTGCGCGGAGGGGCGCATGAACCCGTCCGTTCTCGTGTCCTGGGGCGAGCTGTTCGACAAAATCACGATTCTCGAGATCAAATCGGAGCGCCTGAGCGCGGAGGCCGCGCGCACAAATGTCCGTCGCGAGCTGGAGCAGCTGTTACCTGCCGCGGCCGAAATTGAGGCCAAGAACCCCAAACTCGCGTTCCTGAAAACCGCGCTGAAACGCGTCAACGAGAAGCTGTGGGACATCGAGGACGACATCCGCGCCAAGGAAGCGGCACAAAGTTTCGATGCCGAATTCGTGGCGCTGGCGCGCAGCGTCTATCACCGGAATGACGAACGGGGCCGTATCAAAGGCGAAATCAACGCCGCGCTGAATTCGGACCTCACAGAAGAAAAGCAATACACGCGCTATTAGATCAGCTCGGTTCCAGGCCGTTTTTCTTCACCACCGCTGCCGTCGCAGGCGCGGTTAGGAAGCGCACCAGGGCTTTCGCCGCTTCGGGTTGTGGAGCGTTGGGCAACAGGCCCGACGAGAACGTTGTGACAAGCTCGACGTCCTTCGGCAGCGGGCCGACCAGCTCGACGCCCTTCACATGGAGAAATTCGCTGACCTGCGTGAAGCCGATATCGCCCGCGCCCTTTACCATCGCATCACCGACCCCTGCACCCGGCGGTGTTTGCGTCAATTTCGCCTTCAGGGAATCGGCAATGCCCATCTTCTGGAATAGCTCAAGCATATAGGTGCCGCTCGGCCCGCCGGAGACGACGACGGATTTCGACGCGACGAGCGCGCGGCTAAGCGCTGCGCCCGAGGAGATGTCAGGCTTAGGCAGGCCCTGGCGCACCGCGACGGCGGTCAAGGATTTGACGTGATCGACGCGCGAGCCTGCAACGAGCTTGCCGCCCTTCAGAAGCGCATCGATGGCTTCGGATGTCGCCAGCGCAATGTCGGCGACCTCGCCTGCGTTTACACACCGGATCACGTCGGCGGTGCCACCCCAGGAGAGCGTAACCTTGTGCCCCGTCGCCTTCTCGAATTGCGGCACGAGCTCGATATAGGTTTCCTTGACCGCGTTGGACGCGATCATCTTGATCTCGGCGGCATCGGCGGCGGAGGCGAGGAGCCCCAGACCGAGAGCAAGCCGTAACGCAACCTTCATCGGGCTTTCTCCCCAACCGGCAACCGATGATGCCACCCCCACGCGTAACCGAACAGCCCCGCTTGACGGCGTACGCGGCCAATGCTCGGGTCCGCCCATGTCGCATCGCAACGTACCGAGAATCGTCGTGTTCCTCGCCATCGCCGCCGCTGTCGGCGCGATCTATTGGCGCGAATGGGGCTCGCAGCCTGCCGCCGGGCCCGGGATCATCTACGTCAATCCCAATCTAGGCAGCGGGAATCCCTGAGATTCCAGGCATCCCCGCCCCCCGCGCAAAACGCCCGATTCATGCTATGATTTTTGCAGCTATATGCCCGTGCATCGACACGGCCAAGGGAGGACAGCATGGCGAATAAAGACGTCCCGCGCCGCGATTTCCTGAAAGGGGCTGGCGTTGCCGTCCCGCTCGCCGCGACGGCGCTTGCGGGCGGCCTCGCCTCGTGCGCCGAGGAAACCACGACCGCCGCAGCGCCCGCGGCCGCACCCGAGCCGATGCTCACGCTGACGGCGACGGAAGCCGCGTTCCTTTCCGCCTGCTACGACACCATCATCCCGGCGGACGATCTGTCGCCGTCGGGCACTGATTGCGGTCTCGTCACCTATATCGACCGCCAGCTCGCGGGCGCCTGGGGCGGCGGCGCGCGGATGTATCGCAGCGGCCCGTTCCTGCAAACAAAGCCCGAATATGGCTATCAGCTTCCGCTGTCGCCGCGCGAATATTTCGCCGCCGGCATCGCCGCGACGAACGCCTGGACGACCAAGACCTATGGCAAGGAATTCGACCGGCTCGAGCCTACGCAGCGCGCCGAAGCGCTGACCCAGATGGAGCAAGGCAAAGCGGAGTTCGCCGGGATCGAGTCGAAGATCTTCTTCGATGCCGTGCTGCAATCGGCGATGGAAGGTTTCTTCGCCGATCCGATCTATGGCGGCAACCGCAACAAGGCGTCGTGGCGGATGGTCGGCTATCCGGGTCTGCCCGCGACATGGGCCGCTAAGGCCGAAGAATATCGCGGCAAGAAGGTCAGTATCGAACCCCAATCCATCGCCGACTTCTCCTAAAGGACACGCATCATGGCCACCAAGATGAAATCGGTCGATGCGGTTCTGGTCGGTATGGGCTGGACCGGCTCGATCATGGCGCGCGAGCTGACCAAGGCGGGGCTTACCGTCGTCGGACTCGAACGCGGCGCCAACCGTTCGCCGAAAGAAGATTTCGCGCTTCCCGGAATCCGTGACGAACTGAAATACCGGCTGCGCCATCAGCTGATGCTCGATACCGCCACCGAGACGCTGACCATGCGCCACATGCCGAACGAGACGGCGGCGCCGATGCGGCGTTGGGGCGCCTTTCCGATGGGTGACGGCGTCGGCGGCGCAGGGACACATTGGAACGGCGTCACTTGGCGAACTCTGCCCTCGGAGCTCGTGCTGAAGACGCATCTGACCGAGCGCTATGGACGCAACGCGATTCCGGCCGACCTGACGATTCAGGATTTCGGCGTCACCTATGACGAGCTCGAGCCCCATTTCGACCGCTTCGAAAAACTGTGCGGCACGTCGGGCAAGGCCGGCAATCTCAAGGGCCAGTTCCAGGAGGGCGGCAACCCGTTCGAAGGCGCGCGCTCCGATGAATATCCGACCAAGCCCCTGATCATGTCCCAGGCGGGTCTCATCTTCACGGAAGCGGCGAAGAAAGTCGGCATGCATCCCTTCCCGACGCCGTCCTCCAATGTCAGCACGGCCTACACCAATCCCGAGGGCCAGACACTCGGCGCCTGCCAATATTGCGGCCATTGCGAATATTTCGGCTGCGAGTCCAATTCCAAGGCCAGCCCGAATATCTGCCTGATGCCGGTGCTCAACGCGGACCCGAAATTCGAGCTGCGCGCCAATTCCTATGTGAAAAATCTCGTCTACGACCGGCAGGCGAAGAAGGTCACCGGCGTCATCTATATCAACCGCCAGACCGGCGAAGAGATCGAACAGCCGGCGGATATGGTCGTGCTCTGCGCCTATCCGTTCAACAATGTCTCATTGCTGCTGAGTGCGGGCATCGGCGTGCCTTACGACCCCAATAGCGGCAAGGGCGTGGTCGGCAAGAATTTCTGCCTGCAAACCATGTCGAACGTGCAGCTTTTCGTCGAGCAGGAGATCAATCCCTTCATCGGCACCGGCGCCAACCCGGCCTCGGTCGATGATTTCCAGGGCGACAATTTCGATCATGCCGGGCTTGGCTTCTTCGGCGGCGGCTATCTTTATCCCTCGATGAGCGGCGGACGGCCGATCCAGGTGCGCGCGACGCCGCCGGGTACGCCGCGCTGGGGATCGGAATGGAAGAAGGCGACGACCGATTGGTACAACCATAATTTCGCGATCAGCGCGCATGGGACGTCCTATGCGTGGCGCACCAATTATCTCGACCTCGATCCGACCTATAAGGACGCGATCGGGCGGCCGCTGGTGCGGATGACGTTCAACTATTCCGAAAACGACCGGAAGATGTCGGTGTTCCTGACCGACAGAGTGATGGAGGTCGCGCGCGCCGCCAACGCCAAAATCCTCGGCAATCCCAATCCACGCACCGGCAATTTCGACAACATCTCCGGCCAGTCCTCGCATCATACGGGCGGCGCGATCATGGGCACCGATCCCTCGACCAGCGTGGTGAACCGGTATCTGCAGAATTGGGAGGCGAGCAATCTCTTCGTCATGGGCGGCGCCGTCTTCCCGCAGAATCCGGGCTACAATCCGACGGGATTGCTTGCCGCCCTCGCCTATTGGTCGGCGCAGGCGATCACCACCCAATATCTGAAGGCGCCGGGCCCAATGATGCAGGCGTAAAGGTGCCATAGGTCACCGTCCTGTCAGCCCTGTGTCAGCCGCTATTTGCTATGGTTACGTTATGAAGAGAATTTTTGCGATCAGGAGCCTTCTCGCGAGCGCCGCGCTGTGCGCGATTGCCGCTTCGGTGACCGCCGCCGCACCGGCGCCCGCACCGAAAGCGGTGCCGGACTTTTCCGGCATGTGGGCTCGCTCACCCGACAATTACTTCTTTCCGGTGCCGGGCGAAATTTCTGTGCCGCTCGTCAAGCTGACCGTGACCGGCCCCAATGCCGACCCGCTGGTCAAGAAGCCGGTGAGCGACACAGACGCCGAAGAGATCATGGCGGGCGATTACCACAATTCGATCCTGCAACCCTGGGCGCGCGAGGTGGTGAGGAAGAATGCCGAACAGGAGATCGCGCTCGACCACGTCTACACGGCGAGCAATTCCTGCTGGCCGTCGGGCCTGCCGCAAATCCTCAATCTGCGCGACCCGGCCAAGATCATACAAACCAAGGACAAGATACTCTTCATCCACCAGCGCGATCATCAATGGCGCACCATCTATCTCAACCAACCGCACAGCAAAAATCCGAAACCGTCCTGGTACGGAGAATCGGTCGGTCATTGGGAAGGCGACACGCTGGTGGTGGACACCATCGGGCAAGTCACCCACGCGCTTCACGTTGTCGATCCGTGGGGCACGCCGCACACCGAAAAGCTCCACGTCGTCGAGCGCTACCGGCTGATCAACGACGCGGACGGTAAAGCCATAGAAATCGTGTTCACAGTCGATGATCCGGGCACTTTCACGGCGCCATGGAAGGCCGTCGCAATGTTCCGCCCCAACCGCGTGCAAGACATATTGGAAGTCGCCTGCGCCGAGAACAATCGCCACTTCGAGGCGGGCACCACTTTCGGCCCCATGCCGGAAGAGAAAACCCCAGCGTTTTGATGGAGAATCCTATGCCGAGATGGATCGCGAGGAGCCTGTTGGCGGGCCTACTATTGAGCGCCGCTTCAGCTACGCTTTTCGCCGCCACAAATCCCGGCGCCGAGGATCTGCCGGATTTCAACGGCGTATGGACACGCGCACCAGAACCAGAATTCCTGCCCGTGCCCGGCGACAATGAGGGCAAACCCATCACCAAATTACCCGTGACCGGCCCCGACGCGGGCGAGATCATCGCTGGCAATTGGGACAATCCATTCCTGCTGCCGTGGACGCGCGAAGTGGTCAAGGAAAACGCGGTGAAGGAAATGCGGCTCGAGCATATCTTCCAGGCTGACGATTCCTGCTGGCCGGTGGCGGTACCGCAAATCCTGAACCTGCGCGAGGCGGTGCAATTCGTGCAGGCCAAGGACAAGCTCCTCATCATCTATCAGCGCGATCATCTGGTGCGGCAGATCCACTTCGCTCAGAAGCACGCCGACAATGTGAAGCCGTCCTGGTTCGGCGATTCCATCGGGCGCTGGGACGGCGACACGCTGGTGGTCGACACGATCGGCATCAAGACGCACAAATATTCGGTCGTCGATACCTGGGGCACGCCGCACAGTGACAAGCTTCACGTGACCGAGCGCTATCGCCTGATCGAGGACGACAAAGGCAAAGGCATCGAATTCGTCATCCGCGTCGAGGACCCCGGCGCCTTCGCCATGCCGTGGAAGGCAATGGGCTATTACCGTCCCAATCGCGTCAAAGAGTTGATGGAAGTCGTCTGCGCCGAGAACAACCGCGATTTCCACGAGGGCTCGACCTTCGGCACGATGCCGGAAGAGAAGACGCCGTCGTTCTAAATGCGCGCGCTGCTGACCGGCGCCCTTCTGCTCGCGCTCACGGCCGGCGCTATTGCCGTCCACTTGGCCGGCTCCGGGCGTCCTGCGCAAGACGATGCTCCCGCCGGGCCCACGCCGCTCGCGTGAAATTCTCCCGGCATGCTGGTCGAGCGCCTGGATCTCGAAAGATACAGGACGACCATCAATGGCCTCACCCAATTCGGCGACCGGCGGCAGGGAACGGATCGCAACCGCGCCGCCGTCGATTGGATCGAGGCGCAGCTGAAAAGTTACGGCTGCACCAACACCGAGCGCCTGACCTATATCTATCCGCCGCCTCCCCCGCCGGCGCCGACGGTACCGGTCGGCACGCCGCGCGGTCCCGGCGATGTCCCGCGCATGGTCGGCGGCGTACGGCAACGCGGCTCCGTCACGGCGGCGGCGCCGAACGTCGATCCCGACATCCAACCCGATGCACGCTTGCGCGCGCTAAATATGCAAGAGCCGTCGGGCAATGAGCGCCAGGAAGTCTATTGCACCAAGATCGGCATGACGCGCCCCGATGAGATGTACATCGTCTCCGCCCATATGGATGGGCGCGGCTTCGGCGAGGCCGCCAATGATGACGGCTCGGGCACCGCGCTGGTGATGGAGCTGGCGCGCATATTCAGCGCCGCGGACGTTCAGACCGAGCGTTCGAACCGGTTCATTCTCTGGAACAATGAAGAGACGGGCCTGAACGGCGCGCGCGTCTATGTCGAGCAGCGGAGCGCCCTGCAAGGCAAGGAAGAACCCGCGGGCTCGGGCCGATATCCCGAACCGAAATGGCTCGGCATGATCCAGCACGACATGATGCTGTTCGATCACGGCGCGCCGACGGCACAGTGGCGCCCGAACAGCGCCCCGAAGCCGACGTGAACATCGAATTCCAGGCAATTTCCAGATTCGCGGCGCAATCGCAAAGCTTGGCGTTGGCGCTGCACGCCGCCAATGAGCGCTACGCCACCGACTATCCGGCCGCCGTCGGCAGCCACATGACCAACACCGACTCGACGCCGTTCATGGACGAGGTCGCCGCCATTTCTTTAGGCGAAAACGAGCGCGGCATTCATATCGGCAGCGGCTGGGATCCGCATTGGCACCAGCCGACCGACCTCTTCGCGAACTTTACCGATGCCGATTTTAAGCTCGGCCTCAATGCGGCGCAGACGACGCTGGGCGCGGTCGCCGAGCTCGCCGGCGCGACGGTGAAGCCCTAAAAATTACAGCGTCATGCCGAGGCCGGTGAGTTCCATCTCCGCCTTCGGATCGAGCGCGCGCGAAGCCGCAATATCGGCGTCGCCACCCGTAAGGTCGCCCTTGCGGTGCTTGGCGATGCCGCGTTCGAAAAGCGCCCAGGCGTTGCCTGGATTGGCCCGCACAGCCGCATCGGAATCGGCCAGGGCGTCATCCCAGCGGCCAAGCCGGAGATAAACGAACCCGCGCGAATCCAATGTGTTGGAACTGTTCGGTCTCAGCCGAAGCGATTCATTGCAATCGGCCAAAGCGCCCTGGAATTGCCCCACCACCGCGCGCAGCCAGCAGCGGCCATTGAGGGCGTTGGCATCTTCGGGAGCGAGTCGAATCGCCTGATCGTAATCCTGCATCGCGCGTTCGTGGTCGCCCTTGTTCTGATAGGCGACACCGCGGCTATTGAAGGCATTGGCGTAATCGGGGTCCAATTTGATCGCCTGGTCGTAATCCGCGATGGCGCGGTCGAAATCGTCCTTGCCGAGAAAGGCGGTGCCGCGGTTCTGGAATGCCATGGCGCGGCTGCTTGGCGGCAAAGTTCCGGATTCAAGAAGCCGCGTGCAGCCCTCGATCCGAAGATCGGCCGATGTCCTGGCATCGATGCTGAAGCATGCGTCCAACGGCGACTGCGCCGTTGCTGCCGTGGACGCGACGCCCAACACAAACAGACTCAGCAGTAATGTGCCCGGCCGCGCTAATACTCTGCCTATCATCCTGTCCTCGAAGGTCCTTACGGCGGGCACCCTATCACAGATAGGCCACGCGCCAGAACGAACGGCGATTTATCCGGCCAGCACGCGTCGGTGCAGGCGGCCGACGGTGTCGAGCGCCGACAGCACCGCGCCCTCCTGCCAGGCACTTAGATAAGAGGCGTGCTCTCCGGCCAGCGCAATGCGGCCATCGAAGCTGCAGAGATTTGCGTAATGCTGCGCGCGCACCCCATCCGGCCACGTCGCGAAACCGCCTTGCGCGGAAGCGATGCGGTCCCACGCGACCGAGATGCCGTTCTCGAATTCGCGTTCATATTGCGGATGGATGGCGGCGCCAAGTTCGACGGCGCGGCGCACGCGTGCCTGAGGCTCCAGCGCGGCAAATTCGCGGGCGTAGGTGCCACCCGGATAGGCGCCGAGCACGATGCCATTAGCGCTATGATAGTCGTTGCTGGGATAGGAAATCTGCCGGACAGCAAGATCGGTGAAACTGATCCCGCCATAGATCGCTTCGTCCTCCTCCCAGAAACGGCGCTTGAATTGCAACCCGACCTTTAGCGAACTGCTGTACCCCACCGCCGAGATCGCCGACCGCATCGGCGGGCCCACATTCATCTCGATCTTCGACAGCACGGTGAGCGGGATCGTGCAGAGGCACCAATCGGCCCGCGCGGTTTGCGTGCCGGCGCGTCGCGTGTCCTCATAGGAGACGGTCACGCCATTGCCGTCCTGCCGGATCGAAATCACTTTGGAGTTCAGGCGGACCACGCTTGCGACCTCGCGCAGAAAGCCGCGCACGATTGCGTCCATGCCGCCCACCGGCTGAAGCAGCGGCGATTGATAGTCATATTCGTGGCGCGAGCCGAATTGCGACCATAGGCCCATGTTGAGAACGTCGGAGAGCTGAAGCGGCTGCGACGGCTCGGGCTCACCGGGGAGACCAGCGCCTTGATCCTTGTCGAAGCCGCGTCTGTCGCTGGAGATTTCGCCTTTCACATAGGCGTAATTGCGGTCGAGCGCGCCCCACACGCGCAAATGTTCCAGCAACTTTTCCTGATCTTCCCGCGTCACCCTAGCGTCGAGCTGGTTCTGGTTGATCGTTTTGGCGAGCAGCTCGGCGACATGGCCGTGGAAATCGGCTTCGACATGCCGGTAGCGTTGGGGCTTGCCGCCCATCGCGTCCTTGGCATGCACATAGGCGTTGTGATTGACGTGCACGAAGGGCTCGAGCGCCACGCCGAACCGCTTGCAGTAATCGAGCAGCGCCCGGTGATGATAGGGAATGCGCCACGGGCCGGTATTGAAATAAAGCCCGCGGTCGAACTCGCATCTTTGCTCCGCGCCGCCGATTTCGGTAAAGCGGTCGCCGCCGCGCAACGTCCAGCAGCGCCCGCCAGCGCGGTTCTCATATTCGAGAACTTGAACGCGATAACCTGCTTTGCCGAGCTCGTAAGCGGCGACCAGCCCGGCGAGTCCGGCGCCCAGGATCAGAACGGAAGCGCCTTTCGGATCGCCGTCGAGCTTGAAGGGGCCTTTGTAATCGGACTCGGCGGCGAAGCCGAGCGCGGTCATGGCCTGGTACATGGTGGCAGCCCCGCCCACGGCGCCGATCAGCGCGATGAGATCGCGCCGGAGCATGGGCTTGCGGTTTTCTTCGGCCACCATGCGGCCTCTTGCGTGGTGCTATTTCTTCACGAACCGTCTGAAGTTCAGCGTGTTGGTGAAGCCGCCATAGACGTTACCGGCGGCGTCCACGGCGACGCCTTCGAGTGTGTTGGTCTCGGCCCACGGAATATAGGCCGTCACCTTGCCGTCCTTGACGCTGCCGACGCGGATGCCCTGCTTGAACGGCGGGTTGATCTTCTCGCTCGAATTGGAATCGGCGACATAGATGATGTCGTCCTTGGTGATGTGGATGCCGGAAGGTCGGCCGAATTGCCGCCACTCGACGAGGAATTTTCCTTCCTGATCGAAGATCTGGATGCGGCTGTTGCCGCGATCCGCGACGAAGAGACGCCCGGTCGAATCCATCGCCAGACCATGCGGCGCATCGAAATCGCCAGGCCCGGTGCCCTTCTTGCCCCAACTCTTGAGGAATTTTCCGTCCTTGTCGAACTTCACCATGCGCGCATTGGTTTCGCCGCCATGGCCGTCGGCGATGAAGATAGAGCCGTCGGGCGCCAGCAATATGTCGGAGGGCGCGTTGAAATGCGTCGCATCGTTGCCCGGAACGCCGGGCGTTCCCATCGTCAGCAACAGTCTTCCGTCGGGCGAGAACTTCATCACCGTATGGCCCTTGCCGTTGTTCTTGGCGCGGCCATCGGAGACCCAAAGATTGTTCTGCGCGTCGACATAGATTCCGTGCGGATAGTTGAACATGCCGCGCCCGAAGCTGGCGACGAGCTTGCCCGTCGCGTCGAATTTCTGGATCGGGTTGAGATTGGCGGTCCAGGAACAATCGTCCGCCGTTTCGCAGCGGTCGAACACCCAGACGCTTCTACCGTCGCGGTCGATATCGACGGCCGACACCGCGCCCCATTTGCGTCCCTTCATCAGCTTCGCCCAGCCGGCATCCTCGCGATAGGGATTGGGCGCGGCATTGGGATCGCCGGCCGGCGCGCTTTGCGCAAAACCGTGATGTCCAACCATAGTGAACGCTGCCGTCATGGCGGCGCTCAGCGCCAAAATCGTCATCCACTTCCGCATGATGTTCCTCCCCGATGTTCGGACCTTGGCGTGAGGCTATCCCTCGGCTTACGCGCGCACAATCTGGTCAGACACGTTTCGCCGATGCGCCCGATGCGCTAGGCTTAGCTTCGATATTTGCGGGGATTCACGGCCCCGCGGGCACGGAGGGTGCGATGGCAAAAAGGCGAACAGACTTAGGCGCATATCAGCCGGAGATCGTCGCGGGCAACGGCTTGCTGCATCGCCGGGCGCTGCTCGGGCGCGGGATGATGCTGGCGGGCGCGGCGGCGACCGGAGTCGACGGCTCGCTGACATCGGCCGCGGCCGAACCGATGGTCGACCCCGCATGGACCAACGCGCCGGGCTCGCTGATGTTGCCCTATCAGGTGCCATCGCGTTTCGAGAAGGATGTCGTGCGCGCGGTCGACAATCCGAACAATCTGCCGCGCAACACGCGTGCGCGCACGCCGCATCATCTGCTGAACGGCATCATCACACCGAACGGGCTGCACTTCACCATCTGCCATGGCGGCGTACCCGATATCGATCCGGCGCAACATAGGCTGGTGATCCATGGTCTCGTAAAGCGCCCGCTGGTGTTCACGCTGGAAGACCTGGCGCGCTATCCCAAAGTGTCGCGCATCGGCTTCGTCGAATGCGGCGGCAATTCCGCGCCTCTGTTCTCGAACACCCCGATCCAGGCGAACGTCACCGCGCTGCACGGTCTTGCGTCATGCTCGGAATGGACGGGCGTTCTGCTCTCTACATTGCTGGAAGAAACCGGCATCGATCCGAAAGCGAAATGGATCATCGCCGAAGGGGCCGACTCCCCGAGGCTGACGCGTAGCGTGCCGGTCGCCAAAGCGCTCGATGACGCGATGATCGCCATGTACCAGAACGGCGAGCGCATCCAGCCTGGCCAAGGCTATCCGATGCGTCTGTGGCTGCCGGGCTACGAAGGTAACATGAACGTCAAATATATCCGCCGGCTCCAGCTCACCGACCAACCGACGATGAGCTATTACGAATCGCGCACCTATTCGCAGATCCTTCCCGATGGGAAAGCCTATCGCTTCTATTTCCTGCAAGAGGTGAAATCCTTTATCACCTCGCCCTCCCCGGGCCTCGCGCTGAAAGATCCGGGCATCTATGAAGTGACCGGCGTCGCCTATTCGGGCACCGGGCGGATCACCAAGGTGATGATCTCCGCCGATGGCGGCCAGAGCTGGGGCGAAGCGGCGCTGCAAGATCCCGTGCTGCCCAAAGCGTTCACGCGCTTCCGCATGCCGTGGCGTTGGAATGGCGGCCCGGCCGTGCTGCAAAGCCGCGCCTGGGACGAAGGCGGCAATGTGCAGCCCTTGCGCGCGGACTTCGTCGCCTTGCGCGGGCAGACTTCGCGGCCGCCCGATGTGGGCGCCTTCCCGAGCCAGCATTTCAACGCCATCACCAGTTGGGGCGTCAGCAATCGTGGCGAGGTGAATCATGTCTACGCGTAAGCTCGCGCTCGGCAGCGCCATCGCTCTCGTTGCGGCCGGCGCGTTCGCGGCCGAACTCCCCAATCTCGGCAAGCCGATCACACCGGACGATCTCAAAGCGTGGGACATCACCATCTTTCCCGACGGCACGGGATTGCCGGACGGCAACGGCAATTCGGTGCAAGGCGCGCCGATCTTCGCCGCGAAATGCGCCGCCTGCCACGGCGAAGGCGCCACGGGCGGCGTCGGCGGCGCGCTGACGCCAGGCCCCGCGCGCGCGAGCCTCGACGGCGGCAAGTCGATCGCCAATTTCTGGCCCTATTCCACGACGATCTTCGATTTCATCCGCCGCGCGATGCCCTACAACGCGCCCCACTCGCTGACCGACAACGAGGTCTATGCGCTGACGGCCTATCTTCTCAATCTCAACAGGATCATCGGGCCGAACGACGTGATGAACAAAGATTCATTGCCCAAGGTGAAGCTGCCCAACGCCGGGAATTTCATCATCCGCTTCCCGGAAAGGATCTGACAGAAGCGTGCTGTCGCTCGAAGACAATGAACGGTTGACGCGCGTCGGAGCGGGCACGCCGATGGGCGAGCTGATGCGTCGCTATTGGATTCCGGCGGCCTTTTCCGATGCGATTGCGAAACCGGATTCCTCTCCCCAGCGCGTGCGGTTGATGGGGGAGAGCCTCGTCCTCTTCCGCGACTCGGGCGGGCGTATCGGCCTGCTCGAAGAACGCTGCCCGCATCGTACCGCGTCTTTGTTCTATGGGCGCAACGAGCAAGGGGGCCTGCGTTGCGTCTATCACGGGCTGAAATTCGACGTCGAAGGCAATTGCGTCGATGCGCCCTGCGTGCCGCAGGTCGGCGACGTACAACTGCGCAACATCAAGAACCAGCTCAAGACGCGCAGCTACCCCTGCATCGAACGCGGCGAGATGGTGTGGACCTATATGGGCCCGCCCGAGCTGAAGCCGGTATTTCCCGATCTCGAATGGACGAAGCTGCCGAAGGCGCAACGTTACGCGACGCGCCACGTCCAGGAATGCAATTATCTGCAAGGCATCGAAGGCGGCTTCGATGCGACGCATCTGACCTTCCTGCATGGCGGCGACACCGAACCCAGCCGGCGCATCGTGCCGACGCATTACGAAGTGCTGCCGACCGATTTCGGTTTCGTCGTCGGCACCGGGCGCGAGCCCGGCAACGGCACGATCATGTGGAACGTCAATGTCATGCTAATGCCGTTCCATAAGATCATCTCTTCGGTGCCGCATGCGGCCCATGTCTGGGCGCCGATCGATGACGAAAACACGATGCTCTACAGCATCGACTTCCATCCTGACCGCGCGCTGACCGAGGACGATCTCACGCGCTCGAAGGAAGGGCGCGGCATCCACACCGAAAATGTCGCCGGCACCGATCATGCGATCCGCAACCGGGCGAACGATTATCTGATCGACCGCGATTTGCAGGCGAGCGGCGCCTCCTATACCGGCATGAAGGGGCTCGGCACGCAGGATTGCGCGATCCAGGAATCGATGGGTCCGATTGCCGACCGTTCCGCCGAACATCTGCTCGCGTGCGACGCCGCCATCGTCAAAATCCGCCGGCTGATGCTGCAGACATTGAAGGACCACGCGACGGGCAAGCCTCTGCCCGGCATGAATCCCCGGAGCTACCGCGTGCGCTCGATGCGCTGCGAAGCCCCATCGGGAACGCCTTTCGCCGAAACGATGATTAGCCGCGTACGTATCGATTCCGAAGCCGCTGAATAAACCGAACAGGAGGCGCCGATGAATATGTCACGCCGCGAGACCTTAGGGGCCGCGACCGCACTTGCCGCATTGTCGATTGCCGCCGTCAAATCCTCGCCTGCCGGAGCGCAAGCCGCCGCGCCCGCGCCGCAACCGGACAATCTCGTCGAGACGCGGTTTCGTAACATCGCCGATCTGCCGCTCCGGCCGGACGGTTCCGCCGTCGAATATACCGAAGCGCAAATGGAGCCGCTCGAAGGGGTGTTCTGGAAGACGGCCAGCACGCCGGACATCGAATTCGACGTGCGCAAGATGAAGGTGAAGCTCGACGGGCGCGGCACGACGCGGCTCGCCGGCACGCTCACCTTCAGCGATCTGGAAAAGCTGCCGCGCCATACGCAGATCACGCTGCTGCAATGCGGCGCGCCGAAGCCGCGCGGCATCGTCAAATGGACGGGCGTGCGCTTCTCGGAGCTGGCGAAAGCGGTGGGCGCGCAGAGCTTCGCCAATTATGCGAGGCTGATGAGCTCGGACGGCTATTACCTCGAAGACGACATGAAGACGCTGATGCACCCGCAGGTGATGCTGGCATGGATGGCGAACGACAAGCCGCTGCCGCCGGAACACGGCGCGCCGATGCGGCTCATCGTGCCGTTCCGTTATGGCGCACGCAGCATCAAGGCGGTTACGGAGATCGCGTTCACCGCGACGTCCTTCCCGCCCGCCAAACCCTGGCCGACATAATCGGCGGCCAGTGTTCGACGGCTTTCTTCAGGCCGGACAGCACTCTCGCGTCCCGAAGGGTTAGCGCTGGGCGGCGGTAACCGGCGCCTTCGGCAGCACGGCGTCGATGCCGGCCTGGGCGCATTCTTCCTGCAGGCGTGGACCGCCTATGCCGATGGCGCCCGCCACTTGCCCTTCGATCACGATGGGCAGCGCGCCCGCCTTGGGAAAATCGTCGATCCAGACGGACGCCTGATTGCGCAGCGTGGTGACGTCCTCCTCGAGCAATTTGGTCGAGCGCTGCCAATGCGCCGCCGTCTTCGCCTTCAGGATCGCGGTCTCCGACATGGTGGGTCCGCCGCCCTGCATCATGTGAAAATCGATCAGCACGCCGTCGATGCCGACGACCGCGACGCCGACGAGGACGTTGTTCGCCCTCGCGAAGGCGACGCAGGCATCGACCATCTTGCGCGCCGCGGCGCTCGATATTTGCGGACGGTTGACGGAAACCGCCTGAGCCGAAGCTTCGACGGTGAAAGCGGTCGCCGCGATTGCGGCCATGGCAAAGATCATCTTGCGCAAGGTTTATTCCTCCCTAATCCCTGTTCACAGTTTAAACGGCTTCTTACGGCCGGACCAGCCAGCGCACGACGCTGTAATGGGCATTCGCCAATTGGCGCGGCAGTTCGAGATGGCCGTAATGCGTCATCGGCGGGTCCCAATTGATCACCCGGACTTCGGCGCCCGGATTCTTCGCCCGATATTCGTTGGCGACGAAGACTTCGATGCTCTTCATAGGCTCTTCGGGGTTCCAGTGATTGCGGTCGAAATGGGCGGTCGTCCACACCATGCGCTTGAACCCGTCCAGCCGCGTGAAATTGGTGACGTAGAGATCCTTCTCGACGTCCTCGACCGGGATGTTCCAGGGATTGCCGCTCTTCTTCAGCGTGGCTTCGAGCTCGGTTTCCACCCATGCCTTCAGGCCGAGATCGGTGCCGTGCTCGAGGTTCTGGAGCTGCTGCTTGAAGTTCGGACGCCGGCGCCCTTCGGCTTTCAGCCAGGCTTCGGCGATCTGCAGATGCGACATCCCCGATTCGTAAAGCGGGTTCAGGAAGCCGCTATAGCCGCGCGCATAGGACGCCGGATTGCGCCGTTCGAGAACGGTAAGCGGCGTTTGACTTGTCGGCGGCGACGCGCCGCCGCGTTCGGGAATGTCCTTGCCACGTATCGTGCGCAACAGTTCGATCCGCGCCGGCCCGCCGCTGCCCCAGCCGAGATAGCGGCCCTTCAGCCGTGGGCCCATGTCCTTGTCTTCGTAAGCGAGCATCGAAATCTCGCCGGAGGTCGAATGACCGATCAGCAAAATGTCGCCGGTCGTGTGCTTCATCACTAGCGCCTTCACGCCTTGCAGGATGAGGCTGTTGGTATAGATGGCGTTGCGAATCTCGGACTCTTCCATCGGCAGCTCGCGGTCGAGCAGATAGGCCGGCTGACGCTTCACATCGGCAATGGCCGCTTCCCACCCGCCATATTTGAAATTGCCCGGGATGGAGATGATCATCACGTTGAGCTTCTGCGCGAGATATTGCGTCCAGCCCGGACGGTTCTTCAGATCGACGAAGAACTCGTAGAGATTGGCGGCGCCCCCGTTCATCACGATGAACCAGGGATAATTCTTTGCGTCCGGATTGTTGCTGGTGAGGCGCAACGCGCCGATGTCCCAATCGAGATTGTAGCGGCGATAACGCTCGACCACCCAATCGGCCTTGTAGCCGAGCTGCGCTGCCGGGATCTTCGCGACTTCGCGCGGATCGAAAGCCCCACCCGGCGCCGCTTGTGCGAGCGCCGTCACCGCGCGGCCGCCATCGGGAAGATCGAAGCCGGCGCCCAGGCTCCGGAAATCGGGCTCCGACAGCGAGACATAGGGCGCTTTGCCATCGTCGAGCAGCGTCCAGATTTTGCGTTCGAGAGTGTCCGTTTGCGCCATCGTGATTCCGCCCAACGTCGTTGCGGCCAGCAGAGCAAGGCCAAAGCCGAAGCCTCTTGTCATGGTCACCCTCGCAAGAAGGAATTTCGCCTATGGCCGAAACTCTACCATTGTTTGGCGCTTGCGTGGCGGCTCAAGAACATCGCACCATCGTCCATTGCCCCCGGGGAGAGACATGAACGGCGCCGATATTGTCGCGGAAATCCTGAAGCGCGAGGGCACGCCCTTCCTCGCCTGCTACCCGCGCAATCCGCTGATCGACGCCTCTGCCGCGCTTGGCATCCGCCCCATCCTCTGCCGCCAGGAACGCATGGGCGTCGGCATGGCGGACGGTTTTTCCCGCATAAGGCGAGGCCGTCAGAACGGCGTGTTCGCCGCCCAGCACGGGCCGGGCATCGAGAACGCCTTTGCGGGCGTCGCCCAGGCCTATGCCGAAAACGTGCCGCTGCTGGTGATCCCGGCGGGCTCGGCGCTGGAGCGCCATAATATAAAGCCGACCTTCTGCGCCGCCGATGTCTACCGGCCCGTCACCAAATGGTCGGCGCTTGCCCATAGCGTGCAGGAATTGCCCAATCTTATGCGCCGCGCCTATCACGCAATGCGCAGCGGCAAGGGCGGACCCGTGCTGCTCGAAATCCCCAACCCCGTCTTCGAAGCGGAATATCGCGGCACGCTCGATTACCGGCCGGTGCCAATTGTGCGGTCAGCGCCCGATCCGGACGCGGTGAAAGACGCCGTGCGAATGCTGCTTGACGCCAAGCGTCCGCTGCTCTGGGCCGGACAGGGCGTGCATTACGCCGATTGCAGCGAGAAGCTTGCCGCGCTCGCCGAGCTTTTGCCAGCGCCGGTCGCCACCACCAATCCGGGCAAGAGCGCGATTGCCGAAACGCATCCGCTGGCGATTGGCGCCTCCACGCGGTCGCGGCCGAAAATGTACGTCGATTTTATGGCCCGCGCCGATCTCGTGCTCGCCATTGGATCGAGCCTGACCAGGACCTCGTTCGGACCGGCCGTGCCGCCCGGCAAGATCATCATCCATTCGACCAATGATGTGTCCGACATCAACAAGGATTACCGACCCGATCTGGCGCTGGTCGGCGATGCGGGCTTGGTGCTTGATGCGCTGATCGCCGAAGTCGAACGGCAGAAGACGGCGAAAAGCGGTGACGCGCTCGCGCATCTCAAGGACGAGATCGCGCGCATCAAAAGCGCCTGGCTTGCCGAATGGTCCGCGCAGCTCGATTCCGACGAGATGCCGATCAACCAATACCGCGTGATCCGCGAACTGATGCGCAATTTGGATCGCGACAATGTGATCATCACCCATGATTCGGGAAGCCCGCGCGAACAGCTTCTGCCCTTCTGGGAAACGACGAGAGCGGGCTCCTATATGGGCTGGGGAAAATCGACTCAATTGGGTTACGGGCTGGGCCTCGCGATGGGCGCCAAGCTCGCCGCGCCGGACAAGATTTGCATCAATGTGATGGGCGATGCCTCGTTCGGCATGAGCGGCATGGATATCGAAACGGCCGCGCGCTACGGCATCGGCATCCTCACCATCGTTTTCAACAATGGCGTGATGGCGTGCGAGCGTAAAGTTTTGGAGATCGCGACCGAGAAATACAACGCGCTCGACATCGGCGGCAATTACACAAAAGTCGCCGAAGGGCTGAACGTCGCCGCACGCCGCGTCGAAAAGCCCGCCGATATCGCGGGCGCCATCAAGGAAGCGGCCGGCATCACGCAAAATGGCCGGCCCTTCCTCCTCGAATTTGTCGTCAAGGAAGGCTACAATTTCTCGCGTTATCCTTCGCCCTCGGCTTAAGGGAAAGCGATGCTGCGCCGGAGTTTCTTAGGAGCTTTAGCTGCCCTGGCCGCGTGGCCGGCCGCCGCTGCGCCGGCGCCTTCGGCGGATAATTTCCAATGGAAGCAGATGACGCTCATCACCTCGACGGGCGTCGGCGGGACTTACGATCTGATTGCGCGGCTGGTGTCGAAGCACATGCCGAAATATCTCCCCGGCAATCCCACCATCGTCGTGCAGAACATGCCGGGCGGCGGCAACGTCATCGCCACCAATTATATGTACAATTCGGCGCCCAAGGACGGCGCCACAGTCGCGGTGCTCAACGATGCGATCCCACTGCATCAGGTGATCGACGGGCGCGGCGTGCGCTACGACGCCGACAAGTTCAATTGGCTTGGCTCGCCCGGCGACCGCAATTCGGTCACGTTCGTGCGCAGCGATGCCGGTATCAAGACAATCGACGACGTGACGAAGAAGGAGATCGCACTCGGCGGCACCGGCGTCGGTTCGAGCATCGTCGTCTACCCGACCGCGGTGAACAAATTGGTCGGCACCAAGTTCAAGATCGTGCTCGGCTATAAGAGCTCCACGGAAGTCTTCCTTGCGATGGAGCGCGGCGAGGTCCAGGCGCGCAGCGTCGGGCTGACATCGGTGCTGGTGGATTATCCAAGCTGGGTTTCCGAAAAGAAGATCATTTTCCTGTTCCAGACCGGCGCGAAACGCGATGCGATGCTGCCCGACATTCCGCTGATGACGGAACTCGGGAAAACCGAAGAACAGCGCCAGATATTGCGGCTGATCTCTTCGCCAACGCTGCTCGGCCAACCCTATACGGCCCCGCCCGGCGTGCCGGCGGCGCGGATTGCGGTTCTGCGGCGCGCCTTTGCCGCGACCATGCAGGACAAGGATTTCATCGCCGATACGAACCGCGCGCGCTACTCCATCGATCCGATCGGCGGCGAGGAAATCGCGCGCATCGTGCACGAGACGATCACGGCATCGCCCAACGTCATTGCCAAGGCGCGCGCCGTAATCGGAACGGATTCGCAATGACGGCGCGGTCTATCCTCAGATCGCTGGCCGCCCTCGTCCTCGGGATGGTGGCGCTTGGTGCGTCCGCATCCGCGCAATCCGGTTTTCATTTGCAGGAAGCGACCATCGCGGACGTGCATCGCGCCATTCGCGCTAAAGAACTGACCGCGACGCAATTGGTCGGCCATTATCTCAAACGCATCGAAGCCTATAATGGACGCTGCGTGACGGGCGCGGTGGACGCATCGACCGGCTATCAGCTCGGCGACATCACGCCGATAACCAACGCTAAGAATGTGAATGCGCTCATCACGCTGAACCTGCGCGGACGGCGGTCAAAGACCGACAGCGCCGACAACAATCCGAACATGCAAGACGCCTTGGAACAGGCGCGCGCGCTGGATGAGGAATTCGCCCGCAACGGCCAGCTCAAAGGGCCGCTGCACGGCGTTCCCTTTGCCGTCAAAGACCAGTTCGATACATTCGATATGCGCACGACGAGCGGGGCAGCGGCCAATTACGCCAATGACCGGCCGCCGATGGATGCAGAAATCGTGGCGCGGCTGCGTGCGGCTGGAGCGATCATCCTCGCCAAGAGCAATCTCGGCGAATATGCCTCGGGCGACCGCAGTACTCATGGCGGCACCACTTGCAATCCTTACGACACCGCGCGCAGCGCGGGCCGCTCGAGCGGCGGGTCTGGCGCCGCCGTCGCCGCCAATCTCGTAATGTGCGCCATCGGCGAGGAGACGGGCCCGTCGGCGCGCAATCCGGCGGCGAATGGCAGCCTGGTAGGCATCGTCGCAACGCACAGCCTCGTCAGCCGCGCCGGGATCATTCCCGCGTCCCTGACGCGCGACCGGCCGGGGGCGCTGTGCCGAAGCGTGAAGGATTCAGCGACCGTGCTCGGCGTGCTCGCGGGCTACGACCCGCGCGATCCCACGACCGCCGACAGCATGGGCCGGATGGCGCCGCAGTCTTACCAAAGCTACGCCGACAATGCGGATTTACGCGGACTTCGCATCGGCGTCGTGCGCGAATTCATGCAGGTCTTCACCAAAGCCGACGAAGACAGCGTCCGTATCGCCGAAGAAGCGCTGAAGGATTTGCAAAAGGCGGGCGCGACGCTGATCGATCCCGGCCCTGACGGCGCCCTCTTCAAGGATGCAATCGCGCAAATTCTTCCGACGCTCGATGCGGCAGCATCGGCGACGAATATAAGATTGTTGGCCGAGCGCGAGCCGCGAGTCACGGGCGAAGTCCTTTTCGTCATGAACCGCTATTTGCGCGAGCGCGGTGATGCGAACATCGCCACCGTGGAAGATTTGATCGCGAAATCGATCTTCTTCACCCACGCGCCCATCGACGGCGTGACGCTGGTGCCGAGAACGCGCCTCGAAGACATGCTCAGCACACGGCAAACGCTGGTGAAGACGAGCGATGGCAGCGTCGTTCAACACCGGGTGCCCGTCGGCACTCTCGACGTGGCCGGCTGGCACGCGCTGCGCACGACGTTGCAGATGCTGGTCAACAAGGTGATGGCGGATCAGAGGCTGGACGCCCTCGTCTATCCGACGAAGACCATCCCCGCCCCGCTGCTGGCGAACCCCGTCGAGCCGACCAATCTGAAAACCGTGAAGGAAAGTACGAAATTCACCGTCGATGGCGTCGAATATCAACGCTCCGTCGAACGCGCGACCGATTTGCGCGCGCCGCTCACGCCGCGCCTTTCGCCCAATGCGGGTTTGCCGACGATTGCCGTGCCGGCCGGCTTCACGCGTGAAGTCTATGACCGCGCCATCGCCCCAGGTCCGAGCGGCGCCAAGCAAGCGGGCGTGCTTCTGCCCGCCAAACAGATCGCCCTTCCCGTCTCCATCGATTTTCTCGGCCGCGCCTATAGCGAGCCCGTGCTCATCCGCATCGCCGCCGCCTATGAGGCCGCGACCCGTCATCGTCGTCCACCGAAAGATTTTCCACCCCTACAGGGAGAACCCTAATGACACTCGTGAGAACAACCATCGCCGGCGCCTTCACCGTTCTGGCCGCAGCGTCGGCACATGCTCAAACCGTCATGGAACAGGGAATAGAGCATCGCTTCCAGATCGATTTCGTCGTCAATGACGCGGCCCTGCAAAGGATGTTGCCGCAGGGCTGGGTGCCGAACATCGCCACGATGGGTCCGGCAAAAGACTGTAACTTACGCATGATCTTCATCGACCGCATGGACATCGTCGGCGTCGACGGCAAGGCGAAGGGCAAGGGCGCGCAACGCATGGTCTATCTCGCCATCCCGGTGAAGCAGACCGTGGGCGGCGCGATGGGTCAGATGATCATCGGCGGTTTGACAGAAGACGCCGCCGACGTGCCGGGTGCGTTCGGCGTCTATCAACGCGCGACGACCGCGACGATGACACGCTCCGTGACCGCGTCGGGCGCTTCCATCGAATCGACCGAGGATTGGCAGTTCGTCGCCGCCAGCGGCGAGCGCATGGAGATGCATATCAAATATGAGCGCGCGCCGACTCCGGCCAAGGGCGGCGGCGAAGTGCGGTTCTACGATCCGAAGGACCCGTCGAAATACCAAATTTTCCGCACCGAACAGGGCATCGACATCTTGCGCAACGCGACGACCAACCCGCCCGACCGCGTGAAAGAATTTTCCTACAAGGCCGGCGGCGGACGCATCGCCACGCTCTTTGACGGCACGGAGAAAATCGTGAGCTGGGATTCCTACCCATGGTACAACCGCACAGTGCTCACGCCATGAGATCGGCTATGAAACTCATGGGGGCAGGATGTGTGGGCGCGGTGCTCGGCGCGGCCGGCATGAGCGCGCTCAACGCGCAAACGGCGACGCCGCAGGCCTATCTAATCGCCAATATCCAGGAAGTGAAAAATCCCGACACCTATCGTCAATATCAGACGCAGGTGAGCGCAACCCATGTCCCCTTCGGTGGGCACTTCCTCGCGCGCGGCGCTAAGGCGGTGATGCTCGACAATTCGGCGGAGCCGAAGGGCACGCTTGTTATCCTTGCCTTCCCGAGCATGAAGAATTTGCGCGATTGGTGGAACTCGACGGCCTATGCCGCGATCAAGCCGATCCGCGAAGCGAACACGGTGATGCAGCTTTACGCCATCGAGGGCGTGACGCCGTAATAGGCGCTATTGCGCGACGGGCGTGTATTTCACCAGCCGTTGCGCGGTGACTTCACCGGCATAGATGGTGCCGGCTGCATCGACCGCGAGGAATTCGACGCCGCTCTCGCCCTGCTTGTATTGCGTATGATCGGGGATGAAGGCCGTCACCGCGCCCGTCTTGGCGTCGCCGACGCGGATGCCCGGGATGACGCCCGGATTGCGCTCCTGGTTCGACATGCCGTCGCCGACATACATCCGATCGTTGGCGTCGATATAGACGCCGCTCGGCTTGCCGAACTGCTTCCATTGGGCGAGAAAATTTCCTTCGGCATCGAAAATCTGGATGCGGTTGTTGCCGCGGTCGGCGACGAAGATGCGTCCCGTCGAATCGATGGCGATGCCGTGCGGATCGCTGAAGCGTCCAGGCTCTGCGCTCTCCGAACCGACGCCGCCGCCCAGTGCCTTGAGGAATTTGCCGTCCCTGGAAAAACGCACGATGCGGTTGTTGCCGCCGCGATGGCCGTCGACCACCCAGATGTCGCCATTGGGCGCGATAGCGACTCCCGAAGGTCCATTGAAATGCGTGGCATCATCGCCCGCGACGCCGGCCTGCCCCAGCGTCATCAGCAATTTGCCGTCCGCTGAGAATTTGAAGACCTGATGGCCGCGGCCGATTTTGAAACCGGCCTCGCCGCGGCGATCGCCGACGGGGGCGCCTTCGGTCACCCAGGCATTGCGCTCGGCATCGATGAAGAAACCGTGCGGAAAGGCGAGAATGCCCTTGCCGAAGCTCCTGACCAGTTTGCCCGCCATGTCGAATTGCAGGATCGGGTCGGCGTTGGAACCGGCGCAATTGTTGCCGCCGCAGCGCGCCAGAATCCAGATGTGCTTGCCGTCGCGGTCGGGGAACACGCCGCTGGAGACGCCGAGCTTCTGTCCGCCCGGCATCTGCTCCCAGCCATAGGAGGCGCGGTAGGGATTGGGAGCTTGCGTTTGCGCCGACGCGGTGCCGGTTGCGAACAACGCCGCCAACACAAACGCAGCTCGAATCGATTGTGCCATCGCCATCCTCCCAGCAGCTTCAGGTATATTTGACCGCCCGATGCGCCATGACGCGCCCAAGAATGAGAACGAGGCCCGCCGAAAAGATAAGTCCGACGGCCAATGCGGCCAAGCCCGACGAATAGCCGCCGGTCGATTCCCGAAGCTCGCCCATCACGATCGGACCGAATAGACGCCCGAGACTGCCCAGCGAGTTCACCAGCGCAATGCCGCTCGCCGCGGCGGCGCCGCTCAGCATCAATTTCGGCAGGCTGAACAGCGGGCCTTCGATTGACAATATCCCGATCAGCCCACAGGTCAGGCCGAGGATCACCAGGAAATCGTTCTGCATCATGCTGCCGAACAAGAGGCCGCCGGCGCCGAACAAACACGGAATGGCGATGTGCCAAATGCGCTCGCCGCTGCGATCGCTCTTGCGCGCCCACAGCACCATTCCGATGCCGCCCGCGATAAAGGGAATCGCCACCAGGAATCCGGTGGCGAGCGTGGAATAGCCCATGGATTGTACGATCTGCGGTATCCAAAGCTGCACGCCGTAAAGGCCAAATTGGATTCCGGCGAGCACCATCCCGACCGCGATGATCCGGATGTTCAGCAAGCCCGCCCAGATGTTGTGGCTCTCCGCGACATGGGTTTCGCTTGCGAGGCGCGCGGTGACGATCCGCTTCTCTTCCGCCGTCAGCCATTCGGCTTGCGCCGGTCCATCCGGCATCAGCTTCAGGACGGCCAAGGACAGGAAGGCGGCCGGCAGACCTTCGATGATGAACAGCCATTGCCAGCCGTGAAAGCCGAGCACGCCATCCATCTGCAGGATCAGGCTGGAGGTCGGTCCGCCGATGATGAAAGCGAGCGGAATGCCGGTCATGAACATGCCGATGAAGCGGCCGAGATAGGCCTGCGGAAACCAGAAGGTGAGATAGAGCAGCATGCCGGGAAAGAATCCCGACTCCGCGACGCCCAAAAGGAAGCGCAACGTGTAAAGGCTATAGGGGCCCGTCACGAACGCCGTCGACGCCGAGATGAGGCCCCACACGATGAGAATGGAGAACACCCAGCGCCGCGCGCCGATTCGCTGCATGATGATGTTGCCGGGAATCTGGAACACCGAATAGCTGAAGAAGAAAATGCCGGCGGCGAAACCGAAGACGCTGGGCGATAGGCCCAGATCCTGATTCATGGTGAGGCCCGCGAAGCCGATATTCACCCGGTCGATATAGTTGATGAGATAGAGCAGCAGGATGAAGGGGATCAGCCGCCACGCGATTTTCGTGAATATCTTGTGTTCCGCTTGATCCATCTGACCCAACCTTCGGTTCCGGCCCGTCAGTTCTCGCAAATTGCCGGTGCATGAGGAAGCAAATTCCCTCTTGCCGGCTGGGGCGCGATCACGTCTTCGCGCGCGCAGCAATTCGCGATCAGGCGCGGGCTTCCGCAGCCACAGGCGGGGGCGCATTTCGCACCTTCAACATGCCGAGCACGAGAAGGGCCGCAAGCAGCGCCGGCACGGCGAAGATGAAGAAGGTCGGCTGCAAGGGTATCGCGCCTAGCAGCAATCCGCCGAAATATGGCCCCATCGCGCCGCCGAGCCGTCCGAAGCTCGACGCCCAGGAGACGCCGGTCGAACGGATGGAGGTCGGATAGAGCGTCGTCGCGAAGGCGTTCAGCGTGTTGTTGGCGCCGACGAGGAAAAGACCGGTAAGCGCGACGCTGGCGGCAATCGCGATGGCGACCGAACCGACCGAACCAATCGCAGCGATGGCAACAGCGAGCGCGACATAGGCGATGACGAGCACGCGGTAATAACCGAACCTGTCGGCGAGCACGCCGAGCGAGAGAACGCCCGCGATGCCGCCCAATTGGAACAAAGTTGTCATTACCACCGCACGCTGGATCGGCAAGCCCGCCATATTGATGGCGACGGGCAGCCAATTGTTCAGCGTGTTGAGCATGCCGAGCGTCATCAGGAAGGTGAACCACAGAAGGATCGTGGTCAGGGCGCGACCCTCGCCGAAAAGCTGCACCGGGCGAAAGCCGCCGCGCTTCTTCTCGGCCGGCACGACGAATTGCGTGTCGTCGGGAAAAACGAGCGCGGGATCGGCTTTGCGCAAAATGCGCGCCACTTCGCGGTCGCGTCCGCCTTTGGCGGCGAGAAACCGCACCGACTCGGGCAAGAAGACAATCAGCGCGACGGCGAGGATCAGCGGCACGACGCCGCCGACATAGAAGATCGCCTGCCAGCCGAGATAGGGAAGCAGGGCCGCTTCGAGAAGCCCGCCGGTGAGCGCGCCAACCGCGAAGCCGCACGCCATCGACGCTAACATGCGCCCACGAATGCGCGAGGGCGCGAACTCATTGGCGATGACGAAGGTGAGCGGCAGCGCGGCGCCGAGACCGAAGCCGGTCAGCAGCCGCCAGATGCGAAGCTGATCGATTCCGGTGAGGAAGGCGGTGCCGAGCGTGAGGATCCCGAAAATAGCGACCGCCGCGATCATTACTTTCTTGCGGCCGAAAATATCGGCGAGGAAGCCGAGCACGAGGGAGCCCAGCCCGGTGCCGAGCGCACCCAATGCGAACACCGGCCCCAAATCGCGAGGGCTCAAATTCCACGCCTCGCGCAAGGCCGGCGCCGCATAGGCGAGCGCCTGCGTGTCGAAGCCGTCGATGAATTGGACCATGCCGCACAGCAGCACGATGCGAAACTGAAAGGGGCCGAATTTCTGATTGGCCACAATCTCGGCGACATCGACCTGGCGTGCCATGCCTGCCCCCGATGATTTTGTTTAGTGCCCGCTGCGGTGGAGTATCTCGTCGGCAAGGCCCGTGTCATAGGCAAGGCCCACCGGCGTCAGCGCGATCGTGTTCGGCCAATTGGCGCGCGCCACGCCCTTGCGCGTCAGCGCGTTCCACACCGTTTCATTGAAGAGGCCCGTGCAGTCCTTGCCCATGACGACGGCATCGCCGAGATGGAAATGATCGGCATGGCGTTGGGGAAAGGCGATGATGGTGACCTCGCCTGCTTCCGGCCCTTCCTGGGCGGCCTCCGGCACGCGCGCGAGCGCCTGCAAGACGGTGAGGGTGCGCAATTGCAGCGCGTTCAGATTGAGGGGGTTCTGCTTGTTCGTCATGGCACCCGTTTTTGCACGAACGAGGCCGTGCCGTCGAGATGGGGGTGACCCGCTTACCCGTTCGCCTGGATACGGGCGCGGCGGCGCAGGAAGCTCGCCTCCTCGGTCCCCAATATCAGCGTGTAAAGGTCGAGCAAAAGCGCAAAATGCTTTTCCACCACCGCGCGAGCGGCGGGGTCTTCCTGGCGCAATTCGCGCAGGAGGTCTTCGCTATAATTGCGCAAATCGGCCCCCGCCTCGTCTATCGCTTCGCCGAGCTTGGCGCTGAAGGCCGCGGCGGCCGCGAAGGGCTTGGACTGCACCAGCACGCGGGCATAGCGCAGCGCGCGGGCGATGCGTTCGGGATCGACGGGCTGGGTCATCTCGTGGCCGCGCGGGCCTTTGGCGAAGACACCGCTCTTGGCGCCCGGCAGCCCGGCCATGATTTCGCGCGGGCAACGCGCGGCGAGGCTTTCCATCACTTTCGCCACGGCGGCGCGGCCCTTGGCGAGCTGCTGTCCCCATTTGCCGTCGCGGCGGATGGCCAGTTCTTTCACCACGCCGGCCGAAAGCTCGGCGAACGCTTCGAGATTGACGAGCAGAGTATCGGCGTCGACGTCCGAGACGCGTATCGCCTGAATTTTCCGCACATAGGAATCGAGATCGTTCAACAACAGCTCGCCGACGATGCCGATATCAGTATTGGCGATCATCGCATCGTTGGAGCTGTGCGAGACCGCGACGACGAAGCGTAAGGCTTCCCACGGCCTCTCCAGCCGGGCCATGACGATCAGGCCGAAATAGGGCGCAAGATCGCCATTGTCCTGCGACAGGCGGTGGAACATTTCGCGCAAGAACTGAACGTCGTCTTCGGTAAAATTCAACACCGGCTTGCGGAGCCGTTTCTGAATGGCGGCGATCTCTTCGGCGGCGCCGAGAAGAAGCGCGATTTCGATGACGTCTTCAAGGACGAGCGCATCGCCGAGCGCGGCGATGGCTTTCTTGCGGCCGGCGACGATGGCTTCGCTCAGCGCGGCCGCTGCCTCGCGGTGCAACTCGCCCGCGGCGATTGCGACGGCGGACGCATCGCCATTGACGACCGCGTTGGTCAGCGCGGTGCAGAGCGTGCTGTGACGCTCCGGCATCACATCGTTCGCGAGCCAATTCCACACGGCATTGATCGACGAGCGCGCGATGCGGCCCTTCTGTTTTTCCTCGCGGGCCTCGTTGACGAGAAGATCCTCGAAGGGCAGACAGAAATAGCGCAAGGGCGAGCCCATGCGCTCCGCGGACGCGGTGCGGCGCAGTTGCGGACGAAGCCCACGCAGGATCAGATCGTGCGGCAAGGCTTTGCCGCCCATCAGCCGGTCGACTTCGATCGCCTTGGCGAGCCGCCGCGCGACATTCTCCGGCAATTGCCTAAGAAAGCCGCTGAGCTGAGCCTGCTTATCGGACGTGAACGCGCCCAAGAACCTCTCCGGGAATATCCCGCCTAAAAGCTTAGAGACCTGTGGTTAATGGGGGATTGACCATGGGCGATAAGGCCCGGTTTTCCCACGAATTTCCTGGGAATTTATTGCGCGCGGGGGAGTTCAAGGCGGGCTTCGAGGCCGCCCAGCGCGGCGGCGGCGAGCGTGATGGTCCCGCCATAGAGCTTGGCGATGTCCCGCACGATGGCGAGCCCAAGCCCGGAGCCGGGCACGGATTCGTCGAGCCGCTCACCCCGCTCCATCGCGCGCACCCGCTCGCCGGGCTGAAGCCCGACGCCGTCATCGCCGACGCTCAAGAAAAACCGGCCGCCGTCCAGCGGTCCCGCTTCGACGGCGATCTCCGCATGCGCCCATTTGCAGGCATTGTCGATCAGATTGCCGGCCATCTCTTCGAGATCCTCGCGCTCGCCGCGGAAGGCGAGGCCCGGCGAGACAGTCACGGCAATGGAGAGGTTCTTGTCGGGGTGCATCTTCTTGAGCACACGGGCGAGATCGCCCAGCACGGGCGTGACTTCGGTGCGCGAGCCCAGCACGTCGAGCGCGCCGGCGGCGCGCGCACGCGCGAGATAATGATCGACCTGCCGGCGCATCGACGTCACCTGGCGCGACACCGTATCGGCGAGCGGCCCCGGCGTGGATGCCGCTTCATTGGCAAGCACGGTCAGCGGCGTCTTCAAGAAATGCGCGAGGTTGGCGACGTGCGAACGGGCGCGGCCCACCACTTCGGCGCTGTGCGCGATGAGACCGTTGAGCTCGGCGGCGAGCGGCGCGATCTCGGCCGGAAATTCGCCTTCGAGCTGGCGGGCGCGGCCCTCGCGGATGCGGCCCAGGGCCTCGCTGACGCGCCGAAGCGGCCGCAAGCCGATGCGCACCTGGAGCACGGTCGCGGCGATCAATCCAAGACTGAAAGCCCCGAACGACCAGAACAGAATCTGGTTGAAGCGCGCGATATCGGCCTCAGCCTCGGTCAGATCGCCGGCGACGAGGAATTGGAAGAGGCGCGTCTCTTGCGCCCCGTCGGTCGTGGTGCCGGGCAACGCGATCCGCCTTGTCAGCACGCGCAATTGCTGCTGATCGGGACCGACGGCGTAACCCCACAGCGTGTTGTTGGGCCCGCGCACGAGATCGAGCGGCGCCACTGTCTGATCCCAGAGCGAACGCGAAACTTGCGGCGGTTCTTCCGCGCCGGCTTCCCGCTCGGGCACGATCTGCCAATACCAGCCGGAGAAAATGCGCTCGAAGCGCGGATCGACGAACCGGCCTTCCAGCGCCACATGGTCGGGTGCGTCGGTTTCAGCGGCCGCGATCAAGCCGTCCATGTCGAAGCTGAGCTGATCGTCGAAGCCGGCCTGCACCGTGCTGCGGAAAATCCCCGACAGCACGAAGCCGCCGACGACAAGCAACAAAATGCTGCCGACCACGGCGCCCGCGATGAGACGAAACACCAGCGAATTCGTGTTGGGCAGCTTTACGCTCAGGCTCCGTCCCCAACGGCGCTGGGGGAATCGAGACGGTATCCGAGGCCCCGCACGGTATGAATGACATCGACGCCGAGCTTCTTGCGCAAGCGGCCGATGAACACTTCGATCGTGTTGGAGTCGCGGTCGAAGTCCTGATCGTAGAGATGCTCGACGAGGTCGGTGCGCGACAGCACCTCACCCTTATGATGGGCGAGATAAGAGAGGAGCCTATATTCCGCGGATGTAAGTTTGATCGGATTGCCGTCGACGGTGACGCGCGATGAGCGCGTGTCGATGCGCAAGGGTCCGATCTCGATATCGGGAGAGGCGTGGCCCGCAGCGCGGCGCAGAAGCGCCCGCAGCCGCGCCAGCAATTCTTCGGTGTAGAAGGGCTTGGCGACGTAATCGTCGGCGCCGGCGTCGAAGCCGGCGACCTTGTCGCTCCAGCGATCGCGCGCGGTCAGGATAAGGACGGGGAATTTCTTGCCCGCTTTGCGCCAGCGCTCGAGCACGGTGACGCCGTCGATCTTCGGCAGGCCGAGATCGAGGATCACCGCGTCATAGGGTTCGGTGTCGCCGAGGAAGTGTCCCTCCTCGCCGTCGCCGGCCACATCGACGACATAGCCGGCTTCGCCGAGCGCCTTCTTCAGAAGGCGTTGCAGATCCTTTTCGTCTTCGACGATGAGAATACGCATCGCGCTAGCCCCCGCGTCCAAAACGCCCGCGCCGGCCACCGCCGTCGCCGCCGGGCCGGGGGCCGCCGCGCATGAAGCCGCCGCCGAAGCCGCCGCGACGGCCGAAGCGCGGATCGTCACCGGGAGGAGGCCCGGCACCATCGGGGGCGCCAAAATTCTGGTTGCGGGGGGCGAAGTTTCCACGGGGGGCCCCATTGCCGCGCGGCTGGTTGAAATCGGGGCGTCCGCGCCCTTCGCCTTCGACGCCCAGAACCCGCCCCGTGCGGGCGTCGGTGTCCAGCCATTGCACACGGCCGTCGGGCGAGACCCATTTGAGACGATAGCGGGCATCGCCGCTGGGGCCGTAATTGGGCCCCTCCACATCGGCGAGACTGCCGGGGCGCTCGCGGCGGACGCCGTTAAGGATTTGATCGAGCGGGCGAACTTGGCCGCTCTGCAAGCCTTCGCGGGCCCGGTTACCTTGCGCGGATAGGGGCTCTGGCGTGGCCAGCACACCCAAGAGAGCGCAAAAAATCAGGGACGCAATATACCGCATGTCTCGGCCTTCTATCGCGCAATGCCTGAACTCGACATGAACGCGCCGGCCAGCCTCCGTTCAGCAACGAAGCGGCAGTATACGCCCGACATAAGGGCAGCCCAAACGAGGTCGAGCCCGATAGTCGAAGGAACTTGAGGCCGGTTTCCGTGTAAACGCCCCTCCTCGCGGGGCCGGCCTTGAGGACCGAGAGCCCGCGGGATCGAACGCCCCCCCCGCGGGCTCTTTTTTATCGTTCCATTGCCGGTTTTTGCCGCCATAGACAGAGAACGGCGCCCACTTCGTTGTGTTCCTTCACCTGGGCGATGGTGGAATCGGTATCGCGCGCCGACCAGATGATGGAGGACCCCCGCTCTAACAACGATGGCCGTTATTACGGCGATCGCTATCGGCCCGATTACGCCCAGGGCCGCTATGGTTACGACCGCCGCTAAATCCCTGCGCTAAATCCCTGCCCGCTTGCGTCGCCTGATTTCACCCTGCACCATCGCGGGAGTTGCGGATTGAGGATGCGTGCATGAGCGTTTGGAAGCTTGTGGCCGGGATTGCAGCGTCTCTTCTTCTCGTCGCGTGCGGCGAGCAGACCCAGAATCCGCCGCAAGCGGAAACCGCGCAGACCCGGATCAATTTCGTCACCGATTGGAAGGCGCAAGCCGAGCATGGCGGCTTCTATCAGGCGCTCGCCGAGGGGCTTTATGCCAAGCGCGGGCTCGATGTCGTCATTCGCCAGGGCGGGCCGTCCGTCAACGTGCCGCAGATTCTGGCCGGCGGCGCCGCCGATTTCGGCATGGGCTCCAACGCGTTCATTCCGCTGAACCTCGTCCGTGAGGGCGCCAAGATCAAAGCCGTGATGGCGGTGTTCCAGAAAGACCCGCAAGTGCTCATCACGCATCCGCGCGACGACGTGAAGAGCATCGCCGACATGAAGGGCAAGCCCATTCTCATCGGCGATGCCTCGACCGTCACCTTCTGGCCCTGGCTGAAGGCGAAGTTCGGCTTCACCGACGCGCAAATCCGCAAATATACGTTCAACCTCGCGCCGTTCCTGGTCGACAAGAACGCGATCCAGGAAGGCTATCTCTCCTCCGAGCCCTATTCGGTTCAGAAGGAAGGCGGCTTCGTGCCGCAAATTTTTCCGCTCGCGGATGCGGGTTATCCCGGTTACGCCAATATGGTGCTGGTGCCCGAAAGCTGGATCGCGGAACGGCCACAAATCGTGCAGGCCTTTGTCGATGCGAGCATCGAAGGCTGGATGCGTTATCTCTATGGCGATGCGTCGGCGGCAAACGCCCTCATCAAAAAAGACAATCCCGAGATGACCGACGATCTGATCGCGCAGGCGATCGATAAGATGAAGAGCTTCGGCATCGCGCTGTCGGGAGCCGCCGAAACGCAAGGGCTCGGCGCCATGAGCGATACGCGTTGGCAAGAATTCTTCGACACGATGTCGGCTGAAGGCGTTTATCAAGCGGGGCTTCCTTATCGCGATGCCTACACGCTGCAATTCGTCAATAAAGGTTATGGGCTGGACGCGGGCCGCGCGGTGCAATGACGATCATCGCTTCCTTGCGAGGGTTAGAACGCGGCTTTGCCAACGGCGTGAAGGCGCTGGGGCCTATCGACCTCGACATTCGCGAAGGCGAATTCCTTTCGCTGCTCGGGCCTTCGGGTTGCGGCAAGTCGACGGCGTTGCGCGTGATCGCGGGACTTCTGGCGCCATCTTCCGGCACGCTCACCTTCCCCAACGGACGCCCGCGCATCGGTTACGTTTTTCAGGATCCGACGCTGATGCCGTGGGCGACGGCGCGCGAGAATGTCCGCCTGCCCCCTGAGCTTGAAGGCCTGAAGCGCGCCGAAAGCGACACAATCGCCGATGCCGCCCTTGCCCGCGTCGGCCTGTCGGATTTCGCCGGCGCTTTCCCACGCGCGCTTTCCGGCGGGATGCGGATGCGCGTCTCGATTGCGCGCGCGCTCGCCGGCCGGCCCCGGCTTCTCTTGATGGACGAGCCCTTCGCGGCGCTCGACGAAATCAATCGTGACGCGCTGAACGAAGATCTGCTCAAGCTTTGGCGCCAGGACGGACTCACCATCGTCTTCGTCACCCACAGCGTCTATGAGAGCGCCTTCCTCTCGACGCGCATCGTGACGCTGACGCAGCGCCAGGGGCGCATCGCCAGCGAACTTGCCCTCGCCTCGCCCGACGACCGCACCTCCGAATGGCGGATGACGCCGCAATTCGCCGATACCGCGCGCCAAGTCTCCCGCGCACTGCGTGCTTCCGTCACGGTGGCCGCATGAACCCGCGAAGCTTGCGCACATTGTTGCCCTTGGCACTCGGCATCGCGGTGCTGATGCTATGGGAAGGTCTGGTGCGCGCCTATGAGGTGCCGCGTTTCGTGCTGCCGGCGCCATCGGCGATTTGGGACGCGCTCATCGCCGATCTTCCCTCGCTGATGGGCTCGCTGTGGGTGACGTTCCGCATCACGCTGATCGCCTTTGCGCTGGCGGTCGTCACCGGCGTCGCGCTCGCCATTCTCTTTTCGCAAAGCCGTACTGTCGAGATGATGCTCTATCCCTATGCGGTGGTGCTCCAGGTGACGCCCGTGGTGGCGATCGCACCACTCATCGTCATCTGGGTCGGCTTCGAGCGGATCAATCTCGCGCTTCTGATCCTTGCCTGGATCGTCGCCTTCTTTCCCATCCTCTCGAACACGACGCTGGGCTTACGCTCCGCCGATCACAATCTGGTCGATCTGTTCCGGCTGCATGGCGCCTCGCGCCTGCAGATCCTCAAGCGGCTTAGGCTTCCTTCCGCCCTCCCTCACCTTCTGAACGGCATGAAGACGTCGGGCGGACTGGCCCTCATCGGCACCGTGGTCGCGGAATATGGCGCGGGCTCCGGCACCGCCACCGGGCTCGCCTGGCGCATCATCGAAGCCGGCAACAGGCTTCAGATCGCCCGGATGTTCGCCGCTTTGCTCCTGCTGGCTTTGCTCGGGATCGCGATATTCTTCGCCCTGGCCCTGCTGGAATATTGGGTTTTGCGCCAATGGCATGAGAGCGCGGTCACCCAAGAGAAATAACACCATAATCTTGTATAAATTCAATAATTACATAGAGAATATGTACTCCTTGATTTCCGCCCCCAACTCTGTGATTTAACGCACCGATTTCCAAGGGCTCCGAAACCATGCCCCAAGTGCTGACCGCGAACGCCCTCGTCCTGGGCGAGGTCGTCTATTGGAACGGCACGCGCGGCTGGGTGCCGGTCCTCTCCGATGCGGAAGTCCTCGCCGACGATGCGGCCGAGAATGTGCTCAAGGGCGCCGCGGAATTTGTCCGCAAGCGCGTGGTCGTCAATCCCTATTTGTTCGACGTGCGGGTTGAAGCGGGCGTGCCCCAGCCCATCAAGATGCGCGAAACGATCCGCGCCGCCGGCCCGACCGCCAGGCGCGATCTCGGAAAGCAGGCGGGCTAATGTACCGCTACGACGAATTCGATTCCCGGTTCGTGCATGAGCGCGCGGAGCAATTCCGCGGCCAGGTGGCGCGGCGCCTTTCGGGCGAGCTGACCGAAGACGAGTTCAAGCCGCTTCGCCTGATGAACGGTCTCTACCTCCAGCTTCACGCCTATATGCTGCGCATCGCCATTCCGTACGGCACGCTGTCGGCGCGCCAATTGCGCAAGCTCGCGGACATCGCCCGCAAATATGATCGCGGCTACGGCCATTTCACGACGCGCCAGAACCTCCAGCTCCACTGGGCGCATCTGCCCAACGTTCCCGACATGCTGAAGGAATTGGCGTCCGTCGAAATGCACGGTCTGCAGACCAGCGGCAATTGCGTGCGCAACGTCACTGCCGATCAATTCGCGGGTGCCGCCGCCGACGAGATCGAGGACCCGCGCATCCTTTCCGAGATCGTGCGCCAATGGTCGACGCTGCATCCCGAATTCTCGTTCCTGCCGCGCAAATTCAAATTCGCGGTCTCGGGTTCGACCGCCGACCGCGCCGCCATCATGATCCATGACGTCGGCATCCAGATCGTGCGCGAAGGCGGCGAGATCGGTTATCGCGTCTTTGTCGGCGGCGGGCTCGGACGCACGCCCTATATCGGCCACGAGATCGGGCATTTTGTCGCCAAAGCCGACATCCTCGCTTTCTTCGAAGCGGTGATGCGCGTCTACAATGAAGGCGGACGGCGCGACAACATCCACAAGGCCCGCATCAAAATCCTGGTCCACCAGATCGGCCCCGAGGAAATGCGCGCCCGCGTCTTTCGCGAATTCGAAGATATCAAGAAGACCGGCACGCTCGCGCTGCCCGCCGAAGAGATGGCGCGCATCGCCGCCTATTTCGCGCCGCCCCCCTTCGAAGCCCTATTCAACTATTCCCCAGAACATTCGCGGGCGCTCGAAAGCGATGCCGATTTCGCCAATTGGGTGAAGACCAATGTGCATCCCCATAAGATGCAGGGCTACGCAATCGCGACCATCTCGCTCAAAGAGATCGGCGCGACGCCCGGCGATTGCTCGTCCGACCAGATGGACGCGCTCGCGGATCTGATGGACGAATTCGGCCAGACCGAACTGCGCGTCACCCATGAGCAGAACCTCGTGCTCCCGCATATGCGCAAGAAGGATCTCTATGCGCTGTTCAAGAAGCTAGGACCGCTTGGTCTCGCCACCGCCAATCACGGCCTCGTCACCGACATCATCGCTTGTCCGGGCCTGGATTATTGCGATCTTGCCAATGCGCGCTCGATCAGCGTCGCCCAGGACATCGCGCGCCGTTTCGCCGATCTCGAACGCCAGCACGATCTCGGCGAGCTGAAGATCAAGATTTCCGGCTGCATCAATGCTTGCGGCCATCACCATGTCGGCCACATCGGCATATTGGGTGTCGACCGCAAGGGCGTCGAGAATTACCAGATCCTGCTCGGCGGCTCCGGCGCGGAAGACGCGTCCTTGGGCGAAATCCTCGGGCCCGGTTTCGATTCCAACGGCATCGTCGATGCTGTCGAGAACGTGATTGCGACCTACAAGGATCTGCGCTCCGGCAAAGAGCGCTTCCTCGACACCTATCGCCGTGTCGGCCCCGCGCCCTTCAAGGAACGCCTTTATGCTCGTTAAGGGTGGGCGGATTATCGACGACCCGTTCGGTGCGTGCGAAGACGGCGCGCCTTTGCCCGATGGGCCGGTCATCGTCTCGCTGAAGCGCTTTCAGGCGGAGCGCGACGCGCTTCTGGCGCGCGGTGTCCCGCTTGGGGTCCATCTCTCGACCGCCGAAACGCCAGAACTCATCGGGGCGGACATTCACAAGCTTGCCGCAATCGTGCTGCACATTCCCGGTTTCCGGGACGGACGCGCCTTCTCCTGGGCGCGCCTGTTGCGCACGCGGCTCGGCTTTCGCGGCGAAGTTCGCGTCACCGGCCATATCCTGCGCGACCAGCTCGCCTTTTATATGCGGGTGGGCGTGGACGCGTTCGAGCTCACCCAGAACCTTTCGGAAGACGACATCGGGGCCGCCCTGACCGAGATCAGCAATGTCTACCAGCCCTCGGTCGACGGGCGCACCACCATCCGGGAACTGAGGGCCGCCGCGAAGCGTTCGCATAGCGAAACCTCTTGAAATCAGAGCCCGGCGACCTTCTATTTATACTCAAGTCGTAGGTTGCGTCAGGAGCAGGCCCCATGAAGAAAAGACTCATCTCAGCAATCGCCGCAGGGGCCCTGTGCCTCGCGCCCGAAATTGCCGCCGCCCAGAACAGCTCCATCGCCTGCATGTATATGCTGCTGCGCGTCTACAAGAAGGAGCTGGAGCACTGCAAGGTGACGCTCCCGCGCGTCCAGGAGCAGCGCTATTCGCGCATGCGCGCCAATCTCGAGAAATTCATCCGCGCCAACGCCAAAGGCGACCCCGAGAAGATGATCGCCGGCATCGCCAGAAGCGAAGAACGCGCCATCGCCGGGCTCAGCTCCTGTAACTCGGAGGATTTCAAGCTGGCGCGGCTGTCGATGGACCAGTTGCTGACATCCGACAACGAAAACGTCGTCAACCAGAACCTGAAAATCCCCGGCAACCCGCAAGCGGGCCCTTGCGGCTGATCGGCGGCGCGACGAGCGCGCTTGAACCCCGCCCTGCTTGCGCTTAAGAAGCGCGACAGACAGAGGTTGCGTCGATGAACATTCAGCCGGCCGGCCACATCCCCGCTTCCAGCGCATCGCCCCCGCTCGAACATTATCCCTCGTTCGCCGCGCTCATCGAAGCCAAGCGCCCGGCGCTGCCCTGGTACACGCTGCATCCGGCGAAGTTCCAGACCGCCGCGAAGCGCTTCCTCGATACGTTCCCCGGCACCACGATGTATGCGGTGAAGGCGAATCCGGCGCCGCATGTGCTGGACCAAATCTACGCGTCCGGCATCCGCCATTTCGACACCGCCTCGCTCGCCGAGATCGAGCTGATCCGCGGGCGCTATCCCGATTCGAAATGCCATTTCATGGCGCCCGTGCGCATTCCCGGAGAATCCGCCGTCGCCTGGAAGAAACATGGCTTGCGCGATTTCGTGGTCGATTGCGATCAGGAGCTCGACAAGCTGTTCGCGGAGACCGACGGCGGCAAGGGCTTGCGCATCTTCGCCCGCGTGGCGACTCCGCTCGGCGGCGCCATGCTGGAGCTCTCCAGCAAATTCGGCACCTCGCCGCAGAACGCCGGCCGCCTCCTCAAGCGCATCTCCGCCGCGGGCGCCGAAGCGGCGCTGACTTTCCATGTCGGCTCGCAATGTCTGAGCCCGTTCTCCTATGCCCAGGCCGTCGAGCTGGCGCGCCGCGCCGCGGTCGCCGCGTCCGGCGTGAAGATCGTCGCTCTCGATGTCGGCGGCGGATTTCCCGGTCCCTATCCGGGCAATGACGTGCCGCCACCGCATTGGTATTTCGACACCATCAAAGAAGCCATCTCGACCTTCCCGATGGAACCCGGCATGGAGCTCTTGTGCGAGCCCGGACGCGCGCTCTGCGCCGAAGGAGTCTCATTGGTCACGCGGGTGATCTTGCGCCGCGACGAGCAGCTTTTCCTCAATGACGGCATCTATGGCAGCTTCGACGAATTGGCACTGCCGGCCTGGACGGCCGATTATAACCGCCGCGTCTATGCGGTCTGGCCTTCGGGCCGCGTGCGCGAGCGCACCGGCGAGATCAAGCCGTTCAAGATTTTCGGACCGACTTGCGACACGCTCGACACGCTGCCGCGCCCGCTGATGCTGCCCAAGACGATCCAGCAGGACGATTACATCGTGCTGGAAACAATCGGCGCCTATAGTCTGGCGCTGCGCACCGGGTTCAACGGCTTCTATCCCGACGACTGGGCGATCATCGACGGGGAGTGACGCCGGACCATGCGGCTCGTTTCGACTCTCTTCCTCTCGGCGGCAATGCTCGTCTGGCCGGCGATGGCGGCGCAGACGGCCGCCCCGATCCCCGATCTCTCGGGCCATTGGGGACGCACCAATTTCAATCTCGAACAGCCGCCCTCGGGGCCCAAATTTATCGCCAACACGCTGCGGAAGCGCGACGGCACGATCGATGACGACACCGCGCGAGTCGGAGACTTCGACAACCCGATCCTGAAACCCGAAGCCGCGGACATCTTGCGGCGGCGCGGCGAGTTTTCCCGCACCGGTCAATCGATCCCCGATCCGCACAATCAATGCTGGCCGGAAGCGCCGCCCTTCGTGCTGACGATCCAGGTCGGAATCCTGCTGCTGCAAAAGAAAGACAGTGTGACGCTCGCCTATGTGAACGGTCCGGTGGTGCGCCATATCCGCTTGAACGGGACGCACCCCGCGAATGTGACGCCGACCTGGCTCGGGGATTCCATCGGCCATTACGAAGGCGACACGCTGGTGGTCGATACGGTCGGCATCAAGCCCAGCCCCTGGCCCGTCATCGACCGCTACGGCACGCCGCACAGCGATGCGCTGCATGTCGTGGAGCGCTACCGCTTGATCGATGGGGAAGAAGCCGCCACCGCGATCCGTCAGCACCGGCGCAATTTCAACACCAGTCCCGCGCCGGTGCCGTTCGATATCTATGGCGCGCAATTCGACCTGAATACGGCGCGCAAGGGCTTGCAAGTCGAGGTCACCGTCGATGACCCGAAAACCTTCACCACGCCCTGGAAAGGCCTCGTGACCTATCGTCCGGCGAGCGGCTGGCCGGAAATGATATGCGCCGAGAACCCGCGCGAATCGACGGGACCCGATCGCAAAGTACCGGTTGCCGAGAAGCCGGATTTTTGACGCTTCCTAAGCCGTCGCAGAGGCGGGGCTACGCTCGCGCGTCTTGACGAATTTTATGTTGGGGAATTTGCCGCCGACATAGCCCAATTCCCACGCGCTCTTGGCGAGGAACACCGGCGCGCCGTCGCGGTCCTCGGCGATCTGGCCCTTGTTGGCGTCGCGGAATTTTTCGACCTCGGCGGCGGCGCCCTCGACCCAGCGCGCCGTCTCGTAGGGCGAGGCTTCCAGATCGGCATCGAGACCGTATTCGGCCTGCAAGCGGCTTTTCAAGACATCGAGCTGGAGCTGACCGACGACGCCGACCGTCCATTGCGAACCGATCAGCGGGCGGAACACCTGCGTCACGCCCTCTTCCGCCAAGCTCTCCAGCGCGCGCTTCAGATGTTTCGCCTTCATCGCATCGTTGAGCCGCACGCGGCGCAAAATCTCCGGCGCGAAATTGGGGATGCCGGTGAAGGTCAGCGCTTCGCCCTCGGTCAGCGTGTCGCCGACGCGCAAAATGCCGTGGCTCGGAATGCCGATGATGTCGCCGGGCCAGGCCTCGTCGACGATCTCGCGCTCCTGGGCGAAGAACAGAATCGGATTGTGCACGCCGATCTGCTTGCCGGTGCCCGATTGCTTGAGCCGCATGCCGCGCCGAAAACGCCCCGAGCACAGCCTGAGGAACGCCACGCGGTCGCGATGGTTCGGGTCCATGTTCGCCTGCACCTTGAAGACGAAGCCGGTGACCTGTTCCTCCGACGGCTGGACGATGCGCGGGATCGCTCCTTGCGGACGCGGAGACGGCGCGAAACGGGCGACCGCCTGCAACAGATCGCGCACGCCGAAGCCTTTCAGCGCCGCGCCGAAATACACCGGCGTCATGTGCCCGGCGCGATAGGTGTCGAGATCGAATTGCGGCATCGCATGGCGCACCAGCTCGATCTCTTCGTTCAGCTTCGCCTGCGCGTCGGCGGGCAGGAATTCGTGCCCTTTCGTCCGCGTCGCGGCCGTCGTGAACTTCACGAACTCGCCCGTCTCCATTTCGTAGACGCCGTGGAAATTCAACCCTGAGCCCGCCGGCCAGTTCATGGCCACGCATTCGAGCTGAAGCTGGTCGGCGATCTCGTCGATCAGTTCGAAGGGATCGCGCGCCTCGCGGTCCATCTTGTTGATGAAGGTGGTGATCGGAATGTCGCGCAGCCGGCAGATTTCGAACAATTTTCTGGTCTGGGCCTCGATACCCTTGGCGGCGTCGATCACCATGACGGCGGAATCGACCGCCGTCAGCGTACGGTAGGTGTCCTCCGAGAAATCCTCGTGGCCCGGCGTGTCGAGCAGATTGAACACCGCGTCCTCGAACTCGAAGGTCATCACCGCCGTGGTGACCGAAATGCCGCGCTCCTGCTCGATCTTCATCCAGTCGGAGCGGGCGCGACGCGCTTCGCCCCGCGCCTTCACCGCGCCGGCCAAGCGGATGGCGCCGCCGAGCAGCAGCAATTGCTCGGTCAGCGTGGTCTTGCCGGCGTCCGGGTGGGAGATGATCGCGAAGGTGCGCCGGCGCGCCGCCTGGGCCGCCGGAGTATTCGCGTGTGGGTCGTCGGCGGCCATCTCATATTCCTAACGGGCGCGCCTATTAGCAGGCCGCGTGTTTGCCGCGCAACCGCCAAGCGAATCCCGGCAAAAGCCATCCCCGCGTCCCGACTCGCGTTTCACGGCAACCCAATCTTAACCGTACCCTCGCGGGTTTGATGAAAAACTGCGTTAACCCGCGCATGCCAGATTGCGCTCCGCGGAGGGGGCTTTGCGAAAGGTTGTCGATGTTTCGGCGAGGTGCCCTTCTTATCATGACCTATGTGGGCGATTGCGCCAGCGCGCTCTTCCGCATCCCGGGCGCCATTCGCCGCTCGCTGCATCCCGCAAGCGAACGCGAAGCCCGTAAGCTGCACGCCCAGCTCATATTCGTGCGCGGCAATCTCCGGCTGCTGGATTATGCACTACCCTTCGTCGGCGCCGTGCTCGTATGGGTGCATAGCGACCGCGCGCCCTTGGCGCCCATGGTCACGATGCTCGCCGTCGTCGTGCTCGCCTGCGTTATCAACGAAGGAATCCTTCTGCGGTCCCGCAAACGCAGACGTGAACCTATTCCGCGCGCACTATCGAGTGCGCGCGTCTCCACCTTCGCGACCCTTCTTCTGATGGGATCATGGTCGACCTTCGCGCTGTCGACGTGGGTGCCGCCTGCGAACAATCTCTTCACGCTCCTCATCCTCTCATGCAGCCTCGCCGTCGTCACCACCATGCTGTCGGTCCACGCAGCGACCGCCGCCGGCGCATCTCTGCCGATTTCCGCCGCGCTGCTCTTGCAGGTCACCTTCAACACCGTGACCATGTACTCACCGCTGTCCGTGCTGGCGGTGCTCTATATCGTGCTGATGGGGGTGCAGGCCTTCACGATCCATGGCCGTTTCGACAAAAACTGGGAACTCGAGGAAGACCGCGAGGCGTTGATCCGCGATCTGCGCCTCGCGCACGAGGACGCGGTGTCCGCCAGCCGCGCCAAATCGGAATTCCTCGCCAATATGAGCCATGAATTGCGCACACCGTTGAACGCGATCATCGGATTCTCCGACATCGTGCGGACCAAGGCGTTCGGCGACGCGGCCGACCGCTATTCCGAATATGGCGGCTTCATCCACCAATCAGGCCACCAGCTGCTCGGGTTGATCGGCGATATCCTCGATCTCGCGAAGATTCAATCGGGCCGCAAGGTGCTGCAATGCGAGCCGATAGACTTGGCCAGCCTGATCGGCGATGAAGTGCGCAAGGCGACGGAAAAAGCGGCTTTGAAAGGCCTCACGGTCGTGCAGGTGCCCTCTTGCCATTTGCCGCTGCTGCACGCCGATCTTTTCAGCGTGCGCCAGATCCTTGCTCATCTCCTTTCCAACGCCGTGAAATTCACGCCAAGCGGGCAGGTCGACGTGTCGGCCACGCTGAACGCCGACGACGAAATCGAAATCGCGGTCGCCGATACGGACATCGGCATAGCAGCCGAAGACCAGCCGCAAATCTTCGACCGCTTCGGCAAGGGCCGGCCCCAGGTCACATCGGCGCATCGCGGCTCGGGGCTGGGGCTCGCCATCGTCAAGGACCTCGTCGAATTGCATGGCGGACGCATCGCGCTTGAGAGCGCGCTCGGCGAAGGCACGCGCGTCACCATCGTCTTTCCTGAAAGCTGCACCTTCGAGCGCAACAACCGCCGCGTCGCTTAGTCCTTCGCCCCGGTGCTTGCCCCTCGTTTGAGCCCCGTTTAAGGTCCGCCGCACACAATTTTCGTTGCGAGCGCGAGGGCCTGAAACGTGAAGAAAATCGACATTTTTCCGCACATCTTCCCCAAGACCTATTTCGACAAGATGGTCGAAGTGATCCCCAACAAGGGAGCGGTGCGGCGCTGGCTCAACATCCCCGTGCTTTACGATCTCGATGCGCGCCTGCGGATGATGGAAGAGTTCGGTCCCGACTATCAGCAGATCCTGACGCTCTCGATGCCGGCGATCGAATATGTGGCGCCGCCCGAGACCTCGCCCGACATGGCCAGACTCGGCAATGACGGCATGGCCGAGATCGTCGCGAAATATCCCAAGCGCTTTCCCGCCTTCGCCGCCTCCGTGCCGATGAACAATGTGAAGGCGGCGCTGGCCGAAATCCGCCGCAGCGTCGAGACGCTGGATGCGCGCGGCATCCAGATCATGACCAACGTCAATGGCCGGCCGCTGGACGATCCGGAATTCGCGCCGATCTTCGAGCTGATGCATTCCTACGACCTGCCGGTCTGGATGCATCCGACCCGGCCGCAGAAATTCGCCGACTATCCGGTCGAGAAGGAATCGAAATTCGATATCTGGTGGTGCTTCGGCTGGCCCTATGAGACGAGCGCCGCGATGGCGCGCATGGTGTTCTCCGGCTTCTTCGACCGCTGGCCGAATTTGAAGATCATCACCCATCATCTGGGCGCGATGGTGCCGTTCCTCGAAGCGCGCGTCGGTCACGGCCTCGACCAACTCGGCACGCGCGAGGGCGCCGAACCCGGCTATGACGAGATCATCGCCGGCATGAGAGCGAAGGGCCGCCGCCCGGTCGATTATTTCAAGATGTTCTTCGCCGACACCTCGATCAACGGCTCGATGTCGGGCACCAAATGCGGCATCGATTTCTTCGGCTGCGATCATGTGCTGTTCGGCACCGACTGCCCGTTCGATCCCGAAGGCGGGCCGCTGTTCATCCGCGACATCATCAAGGTGCTGGACGCCATCGACGTGACCGAGGACGAGCGCAAGAAGCTCTATCACCTCAACGCCCAGCGTCTGCTGAAGCTGAAATCGTGACGAACGGTTTTTCGGATGCAATTCGAGGTTCTTGGCGAAATTACGAATATCGAGACGTTCGCCACGGGATCTGGCATTCGTGAAATAGCCCGGTTGCGAAAGATTTATGGGCGTGGCCGCTGGCGCAAACGCAAGGGAATTGCTCGCGTTCGCTTGGCTAATGGATCAGTCCATGTAGCTGAGCTACACTGGTACGACGCAAGTGCCGTCGGACGTAAAGAATTTAAGATAAAATCCCTTCTCCAGGGCTGAACCATGTCAAAACTGCCGTCAAAACAACTGGTCGTATGCGTCAACAACAAGGGTTATCCGGCTTCTCTTGAGAAGCGGAAAATCTATGTCGAGGTTCGCGACCCACTAGCGGGAAAACAGGGATTGGCGCGGATCATCGATGAATCGGGAGAGGATTACCTCTATCCGAAGACATTCTTCCGTTCGATTGCATTACCGCAGTCCATCAAGAAGGCCGTGTTGGCCGCCGCGTGACCAGGCGCGTCCGCCCGCGAAGTCGTGCCGGCCAAGCTTTTCTGCGGCCCTCGCGCACCCCATATGAGGGGGCGATGGACGGACGAGGAGCACAATTCTGTTTGGTACGAAATTGCACCGTAACGGCGCCGGAATTTTCCAGTTGCCGCGTATGATTTTTCCGCAAGATTGCTGGAAATTTCTGGCGCGCCCCTGCTCCAACCCCGGGGGGAGGGGTATGTCCCATTCGCAGCGCAGCGCTGCGCTCAAATGGGGCGTTTTGGACACGACACTCTGATGGGACAGGCAAATCCGCCGTGCTATATCTCGCGACACACGCTTCGCGATAGGCGCCCCGTTGCGCCCTAGCCGAAGGAAGAATTCCCAGGGGGGCAAGACATGGCAGTCAAGACCACGCGTACAGACGTGAACCGGCGCAAATTCCTCGCAGGCGCGGCCGTAGCCGGCGCCGCGACGGCGTTGCCCGCCGCCGCCAAGGCGCAGACCGCGGCCGACTCCGCCGCGTTCGTGAAGCGTCCTTCGACCGCCGCTGCCGAAGCCGAAATGGCCGGCAATGTGCAAGTCAGACCCGGCACGATTAACGGCATCGCCGGTTCGGACTTCATGGTCGACGTGATGCGCTCGCTCGACATCGATTACGTCTTCACCAACCCGGCCTCCTCCTGCCGCGGCATCCATGAATCGATCGTCAATTACGGCAGCAACAAGAAGCCCGAGCTGATCACCTGCATGCACGAAGAGTCCGCGGTCGCCATGACCCACGGCTACTTCAAGGTCGCGGGCAAGCCGGCCGCCGCGCTCTGCCACGGCACCGTCGGCCTGCAGCACGCCGCAATGGCCATGTACAATGCGTGGTGCGACCGCGCCGCCTCCATCGTGCTCGTCGGCAACCGCATGGACGCGGCGACGCGCCAGCCGGGCGTGCCCACCGCGCACTCCGTGCAGGACCCCGGCGCGCTGACCCGCGACTTCACGAAGTGGGACGACAACCCGCAATCGCTTCAGCATTTCGCCGAATCGATGGTGCGCGCCTACAAGATCACGATGACGCCGCCCTATGAGCCGGTGCTGATCGCGCTCGAAGAGAAGATCCAGGAACAGCCGATCGAAACGGAGCACGGCCCGCTCATCATTCCGAAGCTCAACAATGTGGCGTCTCCCTCCGGCGATCCAAACGCGCTGCGCGAGGCCGCCCGCATGCTCGCCATGGCGGCGAACCCGGTCATCATCGCCGACCGTTGCGCGCGCACGCCCCAGGGCATCAAGAACCTCGTCGCGCTCGCCGAGACGTTGAACTGCCCCGTGATCGACCAGCTCGGCCGCATGAACATGCCGAACAACCATTATCTGTTCCAAATGGGCGGCGCGTCCGTGCCGCAAGCCGACGTCATCCTCGGGCTCGAGCTCACCGATTTCTGGGGCTCGGTCAATGATTCCGAAGATTCGGTGGAGGAACACCGCGAGCTTCGTATCAAGCCTGGCACCAAGCTGATCAGCATCACCACCGCCGATCTCTACATCCGCGCGAACTATCAGGACTTCCAGCGCTACCAGGCGGTGGACATCTCGATCGGCGCGGATGCCGAAACCTCGCTCCCGATGCTGACGGAATATGTCAAGCAGGCGATCCCGGCGGATCGCCGCTCGGTCATCGCCGAGCGCGGCGAGAAGGCGAAGAAAGCCCATGTGCTGGCGCGCGAACGCACGCTCCAGGCCGCGGCGGCGAGCGCCTGGAACGCCATCCCGGTCAGCTCCGCGCGTCTGTCGGCGGAAATCTGGGCGCTGATCAAGAACGAGAACTGGGCGCTGGTGTCGCGCGATTCCAGCCTCTCCAACTGGCCGCATCGGTTGTGGAACTTCGATCAATATCATCAGTTCATCGGCGGCCCCGGCGGCGCCGGTATCGGTTACGGATTGCCGGCGGCGGTGGGCGCGGCCTTCGCGCATCGCTCCATCGATCCGACGCGGCTCTGCATCAACCTTCAGAACGACGGCGACTCCATGTTCGCGCCGGGCGCGCTGTGGACGCAGGCCCATCACAGCGTTCCGATGCTGACGGTGATGTGGAACAACCGCGCCTATCACCAGGAGGTCATGCACTTGCAGCGCACGGCCAATTGGCGCCAGCGCGACGTCTCGACCGCTCATGTCGGCACCGTGATCCGGGGACCGAACATCGACTTCGCCAAGCTTGCGCAATCCATGGGCGTCAACGGCATCGGACCGATCACCGATCCGAAGGACCTCGCCGTCGCGCTCCGGCGCGGCATCGATGCGGTGAAGGCGGGCGAGCCGACCCTCATCGACGTCGTCTGCCAGCCGCGTTAAGGGAGAGAAAATATGACACGTACTTCTTTGATCGGAGCCGCGGTGCTTCTGGCGGCCTCGCTCGCCGCTTCGCAAGGATTCGCCGCGCAAGCGGCGGCGCCCGCGGGCGATGCCGCGAAGGGCAAAGCGACCTTCGAGCGCGTCGGCTGCTGGTCGTGCCACGGTTTGCAGGGACA
>SHWE01000063.1 GCA_009693985.1 Alphaproteobacteria bacterium | reverse complement strand
ATCTCGCGCTGCGCGGAATTGAAGACCCATTCGCCGAAGCGATAGCGTTCCGCGGACGGCCCCCGCATCCGAGGCGGCAGCGTGTTGGTGCGCCTTAGAACCGCCCCGACACGGGCCAGGAGTTCGCGCGGATTGAACGGCTTGGCGACATAGTCGTCGGCGCCGACCTCAAGCCCGACAATACGGTCGAGTTCCTCGCCGCGCGCCGTCAGCATGATGACCGGCGTTCCCGAATTCTCGCGGATCGAGCGGCACAGCGACAGACCGTCCTCGCCCGGCATCATGATGTCCAGGATGACGAGGTCGATGGCGGAATTGCGCATCAGGCGGCGGGCGGCCGCGGCGCCGTCGGCGGCTGTCGCCCGGTAGCCGCTCTCGCGCAAATAGCGCACCAGCGGCTCGCGGATGTCGCGCGCGTCGTCGACGACGAGGTTGTGCGGCTGGGTGCCGCTTTCCATATTCTTGTTCCTCTGTGGTTCGAGCATGACCCAACACCCAGTCCCCGCAAGGGTGAACCTGTCGCAAGATATGTCATAGAACGGAATCGGCAAAGAGTGGCCGTTTTCCGGCAAGTCTTGCCAAAGACTTGGCACGGCGCGGGTGTTTGATGGAGGAAGCGGAAGTCACATGTATTCGCGTGTTGACTTCGCAGCCGGGCGGCCCCCCTTTCCCTAACCGCCCGGCCTCTTTTTTCCGGTCCCGGCAAAGCTAAGGCGGCTCAGTCCGCTTTCCGCAATTGCGCGATCATCTGGCCGAGGATCGCGATGGCGATCTCAGCCGGCGACCGGGCTCCGATGTCGAGCCCGATGGGGCCCTGGATGCGGGCAAGCTGTTCTTTCGTGAAGCCGAGTGCGCCGAGGCGTTCAAGCCGCTTTGCGTGCGTCGATTTCGAGCCGAGCGCGCCGATGTAGAAAGCGTCCGATTTCAGCGCCGCGTCGAGCGCGGGGTCGTCGAGCTTGGGATCATGGGTCAGGGCGACGATGGCGCTGCGCGGGCCCAAGGGCGCTTTGGCGAGCGCTTCGTCTGGCCAATCATGGCTGAGCGTCACGCCGGGGAAACGTTCGGCGCTGGCGAAGGACGTGCGCGGATCGACGACACGCACGGCATAATCGGCAAGCGCCGCCATGCGCGCCAAGGGCTGGGCGATATGCACCGCGCCGATGATGGCGAGGTCGAGCGGCGGATTGAAGATCGTCAGGAACCAGGACTTGCCGCCATCCTCGACGCTGATGCTTTGATCGAGGCGCGCGGCTTTCGCGGCGCCTTCGGCAAGCGCGCTGTGCTCGCGTTTATCGGGATAAAGCAGGCGTGTCGCACCGCTGACGAGTTCGGTCGCCAGCACGACGGCGCGCTTGGCATCGCGTGCGGCCCGAAGCGCGTTCAGCGTCTCTTGCTGTTCGGTTCCGAGAACCGGGGCCACGTTGATTTCGATGGTGCCGCCGCAGGCGAGGCCCACCGCCCAGGCGTCTTCATTGCTGACGCCGAATTTGAGATTGCGGGCGATGCCGTCCTGCAATGCAGCTTGGGCTTCGCCGATCACGGCGCCTTCGACGCAGCCGCCCGATACCGAGCCGGTGAACGCGCCGTCGTCGCGCACGACCATCTGGCTGCCGGCGGGGCGGGGCGCCGAGCCCCAGGTGCGCGTGACGGTGGCGAGCGCGATCTTCCGGTCGCCCGCCAGCCAGGCGGTCGCGGAATCGAGCGGGTCAGATGCGTCGTGTTCCATGGCTTCAGTCTACACCAACGCGGCCGCGACCGCGCGTTTGGCCATCACGGTCACAAGATGGGCGCGGTATTCCGCCGAGCCGAAAAGATCGCCGTTGAGGCCGTCGGAAGAAATCGCGATACCGGCGATGGCAGCGGGCGTGAAATTCTTCGCCAGCGCCGCTTCCATTTCGGGAACGCGGAAGACGCTGTGGCCGGCGCCGGTAATGGCCACGCGCACGCCGTCGGTGCGTTTCGCAACGAAAACGCCGACCATCGCGTAGCGCGAAGCGGGATTGCGGAATTTGACATAGGCGGCGCGTGACGGAGTTGGGAATGAGACTTCGGTGACGATCTCGCTCGGCTCGAGCGCGGTCGCGAACATGCCCGTGAAAAAGTCTTCCGCGAGAATCACGCGCCGCGTGGTTTTCACGGTGGCGCCGAGCGCAATCAGCGCGGCCGGATAATCGGCCGCCGGATCGTTGTTGGCGACGGAACCGCCGAGCGTGCCGCGATGGCGCACGGCCGTATCGCCGATTCCGCCGGCAAGATCGGCAAGCGCAGGGATCGCCTTCTTCACGACCGGCGACGCGGCAACATCGGCATGGCAGGTGCCGGCGCCGATGATGAGCGCGTTGCTTTCTTCGCGCATGAACGAAAGACCGGGCAGGCGCGAAAGATCGATCAAATCGGATGGCGCCGCCAGACGCGCCTTCATCGTCGGAATGAGGGTCTGGCCGCCGGCAAGGTATTTCGCGTCCACGCCCGCATGGAACAGCGCTTCCGCTTCGGCAAGTGTCTTGGGGCGGGAGTATCGGAAATTGGCGGTGTACATGTCAGCCCGGGGGCGGCGCTGCGCCTGGCGTTGCCACCGCGCGGATCGCCTTGATGATGTTCAGATAGCCGGTGCAGCGGCAGATATTGCCTTCGAGTGCGTGGCGGATCTCCGTCTCGTCGGGATCGGGATTGCGGCGTAACAAATCCACCGCGGTCATCACCATGCCCGGCGTGCAAAAGCCGCATTGCAGTCCGTGATGTTCCTGGAACGCGGCCTGCACGGGATGCAATCCGCCCTTAGCAAGGCCCTCGATGGTGACGATGTCGCTGCCGTCGGCCTGGACCGCGAACATGGTGCAGGACTTCATCGGCCGGCCGTCGACATGCACGACGCAGGCGCCGCACTGGCTGGTGTCGCAGCCGACATGCGCGCCGGTGAGCCGCAAATGCTCGCGCAGGAAATGCACCAGCAGCGTGCGGTCTTCGATTTCGGCGTCGACTTTCGCGCCATTCACAATTATCGACAGCGCCGTCATTTCATCTTCCGTTGAAAACCGGGTCGCATGACTAGGATGGCCCGCGCTACAGCACAATGCTGAACAGGATCAGCAGAAAGATGACGATGGCGACGAGCCCTACAACCCAGATTTGCGGGGCGAGGTTTTCATCGCGCGGGCGGCGGCATCAACGAGCCCCGCTGCCAGTGACGGGGTGCCCCGCACCCGCCTCCGAGGGGGGTGTTTCGCGCTTCCGAGGGCGCTTCCGACCCTGGACGGGTGAATCACAGCCTTCTCGGCCACTCACATCCATGTTAACCTTTATTCATAAAGTGGGGGAATGGGGTAGGGGTCTTGAGCGAGGCGACAAATGTACCGCCCGCGCCTGAGTATGGCGAAACGGCGGTAGAGGTGATTGGCCGGATCAAGTGGTTCGACTCGGTCAAAGGGTACGGGTTCATCAAACCAGTTGGCGGCGTAGAGGGCGATATCCTTCTACATCAGTCCTGTATACGCCAATCGGGGTTCAAGCTGGCGCAAGAGGGCGCGCGCGTCGTCTGTGAGGCGGTCATGCGCGCCAAGGGATTCCAGGCAATCCGGGTCATAGAGCTCGACAACAGCACGGCGCCGCCGTCCGCTGCCTCGCCGCCGGCACGGGAATCCCGCTACGCGCCGCCACCGCATGGGCCGGCCTTCGAGGCGACCGTCAAATGGTTCAACCGGGGCAAGGGCTATGGCTTCGTGTCGCGAGACGCAGGGTCGCCCGACGTCTTCGTCCATATGGAGACGCTGCGCCGGTCCGGAATCCAGGAACTGCATCCCGGCCAACGGGTGAAGGTGCGGGCGGGCGACGGGCCCAAAGGCCAGCTGGCAGCCGAAATCGTCGTCCTGGAAGCCTGACGGCGAAGGCCGGGCAAACCGGAAACGCTTGAACCCTGAAGGGATCCAGGGTTCTGATTTCCCACGCCTGCCTCGGAGCACACTATGCGCGCTGTCCTGACCTTCCTTGTCGCCTTCGGTCTCGTCTCTTGCGCGTTCGGGGCCGAGATCACCTCACCCCAAGCGACGCTGCCGCAGACGCCGCTGACCATTCAGAGCGCCAAGGGGCCGCAGCGCTTCACTGTCGAAATGGCGACGGAATGGCCGCAGCAGCAGACCGGGCTGATGTTCCGCAAAGCCCTGGCGCCCAATGCCGGGATGCTGTTCGACTTCATGGACGAGAGCAATCAGTCCTTCTGGATGAAGAACACGCTGATCCCGCTCGACCTGCTGTTCATCAAGGCGAACGGCACCATCGTGCGAATCGCGGCGATGGCGAAGCCGCTGTCGCTCGACAACATTCCGTCCTACGAGCCGGTGCGCGCGGTGCTGGAAATTCCCGGCGGCCGGGCCGCGGAACTGGGGCTCAAGGCGGGCGACAAGGCGATCCATCCGATCTTCGGGAATGCGCCGGCGCGTTGATCCTCTGACGTTCCCCGTGTATCTGAGGCGTAACGACCCGGGGCGTGGCGCAGCCTGGTAGCGCATCTGCTTTGGGAGCAGAGGGTCGCGTGTTCGAATCACGCCGCCCCGACCAGTCTCATAAGGACGTAACGATGCTTGCTCGAATTTATCAGCCCGCCAAGACGGCGATGCAGTCGGGAAAGGCCCGCACCAAGAAATGGGTGCTGGAATACGAGCCCGAAAGCGCCAAGAGAATCGAGCCGCTGATGGGCTGGACGGCGACGACCGACATGCTGAGCCAGGTGATCCTCGACTTCGACACAGCCGAAGAAGCGGTCGCCTATGCGGAAGCGAACAAGATTCCCTATCAGGTGTTCGAGCCGCACAAGGCGACATCCAAGGCGAAATCCTATTCGGACAATTTCCGCTTCGACCGCAAGATTCCGTGGACGCATTGAGCGTCAGATGAACGACCCCGTAGCTCAACCGGATAGAGCACCTGCCTTCTAAGCAGGGGGTTGCGTGTTCGAGTCACGCCGGGGTCGCCACTCGTCGCTACGCTCCTCATAGCGCCCCGTCGTGTTTTCCAATTGTCCGTCCTCGCGCTGGCGCGCTGCGGGCGGGTGGACGGGGCCGGGGTCGCCATACACGCTGTTTCGCAAGCGTGGGCCGTGCTAGCTCTTAGGCCTTACCGAACATTCCCTTCCGGAGGATTTCATGCGCGCGCAGCTTCTCGCCGTCACCGTTCTTGCCGCTACGATCGTATCCAGCGCCATTGCGGCGCCGGCGCCCGCGCCGCGGCTGTTCATGAACCAAAAAGAGATCATGGGCCTGATCGACAAAGCGAAGGCCGAGCGCAAGGACAACGCGCCGATCGTCGCCCAGCCGATCCTGTCGATGGCGCCCTATCGCGCGCAGCTCGAATACCGTCCCGGCACGGCGCCCGCGTCGCTGCATGAGAAGGACGCCGAATTGATGGTCGTCCTTCAAGGCACCGGCAATGTCGTGACCGGCGGCAAGCTCGTCGACGAGAAGCGCAACAATGCGAACAATCTCGGCGGCACCTCGATCACGGGCGGCAATTCGCAGGCGGTCGTCGTCGGCGACATGTTGATCGTGCCGGCCAACACACCGCATCAGGTCATTCCGACGGGCGGCGCGCCGGTCGTGCTGATGACGATGCATGTGCCGCAGCCGACGCCGGGCTGGCCGCCGGCCAACTAAGCCGCTAGCGGCCCTTCGCGAGACGTTTGCTATTGGCGCGCACGCGGCGCCGGTAGAGCCTTAACGTCTTGCGATGGGCGCTGGCGTTTCATAGTCAGCCCTCCGCGTGCTTGTGGGCTCGGAGGATGTCTTCGATCCAAGTCATCGCCGCCACCGCCACCGCCTTGGCGAGCCCGATGGAGGGAATCGCCAACAGCGAGACATGCAGCAATTCCTCGGGCGAGAGGCCTTCATCCAGGCCGCGCCTGGTATGGGAATGAACGGCGCCTTCGCTCTGGCCCGCAACGGCCATTGCGAGCTTCACCAACCGGATTGTCCGCGCATCGAGCGGGCCGGCTTTGGCGGACGCGGCGCCGAGTTGTTGATAGGCGGCCCAGATGTCCGGGTACCTCGTAGCAATTCGGGTCGCGCCCGCTGGAGGCTTTTCGCGCATCGGGTTCAGATCAGTTCACCTTGATCTTCTTCTTGGCCGCCAGGAATTTGCGGTTCATCTCTTGGCGGTGCCTGACCGAGAAATGCTTGCGCACGTCGGCCCAGACATTGCTCTCTTCTTCCTGGATGTGGTGCGCGATCAGTTCTTTCAGCACCTTCGCGGTCGCCGTGAATTCTGGCGACATCGCGTTGGTCATCTTGCCGAGATTGCCGAGCATCTTGTCGGCCAAGGAATGCTCGATATAGCCTTCCGTGCCGTCCACCTTGGATTGCTTGTCCTTCGTGAGAATCGCGTCGTAGACGAGCTTCTCTTCGGCGCGGGAGTGCGGAACGAGCGCGGCCTTGATCTTCTTGAGAGTGGCTTTGCGCGCCGCGGTGCTCTCGCCCTCGACGAGCTTCTTCAACAAATCCTGCACTTCCTCATGTTCCTGCTTCAGCGTGTGCAGGATGTCAAATCCCGGATCGTCTCCGACAATGGCGTGCTCGACCTTTTTGCTCGTCTTCGTGAACACATCCATGATGCTCATGAAATTTCTCCTGTGATGTTGAGCGCGGCCTAGTGGCGCGCCTTGGATTTCGCGATGTATTCCGCCTTCTTCAGTTCGACGCCCTCGGGACCTTCCAGCGCCTTCTCGGCGTCCTTCGCCATTTGCGGGATGTCCTTGCCCTTCTTGGCGATGAATTCTTCGGTGTCGCGCCGGTAGTCGCGCGCGGCGTCGTAATTGCCTTCGCCCTGGAGGCCGTTGCCGTGGCCGGCCGGGTTAGTTTTGGATTTTTGATCGTTCATGGCGAATCCTCGTGAGACCCTTCATGGTCAAAACGCCTGTAGCGGCAGAATGTTGCGTAGCCTTGGCAATGAGAGCCCCGGGACCTGCGTTAAGCCCGCTGAAATTGGGCTTTAGCGCTCGGGATTCGGCAGGTCGGTGAGCCGGAAGGCGCTGACGATGGCGCCAAGGGCCGAGAACGCGGCCGCGAACCACACTGCGGCAACCGCACCATCGGCAAAAAGCACGAACGCCAGCGCGGTGAGCGAGGCGCCCACCGTCTGTCCGATGAGCCGCGCCATCGCCTGCACCCCGGACGCGCCGCCGCTGCGGCTGCGCGGGGCGGAGGACTGCATCAGACGGTTGTTGGGCGATTGGTAGAGACCGAAGCCGGCGCCCGCGAGCGCCATCCGCCAGCAGACATCGGCGACGCCGGTGTTCGCATCCATCAGCGCCAGCGCGACGAGGCCGGCCGCGCACACGCTAAGGCCGACGAGGCCCAACAAGCCGGCGGGATAGCGGTCGGAAAGCCGTCCCGACATCGCGGCGAAGAACGCGGTCGCAATCGGCCAGGGCGTCATTAAGAGGCCGGTATCGACGGCGGAATAGCCCATCGCTTCGAGCTGGAAGGGCAGCGCGATGAAGGCAAAGGTCTGCGACACGAAGGAGCTCGTCGAGGTTGCGGCCGAGAGCGCGAATATCGGAATCCGCAGTAGATCGACGGGCAGCAGCGGCGCAGGGTGGTGGAATTGCCGCCGGCACAGCGCTATTCCCGAAGCAAGCATCAACGCGATTTCGCCGATCAGAAGCAAAGGCGAGACGGAGCGGGTCAGCGCGTCGAGTACGGCGATCAGGCTGCCGAAGGCGATGGCGCTCAGAAAGGCGCTGACCATGTCGAAGGAATGTTTGCTGCGCGGTGTATCTGGCAAGACATAGATGCCGATGGCGACGGCGGCCATCGCGAACGGGACTTTCACGGCGAAGAGCCACGGCCACGGTCCGAAGGCGAGAATGCTGGAGGCGATGGTCGGTCCTATGGCGGCCGAGACCGCGATGATGACGGCGTTGATGCCGATGCCGTGACCGAGCCGATTGATCGGATGGATGAAGCGCACCAGCGCCATGTTGACGCTCATCACGCCGGCCGCGCCCAACCCTTGCAGCACACGCATGAAGGTGAGGACCGCGAGATTGGGCGCCAGCGCGCAGCCCAATGAAGCGAGACCGAACAGCGCCAGCCCCGCCAGATAAACGCGCTTATAGCCGATGATGTCGCCGGCCGAGGACAGCGGCAGCAGCGTCAGCAGAATCGCGACCTGATAGGCATTGACGATCCACACTGCCGAGGAGGCGTCGATTTGAAGATCGGCGCCGATGGTCGGCAGCGCGATGTTGACGATGGTCTGGTCAATCACCGTGATAAAGATGGCAAGCGCGACGGTCAGGATCGCCCAGCGGCGCTGGGGAAACGGCAGCCCGTCTTGCGTGTTCGGCGCGTCGTTGTTCAACGAAGGAATCCGAATGGCGTAGGTAGTGGGCACATACGCCCAAACCGGCAGCCTGTCGATGCGCTAACGGTGCTTGGCGAGGAAGGCGAGCACGGTGCGGTTGAAGAGGTCCGGCTGCTCCCAATAGAGCGAATGGCCGCCCTCGGCGAAGATCGCGGTCTCGCTGGCCGGGATGTGGCTGGCATAGAGCTTGAGCATCGGCGGCGGGAGGTAAAGATCGGCATCGCCGCCGATCAGCAGAACCGGGATTTTCAAGGCCTCGAGCTTGGCCCAGGTGACGGCGTTGGCCGGCATCTGACCGAAGCGATTCGACGTGACCGATTTTTGCACCAGCGCCAGCCAGTCCCGCGTGCCTTCGGGATTGGCGGCGCGATAGGACTGCGACAGCTCACGAAACTCCACCGGGAATTCGTCGAAGCCGCGGGGGCGAATGCGCGCGACCATTGCCGCCCAATCGGGATTGGTGACGCCGCCGACAGCGCAAGCCATGACGAGGCTGTAGAGATCGCTCGCGTAGGAGAGGGCGTAATCGATGGCGACGCCGCCGCCGGCCGCCGAGCCGACGAGATGGCATTTCCGCACCCCGAGGAACCGAAGCAAATTGCGCAAATCGTCCGCGGCGGTGCCGGGATTATCGGCGGGGACGGAATCGGATGTGCTGTAGCCGCGCCGCGAATAGGCGATCACGCGATAGCCGACGCGCGCGAAGACGGGTTGCTGATAGCCCCAGATCGCGGTGCTTCCGGTGGCGGGATGCAGCAGCACGACCGCCTGGCCGTCGCCGCCGGTGTCCCAATATTCGAGCCGCGTGCCGGGAAGCTCTGCGATGCCGCGCTTGGCCGGAACCTGCGCCGGCATCGGCACGGAAGCGGTGGGGTTGGTGTTCGCGCGTTCGGCGCCGAGCGCCGCGCCCGTCAGCACCGCGGCGCCAAGCGCCAGACCGCTCGTCATCGCACCCCGCCGGTCGATGCGTCCTTCCGCCATGTCGTCACCGTTTGGTTTTCTTGAAGAAACAGGTCGGTTCGCCCGTGTGGCAGGCGGGCCCCGTTTGCGCCACTTTCAACAGCAGCGTATCGCCGTCGCAATCGACATAGGCCTCGACGAGGCGCTGGGTGTGGCCGGAGGTCTCGCCCTTGCGCCATAGGCTTTTGCGCGAGCGCGACCAATAGACGACATCGCCGGTTTCCAGCGTGCGCTTGAGAGAATCCGCGTTCATCCAGGCAAGCATCAAAACGGCGCCGGTCGTTGAGTCTTGCGCGATGGCCGGGACCAGCCCGCTCGCATCGAAGGTCACGGTGGCGAGAAAGTCCGCCGTAGAGATTTGTTCTTCGCTCAGGCGCGGACTCCGGTGAAGGACGCGCTGCCGAACATGCCAAGCTTGACCGAACCCGACAGCGAGTCGCCATTGACCGTGCCGGAGAATGTCAGCGTCATCGACATGGGCTTGGTGATCGACGCCTTCCAGCTGACATCGTTGCCGTTGACGGTGGGATCATCGATCGGCTTACCCTCGCCATGGCCGGCGCTCTGGGTTCCGCTGAGCGTCCCGCCCGCGGTCGAAAGCACCAGCGTGCTTTCCTGCGCGCCCATCGGCGTGTTCACGGTGAGCTTCCAGGTGCCGTCGACCGACATGCGGGTCTCCTCAAAAAGAATCCGAAACCATCAATAGCATCTTATGCGGTTTGCCGCAGGCGCTCGAAGCCCGATACGAGATCGGCCTTCAAGTCCTCGACATCTTCGAGTCCGATATGAAGCCGCAGCAGCGGACCTTCAAGGGGAAATTCGATGCTGCGGTGATAATGCGCCGGCAGGATTAGGCTTTCGAAGCCGCCCCAGGAATAGCCGATGGCGAAATGCTTCATGCCGTCGATCATCGCCGCGACCGCTTTCGCGGATGCCGGCCGCAGCACGATGCCGAACAGCCCGCAGGCGCCGGTGAAATCGCGCTTCCATAATTTGTGGCCGGGATCGTCATGCAGCGGCGGATAGAGCACGCGCGCGACTTCGGGTTGCGTCTTCAGCCATGCGCCAAGCTCGGTCGCGCTTTCCTGATGGCGCTTCAGCCGCACCCCAAGCGTGCGCAGGCCTCGCAAAGCGAGGAACGCTTCGTCGCCCGATGCGCACAGGCCAAGATCGCCATGCACTTGCGCGAGGCGATCCTTGTAGGCGGCATTCGCGGTGACCGAGCCCATCATGATGTCGGCATGGCCGCCGATATATTTGGTCGTCGCCTGCACCGAGAGATCGACGCCGTGCGCCATCGCGTTGAAATGGAACGGCGTTGCCCAGGTGTTGTCGAGAATGACGGCGATGTTCCGCCCATGCGCGGCCGCCGCGATGGAAGGCACATCCTGAACCTCGAAGGTGTAGGAGCCGGGGCTTTCGAGGAACACGGCTTTGGTCTCCGGCCGGAACAGTTCGGCGATGCCCGCTCCGATATGGGGATCGAAATAGGTCGTCGTGACGCCGTAACGCTTGGCAACGCGCTCGCAGAAGAGGCGCGTCGGGCCGTAGATCGAATCCGTCACCAACAAATGATCGCCCGCGCCGCAAGTCGCGAGGATGGCGAGCGTGCAGGCCGAAAGCCCCGACGGCGTCAGCACCGTGCGCGCGCCGGTTTCAAGCTCGCACAACGCTTCTTCGAGCGCGCGCGTGGTCGGTGTGCCGCGCCGTCCATAGGTATAGGGCTGGGCCTCGTTGACCATCGTTTCGACGTCGGGGAACAGCACGGTCGAAACGCGATAGACGGGAATGTTCACCGCGCCCGCATGGAGCGAGGGCTCGCGGCCCGCTTCGATGATCTTGGTCTCTTTGCGTGTCAACGCGGCTATTCCTTCAGGATAGGCTTCAGCGGCTTATTGAACATAAACACGATAATCGCCGCGGCGCCCGAGATGATGGCGATCATCAGGAAGAATTCCGCCTTGTTCATACTGCTCCAATAGGTGCCGAGCCAGCCTTGCAGCAGGCCGCCGCCGAGAAAATTCGGGATGAAATTGACCGCGATCATGGTTGAAACCAATTGCGGCGGGGCAATTTTGGAATAAAGCGACAGGCTGATGGGGGAAAGGTAGATCTCGCCCATCGTCAGCACCGCGATATAGACAACCACCCAAAGCCAGTCCGCCTTGCCGGTTTCGCCCGCGAGCCACGCAGCCGCCACCATCAGAAGATTGGCCGCCATCATAAAAAGGCAGCCGAACGCCACCTTGTTCAGCGAAGAGGGCTCGCGCTTGCGCGCGGCTTGCCGGGTCCAGAGCACCAGCAGCAACGGCGTGAAGGCGAAAATCATGAAGGGATTGAGCGACTGAAACCAGGTGACGGGAATCTCGCCCTGCCAGAAACCCAAATTGATGCTCCGGTCGGTATTGGCGGCGGTCCACAGATTGAGCGTGTTGCCTTGCTGCTCATAACAGGCCCAATAAAGCGTCAGCGGAATGCAGAGCAGGAACAGCGCCCAAATGGCGCGTCTATCGTCGCGGCTCAGCGTCTTGCGCTCGGTGTGCGTGGTCCGGCTTTTGGTCAGCTCGTCTTCGGGAAGCTGGTTGAAGCCGATGAGATAGATCGCCA
>SHWE01000062.1 GCA_009693985.1 Alphaproteobacteria bacterium | reverse complement strand
GAAAATTCAGCGAGACGCCGAGGGAATCGTCATTGCCCACGGCGCTCGAATAGGAGCGCTGATAATAGAGGTCGGCTTGGATCGTGTCGCCGCCCAACGTCTCGCTGTCGCGATATTGGAAATCGGCGCCGACGACGGAGTTGTCCGTCAGCCCGGTCGGGTCGCCATTGGTGACGATGAAGCCGAGCGTCGATTGCGAGAGAACGGGGCGCGTCATGCGCATGGCGGACAAAAGTTGGCCGGGACCGACAGGCGTCTTGTCGGTCAGCACGCTGAGCGCGCCGACGGAAAAGCCGCCATATTCGCCGGACAATTTGCCGCCCGTGACGATGCTGACGGGCTGTCCGCGCACGAGGCCTATATTGCGCGAGAAGAAGGGCCGCGCATTGTTGCTCTGGCTATCCTCCGGATCGCGGCGGAAAAGCCGCCCGCCGAATTCGAAGCTCGCCGCGTCCTGAAGGAAGAAGCTGCGCGTCTCGGGCAGAAACAGCGAGAACCGCGTCGTGTTGACTTGCCTGATGTCCAAAGGCGCGTCGGAGAAATCCGGATTGACGGTCAGCGTTCCGGTCAGCGACGGGGTCACGCGATAGAAGGCGTTGCCGCCCATCGTCGCGGAAAGCCCTGCGCCGTCATTCGCGGCGCTCCAATCATGCTTGGCGCGAAACGCGACATAGGGCTGAATATCCAGGCCGAGCCCGACATTGACGTCGCGAATGCCGGTGAGCGTGCCGCCTTCCGAAACATCGGTGAAGGGAAGCGCGGGGTTGGTCGAACCCCATCTTATATTCTCGTTCTTGCGCCGGATGGTGCGCGCGAACACGAAACCCCACTCGCTTTGGCCCTCGATGTACGAAATGCTGCGGAACGGGATCGCCACCTCGCCGACCCAGCCGTCGGGAACAAGCTGCGTGCGCGCTTCCCAGATCGTGTTCCACTGGTTCAAATCGATCGTGTTGTTGAGGCGCAGCGCATCGCCCCGGCCGCCCGAAGCGCCGACCTGGAACGCATAGGCGTTGCGCCGCGTCAGACCCGGATCAATGATCAGATTGAAATTGTCGCCCGACCCTGTGTTGCCGTCGCGCGCCATCGCCCGCACTAGAACGCGCTCGGGCTCGCTGTCATAGGCATAAACGCTGAAATAGAGATTGTTCTCGTCATACATGATGCGCACGACGGTGCGCTCGGTCGGCGGGGCGCCGTAATCGGGCTGGCGCTGCTTCAAATCATCGATGACCGTCGCCTTCGCCCACACGGCGTCGGAAAGATCACCGTCGATGGTGGGGGCTTCCGAAGGTTCGATGCGCGCGACATTGGCGATGAGCGCGCGCTCCGACGACATCGTCGCCATGCCCTGCGCTTGGGCAGGCATGCCGGATATCATCCAGACAGCGCAGGCCGATGCGGCCGCTCGCAAGAGCCGGGGAAGAGACATGCGTTGCACTTATAGATCTACGGAATAGCGTCGCGCCGCTATTAACATCAAATTTGCGTGGAAATCCAACAAGGCGAAAAATCGCGCGGGGCCTACGGATTGACAGGTAAACCGGCTAAGACCAGCCTCCTTCCGCGCTGGCAAACGAAGGGAATGGGACATGGCTGACGGACAAGGAAAACGCGAGAAACCGGTTGCGCGCCGCAAGGTCCTGCAAGGCGCCAGCGGCCTGATTGCCGCCGCCGCGATGCAAGCCACGGAAACGAAAGCGGCCGCTGCCGCGGCGCCTGCGCCTGCGCGCGCTGCCGCAACGCCCGCGCGCAGTGCCGACATCACTGGGCGCCTCGCGCGCTACATGGTCGAAGCGCGTTCGCGTCCACTGCCCCCCGCCGTGCTGCTCGAATGCAAGCACCGCATCCTCGACACGTTCGGCGCGATGGTGTCGGGCGCGCGCATGGAGCCGGGCGTCAAAGTCACGCGCTATATCCGCACCCAGGGCGGCACGCAGGAAGCGTCCGTCATCGCTTCGGACTTCCGCACCACTGCGATCAATGCCGCGCTCGCCAATGCGATGTTCGGCCATGCCGACGAGACCGACGATTTCGAGCCGGTGACGAAGGCGCATCCCGGCTGCGTCGTGGTACCGGCCGCGCTCGCCATGGGCGAGAAGGAAGGGCGCTCGGGCCAGGAGTTCATCCGCGCCGTCGCGCTCGGTTATGATTTGTGTTGCCGCTTCCTGATGGCGCTCGGCCCCGATCATGTGCGGCTGAGCCATCGCAGCGCCGAGGGCACAAGCTCGCATTTCGGCGCGCTCGGCGCGGCGGCCTCCCTGGCCCGGCTGGACGAGAGGGGAATGCGTTTCGCGATCTCCTACGCCTCGCAGCAAGTGTCCGGGCTGTGGAGCTGGGTGCGCGACGAAGATCACGTCGAGAAGGCGTTTGACTTTTCCGGCATGGGCGCGCGCAACGGCGTCACTGCGGTCAGTATGGTGCAATCTGGCTTCACCGGCGTCGACGACGTGCTCGACGGCGACCACAGTCCTTGGCAGGCCTTCTCGAACCAGGCCAAGCCCGAAGAGATGGTGGCGGGTTTGGGCACGCGTTTCTTCGTCACCGAAAGCGCGATCAAGACCTTCTCGGTCGGCTACCCGATCCAGTCGGCGCTGGACGCATTCCTGATTTTGCGGCGGGCGAACAATCTGACACCGGCCAATGTGCAGCGCGTCGTGGTGCGGCTGCCGGCGGACGGTGCCAATATCGTCAATAACAGCGCCATGCCGGACGTCAATTGCCAGCACCTCGTGGCGATCGCACTCCAGAAGGGCGCGGTGTCGTTCAACGACAGCCATGACCGCGCGATGATGCAGGACCCGGCGCTGCTGGAGCTGCGTTCGCGTGTCGAGCTTATCGCCGACCGTTCGCTGATGGACCCGGCCTCACCGCGCAGCGGCGCGGTGGAAGTGACCATGCGCGATGGGCGCAAAGTGAACCATTTCACCCGCCATCCGCCGGGCACCAAAGAAGCGCCGCTCGACACCGCGGGCGTCAACGCCAAGGTGCGCGATCTGATGACGCCCGTTTTGGGCCGCGACAAGACGGAGGGCCTGATCCGGCAGGTGAACAATCTCGAAACGCTCGACGATGTGCGGAAGTTAAGGCCGCTGTTCGTCGCGTAAACACTTGTCATGGCCCGACTTGATCGGGCCATCCATCCGGCGCATGTCCATGCGTCATTTGAATTCTATGATCGCCTGGATGGCCCGCTGTTGCGGGCCATGACATTGAGTAGATCCATAAGCCGCGCTGGGGTGACGGGAATACGCGTCACCGCGCCGGAGCTCTGAAGCGCATCGTCGATAGCGCCCGCGATGGCGGCGCCGACGCCGGAAACCCCAGCCTCGCCCGCGCCCTTGATGCCCAACGGGTTGCGGTCGGTGGGCGAATCTTCCAGCACCAGCATTTCGACATCGACGACTTCGCAAGAACTCGGCATCAGATAATCGGCCAGCGTCACCGACAACGGCGCGCCATTGGCGTCGTAGAGAAATTCCTCATAGAGCGAGCCGCCGAGACCTTGCGCATAGCCGCCCTGGATCTGGCCCTCGATCATCATCGGATTGACGGCGCGGCCGATATCGTAGGCAACCGCGAAGCGCTCGACCTTCACCGCGCCGATCTCCTTGTCGATCGAGATTTGCGCCAGATGCACGGCGAAGGGATAGGTCATGTGACTGGTGGTGAACGTGCCTTCGGCGGAAATCCGCCCCTTAAGCGCCGCCAATCTGCCGAGCGCGATCGACGGCCCGGATTCATTGCCGCGTTTCACGACCTCGCCATCGACGATGTCGAGCGATGCGGCGGGGGCTTGCAGCAGCTCGGCCGCAGCGTCGAGCAGTTTCGCGCGCAAAGCCAGCGCCGCCACATGGGTGGCACTTCCCGTCAGCACGGTGGCGCGCGAGGCGTGCGCGCCGACGCCGTCGGCGATACGGTCGGTCTGGCCGTGCACCACGTTGATGCGGCGATAATCGACGCCGAGCGCTTCGGCACAAATCTGCGCCATTGCGGTTTCGAAGCCTTGGCCGAGCGACGCACCGCCGGTCAGCACCTCTACCGCGCCGGCTTCATCGACGCCGACATGGACGGTGTCTTTCGGCCCGAGGCCGGTCTTCTCGACGAAGCAGCCAAGCCCCACGCCCACAAGCTCGCCCTTGGCGCGGCGGCTTTTTATGTCGTGCTGCATCTTCTCCCATCCGACATGGGCGAGAATTTTTTCGAGCACACGCGGATAATCGGCGGCATCGAACACGACATCGGTGCCGAGCGCAGAGAGGCCCCGCGCATGGGGAAGCTCGCCGGCCGCGAACAGATTGCGCCGCCTTATCTCGATGCGGTCAATCCCAAGCTTAGAAGCGATCACATCCATCAGCCGCTCGCGCACGAAAGTGCCTTCGAAGCGGCCGGGCGCGCGGTAGGTCGCGGCCGGCGTCTTGTTGGTGAGGCGGAAATGCGCGGTCGCGCGAAAAGCGGGCACGCGATAGGCGCCGGGCAACATGCCAATGGTGAGATCGGGCACGCGCGCCGCATGGGTGCGCACATAGGCGCCCTGATCGTGGAAGAACTCGTCGGCGAATCCGAGCACGCGCCCTTCGGCATCGACGGCGGCGCGTATCAGGTGGCGCTGCTCGCGGGAATGATTGGCCGCCATCAGATGTTCGCGGCGGTCTTCGATCCATTTCACCGGGCGCTTCAGACGCAGCGCCGCCAGAGAGGCCAGCACGTCTTCGGGATAGAGCTCGCCGCGAATGCCGAAGCCGCCGCCGGTATGGCATTCCTTCAAATGCACCGATGTGGGCGTGCGGCCCAGAATGCGCGCGAGATTGTCGCGCGTGCGGTGCGGCACCTTGGCGGCGCCGTAAAGTTCGAGCACGTCGCTGGCCGCGTCGTAATAAGCGAGACAGCCGCGCGCTTCCAGCGGCACGCCGGAATGGCGGCCGATGGAGAGATCGAGCTCGAACACATGCGTGGCCCTCGCGAAGGCGGCATCGAGATCGCCATAGGAATTTTCGAGCACGAGGGGCTCGGTCGAAAGCCCGCTAGCGAATTCACAAGGAACATCTGAGGCCGACATCAGCGGCGGCAATTCGTCAACGTCGACCGCAACCAGAGAAGCCGCGTCCTCCGCGACATAGGGGTTTTCGGCGAACACCACCGCCACCGGCTCGCCGACATAGCGGACGATTCCTTGCGCCAGCGCCGGTTGTCGATAGGGCTTCAGCGCCTCGGCGGCCGCATCGCGGAAATCGATCGGCGGAACGTCGGCGATCGTTTCCCCCGTCCACACGGCCACCACGCCCGGCACATCGCGCGCCGCTCCGCTGTCGATCGAAATAATCCGCCCATGCGCATGCTGGGAGCGCACCACGCGCATATGGAGCTGCCCGGCAAGTGAGACGTCATCGATGAAGCGGCCCTGCCCCACCAGCAACGGGCCGTCCTCCAGCCGGGCGACGGAGCGGCCCAGAACCTTGCCGCTACGCGCGGCGTCGGGAAAACGTCCCGCCATGTCCCCTGCCCCTGGTCTAGCCGCGAATTGTGCTTGAAATGCTTTGTCTTTAGGCTTCGGATTTAGGGTGGACCACGTTCAAATTTCAAGATATTTCTCTTTTTTGGTACAGTTCTAGGAGGTCCTGGTGTCCCGGGCAGGCAGCGAAGCAGGTCTGAAATTGGTCCAAGGCGGCTATGGCGGCCTGCGCGGCTGGATCGATGCCGTCGAAAAAATGGGCGAGCTGAAGCGCGTTTCGGGCGCCCACTGGGACACCGAAATGGGCGCCATCACCCACATGCTGACCGAGCACAGCCACGGCACGGCGCCCGCACTGCTGTTCGACGATGTGCCCGGCTATCCGAAGGGCTTCCGCACCCTCTACGGCCATTTCTCCTCGGTGAAGCGTGTCGCGCTTACCCTCGGCCTGCCGCTCGAACGCGAGCGCAAAGTCGACATCGTCAAGCAATATTACGACCGCATCCAGACGATGAAGCACATCCCACCGCGCTATGTGCAAACGGGGCCGATCCTCGAAAATGTGATCACCGGCGATGCCGTCGACGTGCTGAAATTTCCCGTGCCGCGCCATCATGAAGCGGACAAAGCGCGCTATATCGGCACCGCCAATTGCGTCATCACGCAAGACCCCGACGATGGCTGGTTCAATCTCGGCACCTATCGCAACCAGGTCTATGACGGCAAGACGATCGGCTGCCAGATCACCGAAGGCAAACATGGCCGCATCCATCGCGACAAATATTTCGCGCGCGGCGAGAAGATGAAAGTCGTCGTGCTGGTCGGCCAGGACCCGCTGCTGTTCATGCTGGCGGCAAGCCCGCTGCCCGACGGCATCAGCGAGCTCGATTTCGCCGGCGGCTTGCGCGGCGAACCTATCGACGTCATTCGCGGTCCCTACACCGGCTTTCCGATTCCCGCCGATGCCGAGATCGCCATCGAAGCGGAAGCCGTGCCCGGTCAAGTGCGCGAGGAAGGTCCGTTCGGCGAATGGATGGGCTATTACTCGGACGATACGGTTCCCCGCCCCTATCTCGACATCAAGACGATCCTCCACCGCAACAATCCGATCCTGACTTGCGCGCCGCAGCACAAGCCGGTCGACGAAACGGGCCTGCTGAAAGGCATCGCGGGCGCGGCGCAAATCTGGCGCGCGCTCGAAGCCTGCGGCCTTCCCGACATTCTCGGCGTGTGGAACCATGAAGCGGGCCCCGCGACACGCTTCACCGTCGTCCAGATCAAGCAGCGTTATCCCGGCCACGCGCGCAACGTGCTGCATGTGGCGTGCTCCTGCCAGGGCGGCGCTTATGCCGGCAAATGGACCGTCGTGGTGGACGAGGACATCGATGCCGGCGACCTCGATTCCGTGCTGTGGGCGATGTCGACGCGCTTCGATCCGATGACGGATGTCGATACGGTGCAGAAGGCATGGGCGTCCAAGCGCGATCCGCTTTTTCTCCCGGGCAATTTCAACAACCGCATTCTGATCGATGCCTGCATCCCCTATGACAAACTGTTGAAGGGGACGTTTCCGCCGGTGGTCGACGTGAGCCAGGACTTGCGTCACAAATTGAAGGCGAAGTTTCCGCAATTGTTCTAGGAAGGCGCCTGCCCATGAAACGCTTGCTGTCCAGACCGATGCGGATCGCCGCCGGAATTGCGGTGGGAGCGGGGCTGCTGTTGTCGTCGCTGGCGCAAGCCGCGCCCGCACGCACGCCGGCCGAGTTCTATCGCGGCCGCACGATGTTCGTGATCATCGGCTATCCGCCGGGCGGCGGCTACGATCTCTATGCGCGGATGCTGGCCCAGCATATGGGCCGCCACATTCCCGGCAATCCGACGATGATCCCGCAGAACATGCCGGGCGCCGGCTCGCTGAAAGCAGCGAATTATCTCTTCCAGGTCGCGGCCAAGGACGGCAGCGTCATCGGCACGTTCGCGCGGGGCCTCGGCAGCGCGCCGCTGATCGGCCAAGCCAATTTCGATTCGACCAAATTCAGCTGGATCGGCAGCATCACCAAGGATACCAGCCTGTGCATTTCCTGGGCTGCTTCGCCCATCAAGAGCTGGAACGATGTGATGGTGAAGCAATTCACCTTCGGCGGCGAAGGCGCGGACGCCGATCCCGACATCTACGCCAAGCTCTATAAGAACGTGTTCGGCGCCAAGATCCGGCTCGCCAGCGGCTTTCCCGGCACCAGCAATATCGCGCTCGGCATGCAGCGGGGCGAGGTGCAGGGCATGTGCGGCATTTCGTGGAGCACGATCAAGAGCCAGCACCCCGACTGGATGCGCGACAAGAAGATCCATCTTTTGATCCAGGCCGCGCCGACGAAAGACCCCGAATTGCCGCAAGTACCGACCGCCGACGAAATTGCGCGCACCCCGGAGCAACGCCAGGTGCTCGACTTCGTGCAGGCTAGCCAGATCATGGCGCGACCCTTCACGGCTCCGCCCGGCATCCCGGCGGACCGCAAGGCCGCGTTGCGCGCCGCGTTCGACGCGACGATGAAGGACCCCGTCTTCCTCGCCGACGCTAAGCGGCTGATGGTCGACGTCAGACCGGTGACCGGCGCCGAAATCGACGCCCTCGTCGCGGCCGCCTATGCGACGCCGAGGGACGTGATCGCCAAGGCAGCGCGTGCGATTCTAAATTAGCATGGCAGGCGACGGCCGGATCGGTTCGCGTTTCCGGCGTCTTGAAGATCCGCCGCTCCTCAAAGGCGAGGGGCGCTATGTCGACGACATCAGGCTTGAGGGTTGTCTCTCTTGCGCCTTCGTGCGCAGCCAGCACGCGCATGCGCGAGTGCGCGGCATCGATGCCGCCAAGGCCCGAGCGCTGCCGGGCGTTCACGCGGTGCTTACGCTCGACGATCTCGCGCCCGTGCTCGCCAAGCGGCGCATGGTGCGCGAGCCGGCAACGGGCGGAAAGCCGCGCGAAAATCTCTGGCCGTTCGCGCTGACGGCGGGCGAGGTCGCCTATGTCGGCGAGACCGTGGCACTGGTAGTGGCGAAGAACCGTTACGTCGCCGAGGACGCCGCCGCGCTGGTCGATGTCGATTACGAAATCCTTCCCCCCGTCGCCGATTGCCGCGAGGCGCCGTCGAATGCGCCTCTGGCGCGTAACGATCTTTCCACCAATGTGATCGGTTCGCAGCGTGTCGCCTATGGCGATACCGAAGCGGCGTTTCGCGGCGCCACCCATATCTATCGCGAAGAGCTCTATCAGCATCGCGGCTCCGCGCACCCCCTCGAAACGCGCGGCATCGTCGCCGAATATGTCGGGGCCAATGGCGGCGTAACGGCTTGGGCGTCGACCCAGAAAGCGCACGATCTCCAGCAGAATCTGGCTTCGTTCATCAGAATCGACGAGAACCATTTGCGCGTGGCGACGCCCGATGTCGGCGGCGGTTTCGGGCCCAAGCTCTGCGTCTATTCCGAGGACGTGGCGGTCGTGGCGGCGGCGAAATTGCTGCGCCGCTCGCTGAAGTGGATCGAAGACCGGCGCGAGCATTTCCTCGCCGCGGTGCAGGAGCGCGATCAATATTGGAACGTCGAGATCGCCGTCGATGGGGACGCGCGCATTCTCGGCATTCGCGGCAAGCTGATCCACGATCAGGGTGCCTATGCGCTTCAGGATGTGAACCTGCCCTACAATTCCGCGTCGGCCCTGACCGGCCCCTATATCGTGCCGAACTTCGCGATGGAGGTGGTGGTCGTCCACACCAACAAGGCGCCGGTATCGTCGGTGCGCGGTGCGGGCTATCCGCAAGCGGCCTTCGCGATGGAGCGGCTGATGGACCGCGTCGCGCGCGAACATTCCCTTACCCGGACGGAGGTTCGTCTGCGCAATCTCATCCAGGCCGAGCAGATGCCCTATGAGGTCCCGCTGAAGGCACGCTCGGGCGCATCCATTCTCTATGACAGCGGCGACTATCCGACGACGCAACGCGAATTGCTCGCGCGCGCCGGCTGGGACGATTTCGCGGCCCGCCAGAAGACAGCGCGCGATTGCGGGCGCCATATCGGAATCGGCCTCGCGCACGGGATCAAAGGTACGGGGCGCGGACCGTTCGAAGGCGCGATCGTGCGCGTCAGCGGCACCGGCAAGGTCTCTCTTCTCACCGGCGCCGCCGCGATGGGCCAAGGCGTCGCCACCGCGATGGCGCAAATCTGCGCCAGCGAGCTTGGGATGGCGCCCGCCGATATCGGCGTCGTCACCGGCGATACCGCCGTCATCTCGACCGGACTCGGCGGCTTCGCCAGCCGCCAGACGGTGATGGCGGGATCTTCGGTCCATCTGGCCGCGCGCGCCGTGGCCGACAAGGCAAAGGCGTTGGCCGGCATGTTGTTGCAGATGCAGCCGGAGGATCTCGAACTCAGCAATGGCCAGGTGCGCGTGAAGGCCGCCCCGGAACGGGCGATTGCCTTGGCCGAGCTTGCGCGGATTTTGCGCGGCGGGCCGGGCTACGCGTTCCCGCCCGGTTTCGAACCCGGACTCGAAGCGAGCGCCGCGTTCCGCAGCGATCTCCTGGCGTACGCCAATGCCTGTCACGTCGCGGAAGTCGAAGTCGATATCGAAACCGGCGAGGTGCGCATCTTACGCTATCTCGCGCTTCACGATTCGGGAAATCAGATCAATCCGATGATCGTCGAGGGTCAGACCAAGGGCGCCATCGCGCATGGCATCGGCAACGCGCTGTTCGAATTCATGGGCTATGACCGCGAGGGCCAGCCGACGACAACCACATTCGCCGATTATCTGATGCCGTCCGCGACCGAAGTGCCCAACATCGACGCCTCTTACCGCCACACGCCGTCGCCGCTGAATCCGTTGGGCGTCAAGGGCGCCGGCGAGGCCGGCGTCATGCCGGTGTCGCCCGCCATCATGTCGGCGATCGAGAACGCGCTCGAACCTTTCGGCGTGCGCATCGCCGAGGTGCCGCTGATGCCGCACCGCTTGCTCGCGCTTATCGCGGCGGGGCGGGCAAAGAACGTTTGACACTCTCGCCCTCGCCCGATTTATTCGGGCTCTCGCCGCGCATTCTCCTCCTCAGCAATTGGATACCACGATGACCAGCTACAAATTAGCGACCTATCAAGCAAAGAACGGCCCGCGCGCGGGCATTATCGCCGGCGAGACGGTCTATGACGCGGCCGAGCTGACGGGCGCCGAGGGCGACGCCACGGTCATCGCCATTCTCGAAGACTGGGCCAATGCCGATGCGCGCATCCGCGCCGCCTTCGCCAAACCGAAAAACAAAGGCTTGTCCCTCGCGCAAACGCATTTGCGCGCGCCGGTGCTGTGGCCGTCCGCGATCTATTGCGCCGGCGCGAATTACCGCGACCACGCTCTCGAGATGGCGCGCCAACTTAATCGTCCGCTCGGTCCCGATCCCAAAGAGTCAGGCGGCAAGCCATGGCACTTCCTAAAGACGCCAAGAACCCTCGCCGATCCAGGCGCCGTCGTTGCGGCGACGCAATATTGCAAGAAGCTGGATTGGGAAGTGGAGTTGACGGCGGTCATCGGCCGCGAGGCCAAAGGCGTCAGCGTCGACGACGCGCTTTCCTATGTCGCGGGCTACACGGCGGCAAACGATCTTTCGGCGCGCGATCTGTCGCAACGCGCGGAGATACCGGTCGGATCGCCCTTCCGCCCCGATTGGGTAGGACAGAAATGTTTCGATGGCGGCTGCCCGCTGGGACCTTGGATCGTGCCCGCTTTCGATATTCCAGACCCGCAAAACCTGTCGCTGAAATTGTGGGTCAACGACGCGATAAAGCAGGATTCCAGCACGAGTGAGATGATCTTCACGCTGGCCGAACAGATCGCGCACATATCGATCGGCATGACGCTCTATCCAGGCGATCTTATTCTCACCGGCACGCCCGCGGGCGTCGGCATGGGCCGAAACGAGTTTCTTAAGGCCGGCGATGTCGTGCGAATTGAAATCGAAAACATCGGGACGCTGACCAACATCATCGCGTAGAGCGCAACGCGTCAGCCACTCTGCTCGTCGAAATCACCGTTTTCATTTTCGATTTTCGACGCGAGTCTTTCGTAGATGTCCGCAAGGCGCAACATCGCCGAGTGACTCTCAGAGTCGCTCATGCTCTCCGCGGTAATGCGGATTTCATTTGCTCGCGCGCGGTACAGATTCGCGCGCTCAACCGACGATTTCTTCACCCTTTGCTCCCATCACAACGCGTGGGAGCCCCCCTCGCACCGGTTTTTCCGGTACCGCCTTTTTTGCAGATGCGACCCAGCAGCCGAACGGTGCTGTCAGTCTAACGCTAACTGTTCTCCGTTTGCGCCGATTCGGTGCGCGAGTGGAAAGGGCTGAATGGCGTCGATTTCATTTAAACGGCATCGATTTCCCGCTGACGTCATCCGACAGGCGGTGTGGCTGTACTTCCGATTTACGCTGAGCTTTCGCGATGTCGAGGAACTTCTTGCGCAACGCGGCATCGA
>SHWE01000009.1 GCA_009693985.1 Alphaproteobacteria bacterium | reverse complement strand
CCCGGGTGCGCCAGGTCTCCTGCTCGCTCGCGGGCGAGTGGCAGGTGGTCGAGATCATGCGGCCCGGGGGCGAAGTCTACCGCGACGTGCGCCCGCTGGTACGGCTCTCCATCTCGGTGGTCGTCGAGGAAAATGGCCGCCAGGAGACTGGCTATTATGGCGGCGGCGGAAGGCGCGCTTACACTGACTACATCACGCCGGAATACTGGCGAGCGGGCGTCGACGAGGCGCTGCGCGGCGCGCTGGTCAATTTGAAGTCCATTCCGGCGCCGGCGGGCGAGATGAGTGTCGTGCTCGGGCCGGGCTGGCCGGGCATCCTGTTGCACGAGGCAGTCGGCCACGGGCTCGAAGGCGATTTCAACCGCAAGAAGACCTCGGCCTTCGCCGGGCTGCTCGGCCAGAGGGTGGCCTCCCCCGGCGTGACCGTCGTCGATGACGGCACCATTGCCGAGCGGCGGGGCTCGCTCTCCATCGACGACGAGGGTACGCCGACCTCGCGCACCGTCCTGATCGAGGACGGCATCCTCAAGGGCTACATGCAGGACCGGATGAACGCCCGCCTGATGGGGGTTGAGCCCACCGGGAACGGCAGGCGGGAATCCTTCGCCGCGACCGTGATGCCGCGCATGACCAACACCTACATGCTTAGCGGCAACCACAGCCCGGAGGAGATCATGGCCTCGGTGAAGAACGGCATCTACGCCGTCCAATTCGGCGGCGGCCAGGTCGATATCACCTCGGGCAAATTCGTCTTCTCCTGCACCGAGGCCTACCAGATCGAGGACGGCAAGATCGGCACCCCAATCAAGGGCGCGACGCTAATCGGCAACGGCCCCGAAGCCATGCAGCGAATCGCCATGATAGGCAACGATATGAAGCTCGATCCCGGCATCGGCACCTGCGGCAAGAACGGCCAGTCGGTGCCGGTCGGCGTCGGCCAGCCGACGTTGCGCATCGATGCGCTGACGGTCGGCGGAACGGCGGCATAGAGGCTTGCGGCGTGACGACCTATCTCGCTCCGCTCTGGCTAAATTTCTTGCTGCTTTTTCAGCCGCGTCCCTTTTGCGGCGATGTGGACGGTTAGCACCCGTCTCCATAAACAGCACAGGCCGGTTTGGAACGACCTCGGACGGCCGGTATCGCTTGATTCATCTATCGCTAGTTGGTGGAATTTTCCCCGCTTCATTTTCCTAAGTAGAAGCCATACGGCTTTGGACGATGTAGCATTGAGCAGACTGATATATCTTGCGCGGGCGCTATACGTTTTGATGATCATTGCAATCGTCCTTGCAAAGTTCATTTGGTATCAGATGGTCCTTCCCAATTGACGCCGATTTCGTTTTCACGAGCAACTGACATGAGCGAATATTGGTTCAAGCCCAAGCTGCGCGGCATCGGCCCCGGCGTGCCGCTCAATTGGAAAGGCTGGGCGCTGTTCGGCGCCTATATCGCCGCCATTCTCTCGGTGCCGAGCGCGATGATCCTGACCATCGGCTATGAAGGCAGTCCGCTGCTGCGGTTCGGCGTGGTGGGGATCATCTCGGTGCCGTTCCTCTTCCTGATGTGGAGGAAGACCGAAGGCGGTTGGCGCTGGCGCCGCGGCGGCGATGCGGTGGACGACGACGCCTAGAGAAAATTGTAGGCGTCGAACAGGCGGCAGAGATCGCCCTTCCATTCGTCCTTGTAGGCAGCGAGCAATTCGTCGGCCCGCGTATAGCCGCGATCGACCAGTGTCTGAAGCGGTTCGAGGAAGCCCGTCTCGCTGCGAATATTGTTCGCGGCGGCGCGCGCCTCCAACCCCGTCGTCGCGATGCTCAGCATCCGGCGTGCGAGCTCAAGGACGGTCGTGTCGCGGAACGGCGTCTTGAAGGCGAGCATCGGCACGGCGGAGCGCATCGCCTGACGTTCCTCATCGGTCCAATCCTTGACCATATCCCACGCCGCATCGAGCGAATTGGAATCGTAGAAGATGCCCGTCCACAACGCGGGCAGGCCGCAAATCCGCCGCCATGTGCCACCATCGGCGCCGCGCACTTCGAGATAAGACTTCAGCCGCACTTCGGGGAAGATCGTCGTCAGATGATCGGCCCAATCGGCCATTACGGGCTCGATATGCGCGACTTCTGGAATCTTGTGCGCCAGAAAATCGCGGAAGGATTTTCCCGCCACATCGATGTAGCGCCCGTCGCGGTAGACGAAATACATCGGCACATCGAGCGCGTAATCGACATAGCGTTCGAAGCCGAAGCCGTCCTCGAAGACGAAAGGCAGCATGCCCGAACGCGCATTGTCGACATCGGTCCAGATATGGCTGCGATAGGACAGGAAGCCGTTCGCGCGGCCCTCGCGGAACGGCGAGTTGGCGAACAGAGCGGTCGCCACCGGCTGCAATGCGAGGCCGACGCGGAATTTCTTGACCATGTCGGCTTCGGAGCCGAAATCGTAATTGGCCTGCACCGTGCAGGTGCGAAACATCATCTCGAGCCCATAGCCGCCGACCTTGGGCATGTAATTGCGCATAATGCCGTAGCGCCCCTTGGGCATCACCGGCACTTCGGCGAGGCTCCAGGTCGGCGCGAAACCGACGCCGAGGCAGCCGGCGCCGATCTCGGCGCAGACCTCGCGCACCTGATGGCGATGGGTCTCGGTTTCGGCGCAGGTTTCATGGATCGTCGCCAGCGGCGCGCCGGAGAGCTCGAACTGCCCGCCGGGCTCGAGGCTCAACGCCGCGCCGTTCTGGGTCAGCCCGATGATGTGCTCGCCTTCCAGGATCGGCTTCCAGCCGAAGCGCGCCATGCCTTCGAGGAGCGCGCGGATACCTTTGCCGCCGCCATAAGGCAGTGGCTTATAATCGGTGAGCGAGTAGACGAATTTTTCGTGCTCGGTGCCGACGCGCCATTGCTCGCGCGGCTTGGCGCCCGCCGCGATATGGGCGACGAGGTCGGCACGCGAATTGATCGGTCCCCCTGCGGATTGCGGGATGGACATAAATGCTTCCCCTGCCCGCGATTGCTTGAGCGGTGTGACGGCGGGCGGAACCTAGTAATCCGTCTCGCGACTTACAAGGCGGGGCGGCGGGCCTGGCGCCAATCGCCGCAAATCGCCTGCCAGACGGCAAGGGCCGCCAGCGCCGCCGTATCGGCGCGGACGATGCGCGGGCCGAGCGTCACGGGAAGTACGAAGGGGCAGGCACGGATCGCCGCACGTTCGCCGTCATCGAAGCCGCCTTCGGGTCCGGTCAGCACGCCCCAGGAGCCGCCCTCGCCTTTCGCGCCCATCAGCGCATCGGCAATGGGTGCGGCGTTGCCTCCTTCATCGCAGAAGATCAGACGGCGCTCCTTGGGCCAGGCGCCGAGCAGCGCATCGAGATCGCGAGGCTCGCGAATCTCCGGCACCGACAGGCGTCCCGATTGTTCGGCCGCCTCGATGGCATTGGCGCGCAAGCGTTCGAGATTGACGCGCCGCGCGATCGTGCGATGCGTGATCACCGGCTGAAGTGCGCGGACGCCAAGCTCGGTCGCCTTCTGCGCCACATAATCGGCAGGCGTTTTCTTGACCGGTGCGAAGGCGAGCCAGAGATCGGGAACGTCTTCTTGCGGCGCAATCGCGCTTTCGCAAACGAGCGCGCAAGCTTTGCGCGTGACGGCAGCGAGGCGCGCCCGCCATTCGCCGTCGCGCCCGTTGAAAAGAAGGACACGGGTTCCCTCTTTCGCGCGCATCACATGAAGCAGGTAATGCGCCTGCGCCGGTGTAGGCGCAACGCCCACGCCAGCAGCCAAGGGCGCTTCGACATAGAGCCGCAGTTTCCCGCCCGGCTCCGTCAGCTCGTCTTGCGGCAAAGCCCGCTCTTTGTCCCGGCCCATCGGCGCGCTACGCTTGTAAGATGCCCCATCACTTGCAGCACGCATGAACGCCGATCCGCAAGGCCAGAAGGGCGAAATCCGCCCCGGCGACGCCGTACCCACGAGTTGGGTCGATACCATGCCGGCGTCGCTGCGGCCCTATTTGCGGCTGATGCGGCTCGACCGTCCCATCGGCATCTGGCTGCTGTTCTGGCCCTGCGTCTTCGGGCTCGCACTGGGCGCTGCCATCGACGGCAATGCCATTCCCAACCCGCTTTATGTGCTGCTGACCGGCATCGGTTCCATCGTCATGCGCGGGGCGGGCTGCACCTATAATGACATCGTCGACCGCGAATTCGACGCGCGCGTCGCCCGCACGCGCGGGCGGCCGATCCCGTCGGGCGCCGTCAGCGTGCGCGCCGCCTGGGCATTCGCGGTTCTGCTTAGCCTCATCGGCTTGGCGGTCCTTCTCTGTTTTAATAATTTTGCCGTTCTTGTCGGCATCAGCTCCCTCGTGCTGATCGCAGTCTATCCGTTCATGAAGCGCATCACCTGGTGGCCGCAGGCCTGGCTCGGCATCACCTTCAATTGGGGCGTGTTGTTCGGATTCGCCGCCGAGACCGGAAGCCTCGACATTGCCGCCTACCTTTTCTACGCGGGCTGCTTCTTCTGGACGCTCGGCTACGACACGATCTACGCCCATCAGGACAAGGAAGACGACATCCTCATCGGAGTAAAGTCGTCGGCCATATTCCTGGGCGCGCAAAGCAAGCCCTGGCTCTATGTCTTCTATGCGACGGCGTTCGTGCTGATGCTGGCGGGCGGATTCTCCGCCGGTCTCGGGCTCGGCTTCGCATTGGTCATGCTGGCGCCGGGCGCTCACCTCGCCTGGCAATTATATAGGCTCGACATCGACCGTCCGCTGCTGTGCCTGAGATTGTTCAAGTCCAATCGCGACACCGGCGCGTTGATCTCGGCCGCCCTCATCATCGGCGCGCTGGCGGCGGGCTGATGACCGACTTTGCCGAGGAAAATTGCCGGCGCTTCGTCAGCGCCCATACCGCGCTTTCCTCTCCACCGCTGGTTCCCGAGATCGCGCTTCATCTCGCCAGCGAGGTGATGGTTCTCTGGCACGAGACGGAATTGCGCCGGACGGCGCAAGCTTACGCATTGCCCGATCTGCCGCCGCCCTATTGGGCTTTCGCCTGGCCGGGCGGGAGCGCGCTCGCCCGCTATGTTCTCGACAATCCCGCCATTGTCGCGAGCAAGCGCGTGCTCGATTTCGGCTCCGGCTCGGGTCTCGTCGCCATCGCCGCGGCGAAAAGCGGCGCGGCTTGCGTGACCGCTGCCGAAATCGATCCGCTGTCGCGCGCCGCGATTGCGCTCAACGCCGCCGCCAACAATGTCACGATAGATTTGGAATCGCGTGACATCATCGGCGATGTCTTCTCATGGGACACCATTCTCGCCGGCGACATGTGCTACGAGCGCCCGCTTGCCGAAAGATTGGTCACATGGCTGCGCCAAGCGGCAGGCAGCGGCGCGCGCGTGCTGATCGGAGACCCGGGGCGCAATTATTTTCCGCCCCACGGCACCGAGCGACTCGCCACCTATGCGGTCCCGACCTCGCGCGACCTCGAAGATCGCGACATGCGCGAAACCTCGGTCTATGCGGTGCAACCTACGCGATAGCGGGTTGGCCTCGCCGCGCGGCCATGCAACATTGGGCGCGTCGTTTGGGGGGAATCGCATGTCCATCGAAGGTGAAATCGCTAGAGACGAAGCCCATGAACTCCATCGGGCGCTCGGTCCCTGGCAACTGATCGCGCTCGGCATCGGCGCCATCATCGGCGCCGGCATCTTCGTCATCACCGGCCATGCGGCCGCGTCCTATGCCGGACCGGGCGTCGTCATCTCCTTCATCATTGCCGGTTTGTGCTGTCTGTTCACCGGCCTCTGCTATGCCGAATACGCCTCCATGATTCCGGTGGCGGGGTCGGCCTACACCTACACCTATGCGACGCTCGGAAAATTCGTCGCCTGGATCATCGGCTGGAACCTCGTGCTGGAATATCTCGGCGCCGCATCGACGGTCGCCGTCGGCTGGTCGGGCTATTTCGTTCAATTGCTGGCCGGCATGGGCATCGTGATTCCCCAGGCCCTCTCCACCGCGCCCATTGCGATGACCGGATTTGGCGAAATTGCCGCGACCGGATCGTTCCTGAATCTACCAGCCATGGCGGTGATCCTGCTCGTCACCACGCTCCTCGTCGTCGGCATCAAGGCGTCGGCGCATTTCAACTCGGTGATGGTGGTGATCAAGCTGTTCATCGTCGCGCTTGTCATCGCCTTCGGCCTGCCGCTGATCATGGGCGAAAATCTGGAACCCTTCATCCCGCCCAATACCGGCACCTGGGGCGAATTCGGCTGGAGCGGCGTGTTCCGCGCCACCGGCGTGATCTTCTTCGCCTATATCGGCTTCGATGCGGTTTCGGTCGCCGCGCAGGAAGCGCGCAATCCGCATCGCGACATTCCCATCGGCATTCTCGGCTCGCTCATCATCTGCACGATCCTTTACATCCTGATGTCGCTGACGATGACGGGCCTGGCGCCCTATACGTCGCTCAACGTGGCCTACCCGGTCTTCGTCGCCATCGAGAATGCGGGGCCCCAGCTTGCCTGGCTCGGCATCACCGTGAATGTCGGCGCCGTTGTCGGCCTTGCCTCGGTCGTGCTGGTGCTGCTGCTCGGCCAAAGCCGCGTGTTCTACGCCATGTCGCGCGACGGGCTGATCCCGCCGATCTATTCCCAAATTCATCCGACTTTCCGCACGCCCTGGCTCGGCACGATGGTGACGGGTGCGATCGCCGCCATCATGGCCGGCATCCTGCCGCTCTCCATCCTCGGCGAGCTCGTTTCCATTGGGACGCTGGCGGCGTTCACCATCGTCTGCGCCGGCATTCTGGTGCTGCGCGTCAAGGCGCCGAACATCAAGCGGCCGTTCCGCACCCCGTTTGTGTGGGTCGTCGCGCCGCTCAGCATTTTCATGTGCGTCTTCATGATGGCGTTCCTGCCCATCGACACCTGGCTGCGGCTTCTGGTGTGGACGGGAATAGGGCTCGCCATCTACGCGCTCTATGGCGCGCGCAATGCCAAGCCGCCGATGTTTAATTTGATGCGCGACTCGGCGAAGTAGCGCCGTGAAGGCGGGCGATTCCGCCAGCCTGACGCAGCCCGATCCCGTCGTCGCGGAGGCGCACGACCTCGCGCGCACGCTTGGGCCGGTCGCGCTCATCGCAATCGGCATCGGCGAGATCATCGGTGCCGGCATCTTTGTCATCGCCGGCACGGCAGCCGCCGACCATGCGGGCCCGGCGGTGCTGTTCTCCTTCATCATCGCAGGGCTTGGCTGCCTGTTCGCGGGGCTCTGCTATGCCGAGTTCGCGTCCCTCATTCCGGAATCGGGAAGTTCCTACACCTATACCTATGCCACGATGGGCCGCTTCATGGCCTGGTTCATCGGCTGGAACATGGTGCTGGAATATCTGGTGTCGGCCTCGGCGGTGGCGGTCGGCTGGTCGGGCTATTTCATCAGTCTGCTGAACAATCTGGGGATCGCCTTTCCCGCCGCCTTCGCCAATGCGCCTATAGCAGGGCCCGGCTTCAACGAATTGCACTTCACCGGCGCGATTATGAATCTTCCGGCGGTGCTGCTTATCGTCGGGCTCAGCGTCTTCCTGGTCATCGGCATACGCGAATCTTCCCGGCTGAACGCGGTGATGGTGGTGATCAAGACGGGCGTCGTGCTGCTGGTGATCCTGTTTGGCCTGCCCTATGTCTCGAGCGCCAACATGACGCCGTTCATTCCGCCCAATGAAGGCGAATGGGGACGGTTCGGGTTGAGCGGCATTCTGGCGGCGTCGGGATTGATCTTCTTCGCCTATCTCGGTTTCGAGAGCGTGTCGGTCGCGGCGCAGGAAGCGCGCAACCCGCGCCGCGATATTCCCATCGGGATATTGGGATCGCTCTTCATCTGCACGGTGCTCTATGTGTTCATCGCCTTCGTGCTCACCGGCATCACCGATTGGCGCACCTTGAACGTGCCCAACCCGGTCTCGTTCGCGGTCGGCACGATTCCCGCGCTCTCCTGGCTGGTGATCCCGGTCGATATAGGCGCGCTGGCGGGGCTCGCCTCCGTCACCTTCATCGCGCTCTACGGGCAAAGCCGCGTCTTCTATGCGATGGCGCGCGACGGATTTCTGCCGAAGCTGTTTTCCGCCGTGAGCCCGCGCTATCGCACGCCGTTACCGGGCACCGTGACGACCGGCCTCGTCGCCGCAGCTCTTGCCGGGATATTCCCGCTCGACATTTTGGCGGACCTCGTCTCCATCGGGACGCTGCTGGCCTTTATCGTCGTATGCGCCGGCATCATGATCCTGCGCGTGACGGCGCCCCAAGCGCCTCGCCTGTTCCGCACCCCCTTCGTCTGGTTCGTGGCGCCCGCGGGGGTTGCGAGCTGCGTCCTCATGGCGGTGAGCCTGTCCAATGCGACCTGGCTGCGCCTTGTCGTCTGGACTATCCTTGGGCTGATGATCTATTTCGCCTATGGTTACCGGCACGCCGCGCCATCGAAGTGGAAAGTGCGCTAATCTTTCCCCCATGAGCTACCGGTCGCTTCGCGAATTCATCGCCAAATTGGAGGCCGCGCGCGACCTCGTGCGCGTCAAGGAACCCGTCTCGACCGTGCTCGAGATGACGGAAATCCAGACGCGCCTCTTGGCCGAACGGGGCCCGGCGGTGATCTTCGAGAATCCGATCCGCAGCGACGGGACGCGCTCCGACATTCCGGTGCTGGTCAATCTGTTCGGCACGGTGAAGCGCGTGGCGCAGGGCGTCACACTGGGCGGCGTCGAACGCACCGACGCCAAATCCTTGCGCGAGGTCGGCGAGCTGCTGGCGACGTTGCGCCAACCCGAGCCACCACGCTCCATCGCCGACGCCATCGAGATGGTGCCGCTCGCACGCACCGTCATGGCGATGAAGCCTAAGACGGTCAGAAGCGCGCCCTGCCAGCAGATCGTGCTGAAGGGCGCCGACATCGATCTCAACATGCTGCCCGTCCAGACCTGCTGGCCCGGCGAGCCCGCGCCGCTGATCACCTGGCCGCTTGTCGTCACCAAGGGCCCGTCGGATTCGCGCGAGGACAATTTCAATCTCGGCATCTACCGCATGCAGGTGCTGAACAAGAACCAGACCATCATGCGCTGGCTGCGCCATAGGGGCGGCGCGCAGCAGCATCGCCGCTGGGAGAAAGAGAGCAAAGGGCCCTTCCCCGCCGCCGCGATCATCGGCGCCGATCCGGGCACCATCATCGCCGCGGTGACGCCGGTGCCCGACACCTTCTCCGAATACCAATTCGCCGGCATTTTGCGAGGGCAGCGCGTCGAGCTGGTCGATTGCGTGACGCAGCCGCTCAAAGTTCCCGCCGAAGCCGAGATCGTCATCGAGGGCGAAGTCTCCTTCACCGATTACCGCGATGAAGGGCCCTATGGCGACCACACCGGCTATTACAACGCCGTCGAGCAATTCCCGGTCTTCACCGCGACCGCGATCACGATGCGCGAGAAGCCGATCTATCTTTCCACCTTCACCGGGCGGCCACCCGACGAACCCGCGACGCTCGGCGAAGCGCTGAACGAAGTTTTCATTCCCCTCTTCCAGCAACAATTCCCCGAGATCGTCGATTTCTGGCTGCCGCCGGAAGGGTGTTCCTACCGCATCGCAGTCGTCAGTATACGGAAGGCCTATCCCGGCCACGCCAAGCGCGTGATGATGGCGGTGTGGTCGTATTTGCGCCAGTTCATGTACACCAAATGGGTCATCGTGGTGGACGAGGACATCGACGCGCGGTCCTGGGCGGATGTGATGTGGGCGCTCTCGACCCGCATGGATCCGGCGCGCGACATCACCATCATCGAAAACACGCCGATCGACTATCTCGATTTCGCGGCGCCCGAATCCGGACTCGGCTCCAAGATCGGGCTCGATGCCACCAACAAATGGCCGCCCGAGACGAACCGCGAATGGGGCCGCCCCATCCGCATGGACGAAACAATCGTCAAGACCGTCACCGAGAAATGGCCGAAGCTGGGCCTCCCCGGCTCGGGCAAGCCGATCTGGAAAGATTGAGGCTATCGGATTCTGACCCGAGACAGACGCATCCTCAGCCTGCGGACCATTTTCCGCCCCTATAATTTTCCCTCTCGCGCGTTTATGAGAAGCGGGTCCACGCCTGCGCCAGAGGTTCCATGTCCGCAAAGTTCCCAGATCAAGCCGCCGCCGACCGCCTCGACCGCCTGGTGAAATCCGCGCTGAAAGCCGGCGCCGATGCCGCCGATGCGGTGGAGTTCAAGAACATCTCGGTGGGCGTCTCCTATCGCCTCGGCAAGCTCGAGGATGTCGGCCGCTCGGAATCCTCCGATCTCGGCTTGCGCGTCTTCGTCGGCAAGCAGATCGCTTTCGTCTCCTCCACCGATTTCTCGGAACCCGCGCTCGCCGAACTTCCGGAACGCGCCGTCGCCATGGCGAAGCTGGCGCCGGAGGACAAATTCGCCGGCCTGGCGCCGCGCGACCGCCTGGCAACGCAAATCGCCGATGTCGGCATCGACGATCCGCAGGAGCCATCGACCGTGCTTCTGGTCGAGCGCGCCCACGCCGCCGAGCAGGCCGCCCTCAATGTCGTGGGTGTTACCAATTCGGAAGGCGGCAGCGCCGATTACGGGCGCACCCTGGTCACGCTCGCGACGTCCGAAGGTTTCCTCGGCGGCTATAGCGGCACCACGCGCAGCGTCGCGGTCTCGGTCATCGCCGGCGAAGGCACCTCGATGGAACGCGATTACGATTATTCGAGCACGCGTTTCGCCTCCGACCTCGAATCCGCATCGACCGTCGGAAAACGCGCAGGGGAGCGCGCCGTGAAACGGCTGAACCCGCGCAAGGTGAAAACCCAATCCGTGCCCGTGTTCTACGATCCGCGCGTGTCCGGCGGGCTGGTCGGCCATTTCGCCGGCGCGATTTCGGGCGCCGCCATCGCGCGCGGCGTCAGCTTCCTGAAAGACCAGATGGGCAAGGAGGTGTTCGGGACCGGCATCTCCATTATCGACGACCCGCACCGCAAACGCGGCCTGCGCTCCAAACCCTTCGACGGCGAAGGCGTCGCCAATCGCCTGACAATCATCGCCGACAAAGGGCGGCTCACCACCTGGCTGCTCGACTCGGCGTCCGCCCGCCAGCTCGGGCTTCAGACCACCGGCCATGCGGCGCGCGGCACCGGCGGCCCGCCCAGCCCCGCGCCCACCAATCTCTACATGGCGGCGGGACCGCTCTCGCCCGAGGATCTGATGGCCGATGTGCGCGAGGGCTTCTACGTCACCGAGCTGATCGGCATGGGGGTCAATGGCGTCACCGGCGATTATTCGCGCGGCGCCGCCGGCTTCTGGATCGAGAACGGCAAGCTTGCCTACCCGGTGAGCGAAGTCACCATCGCCGGAAATTTGAAGGACATGTACCGCAATCTCACGCCCGCCAGCGATCTCGTGTTCCGCTACGGCACCGATGCGCCCACCATACGCGTGGAAGGCATGACCATTGCCGGAGCGTGACGCGTCCGAAGACACCAGGCTCCTCGTCGCTTACTTACGGGAAGCCGGCGCCATCGCGCGTCATTATTTCGGCGGTACGTTCAAGGTCACGAACAAGAGCAATAACAGCCCGGTTACCGATGCCGACCTCGCCATCGACAAATTCCTGCATGAGAAGCTTCTGGCCCAGCGCCCCGATTATGGCTGGCTGTCGGAAGAATCCACCGACGATCCCGCCCGCCTGAATTGCGCCCGAACCTTCGTCGTCGATCCCATCGACGGCACGCATGGTTTCATCAAACGCCGCCCGCAATTCACCATCGTCGCCGCGGTCGTCGTTGAGGGGCGTCCGCAATCGGCGGCGATCTACAATCCGATCACCGAGGAGATGTTCGAAGCGACGCTTGCCTGCGGCGCGCGCAAGAACGGCCAGCCGATCCATGTCAGCTTCACAACCGATCTTGCGGATTCGCGTCTGTTCTTTGCGCGCGACGTCTTCGACTCGCCGCGCTGGGCGACGCCCTGGCCCGAATCGGTCACGGTCGAAACGCGCAGCTCCATCGCCTATCGCATGGGCCTCGTCGCCGCCGGCGAATTCGACGCCATGGTGTCGCCGACGCGCAAATCGGACTGGGACTTGGCGGCCGGCGATCTCCTCGTGCACGAGGCGGGTGGTACGGTCACGGATAGCGACGGAACATTGCTGATCTACAATCGGCCCGCGCCGGACCAGGAAACCGTTATTTGCGCTACCCCTGCCCTGCACGGGCTTCTCCTCGCGCGGCTTAAGGAGCGGACTTAACCTTATCCCGCCGCCGGCCCAACGGGAGTAACATTCCCCGCTTCGCACCCGCCGTGGTAAAGCCTTGTCATGAATGGCCTTCCGATTCCGAGCCTCGTTCAACGCCCGCGCGATACGGGCGCGTCCGACCTCGCGCTGATCGTGCGGCTGCTGCGCGATTATGTCGGCCGGCAGAAGCTCACTTTGGTTCTTGCCATTGTCTGCATGTTGGGCGGCGCCATCACCGCGGCGCTGCTCGCCTACATCTTCGATCCGATGATTCGGTATCTGTTCGTGGAAAAGCGCGCGGACATGGTGTTCGTGGTCCCGGCGCTGGCCATGGCCATTGTGATCTTACGCGCAGGCTTCAATTACGGCGAGGCCGTATTCATGAACTCCGTCGGCCAGCATGTCGTCGCCGGAACCCAACGCGACATGGCGAAAAGCATCTTCGCCTTCGATCTGGCCGAACTCAACGCCGTGCATTCCGGTCAATTCGTTTCCAATTTTCTCTACGACGCCACGCTGCTGCGCGATGCCATCACCAAGGGCATCGCAGCCTGCGCCAAGGAAGTGGTTTCGCTCGTCCTGTTCGCCGGCCTCTTGATCTACCAGGACTGGCAATTGTCGCTGGTTTCCGTTCTGACGCTTCCGATTGTCGCCTGGATCACGCGCAATCTCGGGAAAAGCGTCCGTAAGGCATCGACGCAGGGCATGGTGGAAACGGAGGGGCTTTCGACCGCGCTCACCGAAATCCTCGACGGACGGCGCGTAGTGAAAGCTTACGGGCTCGAAGCCCACGCCATTTCGCGCGTCGTCGCCGGCATCGACCAACGGGTGCGCTTCCTGATCAAGGCCATAAGATCGAGCGCGATATCGGCGCCGGCGGCGGATATGGTTGGAGGCATCGCCCTCGCGGTGGTGTTTCTGATGGCCGGCTATCAGAGCATCTATGGCGAGCTCGAAGTCGGCGCCTTCGCGTCCTTCACCGCGGCGATGCTGTTGGCGCAGCAGCCGGTGCGCAATCTCTCCAATTTCTGGACCGTCACCTCGACGGGCCTGGGCGCGGCCAAACGCGTCTTCGCATTGATCGATCGGAAGCCCGTCATTGTCGATGCGCCGGATGCCACGCCGCTGCGAATCGCAGCCCCGCCTTTTGGCGGCAAAATCCGTTTCGACAATGTGCGCTTTGCCTATCATCCCGGCCAATCGACGCTCGAATCCATCAGTTTCGAGGTCGGCGCCGGGAAGAAGATCGCGCTGGTTGGACAATCGGGCGCCGGCAAGAGCACGCTCTTCAATCTGCTGCTGCGCTTCTACGACGCCGATACCGGCAGGATCGAAATCGACGGCCAGGATATCCGCGCCGTCACCATCGCCTCCTTGCGCGGCGCGGTCGCGCTGGTGACGCAGGACGCTTTCCTGTTCGATGAATCGGTGCGCGCCAATATCGGTTATGGCGCGCAAGGGGCGAGCTTCGAGGCAATCGTTTCGGCCGCCAAATCGGCCGCCGCGCACGACTTCATCGAGGCGCTTCCGCAAGGCTATGACACGCGCGTCGGCGAAGGGGGCTTACGGCTCTCCGGCGGGCAACGCCAGCGTATCGCTATCGCGCGCGCCATGCTGCGCGACGCGCCCATCCTCCTGCTCGACGAAGCGACCTCGGCGCTCGATACCGAGAACGAGCGCCAGGTGCAGGACGCGTTGCGGCGGCTGATGAAGGGGCGGACCACCATCGTCATCGCGCACCGTCTCACCACCGTCGTCGATGCCGATACGATCCATGTGCTCGATCTCGGCCGCATCGTGGAGTCCGGCACGCATGGCGAGCTGATCGGACGCGGCGGCCTCTATGCACGGCTCTATCAGCATGAATTCAAGGAGGCCGATGCTGCGCCCGCAGCCCATCTCGGCTGAGGCTCGCGCAGCGCCCGGGGGCGGGTTCGCGCTCGCGCTCTATCGCGGCCTGTGGTCGGCGCTCTCGCCGGCGGCGGGGCTCATCCTTCGCGCGCGCGCCCGTAAGGGCAAAGAAGATGCTGCGCGCCTTGCCGAGAGAATGGGACGTAGCCCGATTGCGCGCCCCGAAGGCCAACTCGTCTGGGTGCATGGCGCCAGTGTCGGCGAGTCGCTCGCGGCGCTGCCGCTCGTCTCCGCGCTTCTCGAAAAACCCGGCCGGCACATTCTCGTCACGACCGGAAGCGTGACATCGGCGCAATTGATGGCCGAGCGTCTGCCTCCGCGAGCGTTTCACCAATATGCGCCCATCGATGCGGGCGCCGCCGTAACGCGTTTCCTGACCCATTGGCGCCCCGATCTGGCGCTGTTCGTCGAATCCGAGCTGTGGCCGAACCTCATTCTGGAAACGCGCGCCCGCAATATCCCGATGGCGCTCGTCAATGCGCGCCTGTCGGAGCGTTCCTATCGGGGCTGGCAACGGGCGCGATCCTTGGCGGCGCGTTTGCTTTCCTCGTTCGATGTCTGCCTCGCGCAGGATGCGGATGTCGCGGCGCGGCTGACGGCGCTGGGCGCGCGCGCCGTGCGCATCGCGGGCGCGCTCAAGGCCGACGCGCCGCCCTTGCCGGTCGACGAGACGGCGCTCGCGGCGTTTAACGCGGCGCTCGGCGGAAGGCCGTTTTTTCTTGCCGCCAGCACGCATCCGGGCGAAGACGACGCGCTTCTGTCCGTCGCGGGGGCTTTGCGCGATTCCGGTTCCAACGCGCTCACGGGAATCGTGCCGCGTCATCCGGCGCGGGGCCGCGAGATCGAGGCGCTGGCGGCGGCGCGCGGATTTTCCGTGGCGCGGCGCGGCGCCGGAGCACTTCCCTCGCCCACCACGCAAATCTATGTCGCCGACACGCTGGGCGAACTTGGCCTCTTCTATCGGGCGGCGCGGCTTGCCTTCCTCGGCGGCAGTCTGGTGCCGCATGGCGGCCAGAATCCGCTTGAGCCTGCGCGCCTCAGAACCGCGATCCTGACCGGGCCGCACACGCATAATTTCGACGAGATATTCGCCACGCTGCTCGCCGCCCAAGGCGAGGGCCGCGTGGAGACCAATGACGCGTTGATCGCTTCCGTGCTGCGGCTTATCGGCGATCCGAGCGCGGCGACGCGCCTTGGCCGAAGCGCCAAAGACGCAGCCGAATCCCTGGGCGGCGCGTTACCCAAGACCGTGGACATCGCCGAAGCCTTGCTGGCCTCTCATGCGTGACCCGAAATTCTGGTCGCATCGCGGCAGTGTGCTTGCGGCGCTGCTGTCGCCGCTGGGCGCGCTTTACGGCGCCTCGGTCAAGCTGCGTCATGCGCGCGCCAATCCCTTCCGCCCCAAAGCGCGCGTCGTTTGCGTCGGCAATCTCACCGCCGGGGGCAGCGGCAAGACTCCGATCGCCATTGCGCTGGCGCGAATCTGCGTGGGCCGCGGTCTGAAGCCCATGTTCCTAACGCGCGGCTATGGCGGACGCTTGGCCTGGCCCGTCCTTGTCGATCCTCATCAACACGCGTCGGCCGATGTCGGCGACGAGCCGTTGCTCTTGGCCGCCACCGCGCCCACCATCGTCGCGCGCGACCGCGCGGCGGGCGCGAAACTTGCCGACACGCTCGGCGCCGACCTCATCGTCATGGATGACGGCTTTCAGAATTTCCAAATCGTCAAAGACCTCTCTTTTGTCGTCGTCGATGCGACGCTGGGTTTCGGCAATGGGCATTTGATCCCGGCGGGGCCGTTGCGCGAGCCGGTCTCGCAAGGTCTCGCCCGCGCCGACGCGCTCGTGCTGATGGGCGACGGCGATCCCGCCATTGCCTTCACGGGACCGGTCCTTCGCGCCCGCACCATCGCCGCCGCACCCGAAGCGCTCAAAGACCGCGCCGTCTTCGCCTTTGCCGGCATCGGCAATCCGGAGCGCTTTTTCGCTCTGTTGCGCAATGCCGGCGCGAGCGTCGTCGGCACGCAGGCCTTCGCCGACCATCACCGCTTCAGCGAGTTGGAACTTTCAGTGCTGCGGCTGGGGTGCGAAAAATTCGGCGCGCTCTGCGTCACCACCGAAAAAGATTATTTCCGGCTCGAACCGCGGCAGCGCGCGCGCATCGTGCCGGTTCCGGTGTTCGCAAGGTTTGACGATGACGGCGCTTCGCTGAACGCCCTGCTTGACAGGGTGGCGCGGGCGCGGAATGAGGGAGCCGCATGAGCGCGGCCCCTCCCGCCCCCAAAATCGAAGCGATGCCGCTCGGCCGCAAGCTTCGCTATTGGCTGGAGACGGCGGGCTTTTTCCTCATCATCGGCTTCTTCCGCCTGTTCAGCATCGACCGCGCTTCCGCCATCGGCGGCTGGATCGGGCGCAAGCTGGTCGCGCCGACAGGATTGTCGCGCCGCGCCGTCGAAAATCTGACCGCCGCCTTTCCCGAAAAAAGCGAAGCGGAGATCGCGGCGATCCTCGATGGCATGTGGGACAATCTCGGCCGCGTCATGGGCGAATATGCCCATCTCGACAATATCCATTGGGCGGGCGCATCGCCGCGCATCGAAATGGAAGGCCACGAGCACTACGAAGCTGCAAAAGCACGCGGCAAAGGCATCATCTTTATCTCCGGTCATTTCGCCAATTGGGAGACCATGCCGATTGCCGCGCGCGAGCGGGGCATTCAAGGCGGCCAAGTCTATCGCCCGACCAACAATCCCTATGTCAACCGCTGGCTCTATAAATTGCGCACGCGCAACGGCCTTCCCGAAATGATCTCCAAGGGCGCGGCCGGAACACGCCGCATTTTTACGATCCTGCGAAAAAGCGATTCCATCTTGATGATGGTCGATCAGCGGGCCAGCGAAGGCATTCCCGCGCCCTTCTTCGGCCGCGACGTGATGACGACGCCTGTCCCGGCGGCGCTTGCGCTGAAGCTCGGCGCCGTCATTCTGCCGGTGTCCAATGAACGGATCGGCGGCGCCCGTTTCCGTATACGGGCCTATCCCGTCATCGAAACGCCCAACACGGGCGACCCGGATCGCGATCTTCTGGAATGCACGGAAGCGATCAACGCTTTCATCGAGCAATGCGTGCGCGCGCAGCCCTCGCAATGGCTGTGGATTCACAAACGGTGGGATGCGAAGGGCGCGCCTTTACGCAAACGCGCTCAGGCTTTGGCGCCCATGCGCGGCGGCGCCAACAACGCCGCATCCAAGCGCGTCTGAAACCAGTTCAGCCGCCAGCACAGATGCGGGCCCGTCACGCGGCCCGTCGCGCCGACGAGGCCCATCTGCTGGCCGCGGTCGAGCTCATCGCCCACCCGCACATCCATGCGGCTCATATGCAGATAGCTCGTCGATACGCCGTGGCCGTGATCGAGCAACATCGTGTTGCCGGAGAGATAAAGCTCCTCGGCCAGAGTCACGATGCCCGGCGACGGCGCGATGATCGGTTCGCCATGCGGCCCCGCGATATCGACGCCGTAATGGGGCTCGCGCGGTTCGCCATTGAGGATGCGCTGGCTGCCATAGATGCTGGTGATCGGCCCCTTGGTCGGCCAATCGAATTTTTCCGAGAACCACATCTCGTCGCTGTCGTGCGAACGCGCTTCGCGGACGATTGCCGTGTCGCGCGCGATACGGTCGAGCACGTCCTTCGGCGGGCTGACATATTTTTCGGGCAGGCCATTGATGCGCTGAAAGCGGAAGCTGCGCTTCTTCGGCGTGACCTGCTGGGCCTCCTCGAAGCGCCCGTCATAGCGCACCCGCACCAAAACGGGTTTCGCGGCATCGCGGCCGAAGCCGAAGCAGAACCTGCCGTCATCGGCGCGCACCGGGTTGCCGTCCACCCAGACTTCGGCGCGCTCGCCGGATTCGATATGGCCCTGGACGAGCCCGCCCTGGACGTCGTCGCCGTCGAACCTCAGCCTTGCCTGCGGGCGCGCGGTCGCGGCCTTCGCAGCCAAAGGCGCGAACGCGGCAAGGCCGGCCAGAATCAGCATGTCGCGGCGGTGGAATTCGCTCATTTCGGTGTCAGCCCCTTCTCCTGCATACGCTTGAGCGCCGCGGCCGGTCCGGCATAGGGCTCTTGCAGGTCAACGCTCCAATAACGCAGCGCTTCGAGCGGAATCTTGGTGCCGGTGACGGCGCAGACGACAAAAGCGCCGGGCGTCATCACCCGGTATTCCCCGTCGAGATATTCCAAAACCGCGGGGCGGCCGCCGATATCGCGCTCGAACTGGTTCATGATTTGCGATTCTAACGCCCTGTCGGGCCAAAAACCAAGTGGCTAGAACAAATCGCCCTGGCCACGGGGCTTGGCAGGCGGCTTGGCAGGGCGCGGCTCGGGCTTGCCGAGCGCTACCGCCTTGGCCTCGCCGTCGGCGAAACCGAGTGTCAGAGCCTCGCCCGCCCCGATTGCCGCCGCGCGCCGTTTGAGCGCGCCGTCCGCGCCTCGGACGAGCGCGAAACCGCGCGCCAGCACCGCCCGGTAGCTCACGCTTTCCAGCACACGGCCGCAGCCTTCGAGGCTGATGGCCGCCTGGCGGAGCCTGGTGCCGTAGGCGCGGTCGAGCCGCGTGTCGAGCGCGGTCAGGGACTCGCGGCAGCGCTGGATTTCAGAGCCGATGACGCGAGGCCGCAGCAGCGCCGCCCAATGGGTGAAACTGGCGCGATGGCGTTGCAGATTCTGGAACAACGCCGTGCGCAAGCGGCCCGAAGAGGCATCGAAGCGCTGGCGCGGCAGGGCGAACAACGCATCGGGGCGCGGAAGCGCACGCGCCAAGCCCATGACGCGCTCGCGCTTGCCCGCCATAATACGCCCGGCCGCCCGCAACAGCCGCTGCTGGAACGAGAGTGTCGCCTCGATCAGATCGCGCAAGACGGGCACCGCCATTTCGGCCGCCGCGCTCGGCGTCGGGGCGCGTCGGTCGGAAGCGAAATCGATCAAGGTGGTGTCGGTTTCGTGACCGACCGCCGAGATCAATGGAATCGCGGATTCGGCCGCCGCCCGCACCACGATCTCCTCGCTGAAGGCGAGCAGATCATCGAACGAGCCGCCGCCGCGCGCGACGATGATGACGTCGGGACGCGGAATGGCGCCGCCGATGGGAAGCGCGTTGAAGCCGCGAATGGCGGCGGCGATCTCGGCGGGGGCGCGCTCGCCCTGCACCGTCACGCCCCACAGCAGCACATGGCGCGGACAACGGTCGGCGAGCCGATGCAGGATGTCGCGGATGACGGCGCCGGTCGGCGAGGTCACCACACCGACGACCGTCGGCAGATAGGGAATGGCTTTCTTGCGCGCGGCATCGAACAGCCCTTCGGCCGCCAACTTCTTCTTGCGCGCCTCCAGCATCGCCATCAGCGCGCCGATGCCGGCAAGCTCCATCTGCTCGACGACGATCTGATATTTGGACTGGCCCTCGAACGTGGTGAGCCGCCCGGTGCAGACGACTTCCAGCCCCTGCTCCGGCTTGACCTTCAGCCGCGCGTAATTGCCTTTCCAGGTCACGGCGGAGATCACCGCGCGCTCGTCCTTCAATTCGAAATAGCAATGGCCGCTGGCGGGCCGGGTCACCCGGGAGAGCTCGCCGCGCACACGAACATAGGGAAAAGCGTCCTCGACCGTGCGCTTCAAGAGGTTGGAGAGTTCGCTGACCGTGAACTCTACAAGATTGCCGCCGGGCGTGGGCCCAGTGCCGGTGGGGTCCGGCCCGTTGGGGGTTTCGTCCATCATGGCGCGATGATACGCCTTGAGTCGCATCTGTTGGCAAATTCAAATGAACATTCTCCTCATCGGATCGGGCGGCCGCGAGCACGCGCTGGCCTGGACGCTGTCGGCGAGCCCGCTGGTGACGAAGCTCTATTGCGCGCCGGGCAATACCGGAATCGCCGCGATTGCGGACTGCGCCGCCATCGATGCGATGAATCTCGACGGCATCGTTCGCTTCGCCAAGGAGAAGCGGATCGATTTCGCCGTGATCGGCCCGGAAGGCCCGCTGGTCGCCGGAATTACCGACAGGCTTGAAGCTGCGGGCGTGAAAACATTCGGGCCGAACATGAAGGCCGCGATTCTCGAAGGCTCCAAAGCCTTCGTCAAAGATCTGTGCGCGGCGAACGACATCCCGACGGCTGCCTATCGGCGTTGCGGCGATGCGGCAACCGCCAAGACCTTCGCGGCGACGCTTCCCCTCCCCGTCGTCATCAAGGCCGACGGGTTGGCCGCCGGCAAGGGCGTCATCATCGCCGCCACGCACGAAGAAGCGGGCGACGCCATCGATGCGATGTTCGGCGGCGCCTTCGGCGATGCCGGCAAGGAAGTGGTGGTCGAAGAATTCCTCGACGGCGAAGAGGCAAGCTTCTTCGCGCTGACCGATGGCACGCATATTTTGCCGCTGGCCTCCGCGCAGGATCACAAGCGCGTCTTCGACGGCGACAAGGGCCCCAACACGGGCGGCATGGGAGCCTATTCGCCCGCGCCCGTGTTGACGGCGGAGGTCGAAAAGAAAGTCATGGCGCGCATCGTGAAACCGACGGTCGATGCGATGCGCGCGCGCGGCACGCCTTATAAGGGCGTGCTTTTCGCCGGGCTGATGATCAAGGACGGCGAGCCCAAGCTGATCGAATATAATTGCCGCTTCGGCGATCCCGAATGTCAGGTGCTGATGCTGCGTCTGAAATCCGATCTGCTCTCCGCGTTGATGGCGGCGCGCGACGGCGTGCTCGATACGGTCGATTTGCGCTGGCGCAGCGAGGCGGCATTGACCGTGGTGATGGCGGCGAATGGCTATCCCGGTTCCTACGAGAAGGGCTCCGAGATCAGAGGGCTTGCCGAGGCCGCGCGTGTCGAAGGCGTCGAGATTTTCCACGCCGGCACCGTGGCGAAGGACGGGCGCATTCTCGCCAATGGCGGACGCGTGCTCAACGTCTCGGCCGTGGGCAAAAGTGTGGCCGAGGCGCAAGCCCGCGCCTATGAAGCCATCGACCGCATCAACTGGCCGGGCGGCTTCTGCCGCCGCGACATCGGCTGGCGCGCGGTGTTGCAGGAAAATTCACGACCATGATGCTGTGGCTTTCTGCCATCCTGTTTCTGGCGGGCGCGCTTTGTCTCAGAATCGACCGCCAGGCGGCGTCCTATTTCCGCGAGCGGCTGGATACGCCGCTTCTGCAATTCGCCTGGCGCATCACCAATTGGGCGAAGGGCCTGCCCTGGATCATCGCCGCGGTCGTCTTTTATTTCGCGGTGCAGGCGCTGATGGCGGCGAATGGCGAAACGCCGTTCTTGCGCGCCGTCTCCGATTATTCGCTAGCGCTGCTGGCGAGCTTCGTCGTGTCGAGCATCGTGCTGCATACAATCAAAATTTTCCTTGGCCGCCGCCGCCCGCGCGATGATTTCGAGCACGGGCTTTACGGCTTTCGCTATTTCACCTGGGAATTGCAGTTCGATTCCTTCCCCTCGGGGCATGCGATGACAATCTTCTGCGTGGCGGTGGTGTTGTCAGCGGTTGTGCCTACGCTCGCGCCGCTGTGGCTGCTGCTCGCGGGCGGGCTGGCGGCAACACGGGCGATGATGACGGCGCATTTCCTCAGCGATGTGCTGATCGGCGCCGCCATCGGCATATTGGCGACACGGGAAACCTTGATTATCGGGTTTCCCCAATTGGCTCCGCCCTGGTTCTAGCTAGGCGACACTCCCCGCGATGCTTGAACTCCTCACCGACCCCAATGCCTGGATCAGCCTGCCGACACTGACGCTGCTCGAGATCGTGCTCGGCATCGACAATGTCATCTTCCTTGCCATCGTCTCGTCCAAACTTCCCGAAAGCTAACAGGCTTCGGCGCGCCGCATCGGCCTTTCCATCGCGGTCTTGATGCGTATCGCGATGCTGAGCGACATCTCGTTCATCCTCTCGCTGAGCGAGCCGGTCATAACGGTTTTCGATCTGGCCCTGTCCTGGCGCGACATCGTGCTCGGCGTGGGCGGATTTTTCCTGCTCACCAAGGGCACGCGCGAGATTCACGCCGAAGTCGAAGGCTTCCATGAGCGGCTCGGCACCGCGAAAGCGAGCTATGCCGGCGTCATCATGCAGATCGTCGTGCTGGACTTCGTCTTTTCCATCGATTCCGTCATCACCGCCGTCGGCGTTGCCGAACATCTGGTGATCATGGTCGCCGCGGTCATCATCTCGATCGCCATCATGATGATCGCCGCAACGCCGGTGGCGAATTTCGTCAACCGCCATCCCACCGTGAAGATGCTGAGCTTGAGCTTCCTTTTGCTCATCGGCGTGGCGCTGGTGGCCGATGCCGCGCATTTCCACATTCCGCGCGAATATATTTACTTCGCCATCGCCTTCTCGGGACTGGTCGAGACGCTGAACCATCTGGCCACGCGCCGGCGAGCAACCCGACGCAAGAAGACTTAGCCCCGGCGAACGCGAAAGAAATCGCGCAGCAGCGTGCCCGCGGCGTCCGCATCGCCCCCGCGGTCGATTTTGGGCCGGTGATGGCAGGTCGGCTGCTCGAAGAATTTGGCGCCATGCTCGACCGCCCCGCCCTTGGGATCGGACGCGGCATAGACGAGGCGCTCGACGCGAGCATGGGCGATGGCGCCCGCGCACATGGCACAGGGTTCGAGCGTCACATAGAGCGTGGTGCCGACCAGCCTTTCATTGCCGAGGCGTTTGGCGCCTTCGCGCAAGGCAAGGATTTCGGCGTGGGCGGTCGGATCGCGAAGCTCGACGATGCGGTTGCCGCTCTGCGCCAGCACATCGTTGCCGGCCGAAACCAGTACCGCTCCCACCGGCACTTCCCCTCGCGCGGCGGCCGCTTTCGCCTCGGCCAGCGCCACGCGCGCGTAATCGGTGTCTTGCTCTTCCATGGCGCGCACAGTACCCAAGGAGGGCGATGGCGGAAACAGATAACGAAAGCGAAACCGGCGAACACGCCGAACGCGGCGAGCGCATCGCCAAGGTGATGGCGCGCGCCGGCGTCTGCTCGCGGCGCGACGCGGAGAGAATGATCGCCGATGGGCGCGTGGCGCTCGGCGGGGAGATCGTCAAATCGCCCGCGCTCAATGTCGCGGCGGATGCGCTCATCACCGTCGACGGCAAGGCGATCCCGACCGCGGCTCCGACCAAGCTATGGCGCTATCACAAGCCGCAAGGGCTGATGACCTCGCACCGCGATCCGGAAGGACGACCGACCGTGTTCGCCCATTTGCCAAAGAGCCTGCCGCGCGTGGTGTCGGTCGGCCGTCTCGACTTCAATTCCGAAGGGCTGCTGCTGCTCACCAATGACGGCGAGATGGCGCGCCGTCTCGAATTGCCGGCGCAAGGATGGATCCGGCGTTATCGCGTGCGCCTGTTCGGCAATGTCACGCAGAAGGATCTCGACAAGCTCGCCAAGGGCGTAACCATCGACCGCACCGACTACGGCCCAGTCATCGCGAAGCTCGAACGCGCCAAAGGCCCCTATGCCTGGGCGATGGTGAGTTTGAAGGAAGGCAAGAACCGCGAAGTGAAGCGGCTGATGGAACATCTCGGGCTGAAAGTGGCGCGCCTCATCCGCGTCAGCTTCGGGCCGTTCCATCTCGGACATCTGCCCGAAGGCGCGGTGGACGAAATCCCCGGCAAGGTCTGGCGCGAACAATTGGGAATGCAGAAAGCGAAGAAAAACGCGCCGTAACAGCCCTCCGTTGCCGCTTCCAATGCGGCAAGCTATCGTCCGCATGTGTTGGGGGTAGCTGCGATAAATTCGGCGGCTTCGGCTACAAGAACGGGAACTGAGTTACGGCGATGGCAATAACTCACAATCGAGTGGCAACGTTACTTGTTTTCGCACTTCTCAGTGCCACGCCAAGCATCGCGCAAGGCCAGACCAACCCCGTCGTCATTAGCAATTTCAAAGTTGGGCTGGTGTGCGGGCTGAACAGCGACCGAAGAATTTGTTTTGAGACGCACGATATTCAACTCACGAATGAGGGGCGTTGCGTTTACAATAGACAGCTCGTGCCTTGTACTTGGTATGGCTATTCGTTCGATTATCAATTGCCGACAGACATCGTCAAACTTCAGTTCGAATCGTCATCGAGCGTTCCTCGCGACGTCGGCAACCCAACCGCCGAAATCGAGAAAAACGCCTTGGTCGCGCGCTATGAGATGGAATTACGAAACGACACGAACCATTTCTTCAATCCGCAATATACGTCGGTCTCACGCGCAAGCTTGGCGGGCACCGTTGATCAAAACACTCAGTCTTGCTCTTATCTGGGCGAGAAGCTGTTTGAGTTCACCCTCCAGCTTCATTACCCAGACCCCTAGTCTCAATGATTAAGGAAACAATCTCTCCGTCGTCCACGCCGACGCGAGAGAGACACGGCGGTAGACCAGCCGCTCATGCAGGCGGAACGGCCGGTTGGCCCAGAACTCGATTTGAAGCGGCTGCACGCGAAAGCCCGACCAATGGCTAGGGCGCGGTACCGATTGCAGCGCGTATTTAGCGGCCGCAAGCGCGACCTCTTTTTCCAACGCGAAACGGCCCTCCAGGGGACGCGACTGCTTCGAAGCCCAGGCGCCGATCTGGCTGTCTTTCGGGCGCGAAGCGAAATAGGCATCGGCTTCCGCTTCGCTCACCCGCTCCACGGGGCCGCGCACGCGCACCTGCCGGCGCAGCGATTTCCAATGAAAGCACAGAGCCGCTTTCGGATTGGCGGCCAGCTCCTCGCCCTTGGCGCTTTCGAGATTGGTGTAGAAGACGAAGCCGCGCGCATCGACGCCCTTGAGCAGCACCATGCGCACATCGGGCAATCCGTCCGCGTCCACGGTGGCGAGCGCCATGGCGTCGGGATCGTTCGGCTCGCGCGCCTTTGCTTCGGCGAACCATTCCTGGAAATGCTGGATAGGCTCGCCGGCGGGTACGATCTCGCTATGCTTTTCAGGCTCTGCGCTCACTTGTACAGCCGGTCGATGAAGCCGCTTTTATCGAGCTCGGCAATGAAGCTGGAATCGTAGAAATCCTCCGCCTTGAATTTGCGCATCTGCGGCGAATCGTAGATTTCGAGCGTGTATTTGATGCCCTCGATTGCGGGATAGGGCTTGCGCGGAATGTCCACCGCCTCGCGATACATGTTGTCTTGCGTCGGCCTGTCTCTGATGTTGAACCATTTGACCAGCGCCGCATCGAACGCCGCGCGATCGGTCTTCATCAGCGCATCGGCCTCGACCGCCGATCTGACGAACCGGGCCGCGATCTCGCGGTTCGCCCGGAGCCAATTGCGCTCGGCGAGGATGGAGGAGCCGGCAACCGGAATCTTGTACTGGGTGAGGTCGGCGAGATCGTTGAGGTTCAGCTCCTTGGCCCGCGCGAACACCATGCCGGTGCCGAGGAACGCGTCTTCGCGCCCCTCGCGCAACGGCGCCAGCGAATTGCCATTGCCCACGAGGGTGATGTCCCTGCCCGGCTCCCAACCAATCCGTTTCGCGAAACCGATAGCGCCGACATGGGTGACGGCCCCCGGCACCGAATAACCGAGCCGCTTGCCCTTCAGCTCCGCCACCGATTTGATATTGGCCGCGGCGATGATGTGGGTGCGGATGAAGCTCTCGGTGGTGGCGATGGCGATGCGGTGGACGCCATTCGTATTGGCCGCGCGATAGATCATCGGGCTGCCGCCGCCGACGGCGATGGGCGCATTGCCGATATCGGCCTTCAGATATGCTGGCGGCACGACGACGCCGGAATTGCGCGCGACTTCGGCGGCGCCCAGCGTGATGAACTGATGCACGTCGAGGCCGTTTCTCGCATAGATGCCACTGTCCGCCGCGATCAGGAACGACACCTTGTTGAGAGAGACATCGCCCAAAGCCACGTCGAGCGAAATCAGCGGGGCCGCCGCGAAGACAGGTGAACCCGCGCAGAGCAAGACCGCCGCCAGAACCAGACGCCGCATTCTCATGCCGCCCTCCCGTTTCGAAACGCCTTTCGGCCATCATAGCCGTTTAGGGCTTAACCCAGAAGGCAGACTCTTCCTATATAAGCCTTTGGTAAGGAGCCGGAATGCGCGATCCGTATGATGTCCTGGGCGTGCCGAAGAAGGCGAGCGAGGCCGAGATCAAAAAGGCCTTCCGTCAGCTCGCCAAGAAGCATCATCCCGACACCCACGCCAACGATCCCAATGCGGTGAAGAATTTCCAGGAGATCAATGCCGCCTATGAGGTCCTGGGCGACAAGGAAAAGCGCGCCCAATACGACCGCGGCGAAATCGACGAAGCGGGCCAGCCGCGCGGCTTCAACCCCGGTGCGCAAGGCTCCGGGCGCGGCTTCGGAGGTTTTCGCGCCCGCCCCGGCCAGGGCCCCGGCGGCTTCGAGTTCCAGTGGAGCGGCAATGGCGAGAACGGCAATGCCGACGATGTTTTCGCCGACATCTTAGGCGGGCTCGGCGGCCGCGGGCGGCGCGCCCAGCCACGGCGCGGCCAAGATATCCAGCTTGCCACCACCATCTCGCTGCAGGAGGCGGCCCAAGGAGGGCTGCGACGCGTCATGCTGGGCGACGGACCCGAGCTCGAAGTCCGCATCCCGCCGGGCGTCAAGGACGGCCAGCAGATCAGGCTTCGCGCCAAGGGCGCACCGGGCATGGCCGGCGGTCCGGCAGGGGACGCGCTGATCACCATCGCCATCGCGCTCCATCCTATTTACGAGCGCGACGGCAAGGATTTGCGGATGGATCTTCCCATCACGCTCAAAGAGGCAATCCTCGGCGCCAAGGTCCAGGCGCCGACCTTGACCGGCCCCGTCACCCTCACCGTGCCGCCCCATTCGAACAATGGCGCCGTGCTGCGGCTGAAGGGCAAGGGCTTGCCGGGCGCTGGGGGAGAAGCCGCCGGCGACCTTTACGTGAAGCTCCGGGTGGCGCTGCCCGATCCCCCCGATCCGAAGCTCGACGCCTTCATCAAGAGCTGGGACGCCCAATACGACCCAAGGTCGAAACTTAAGTAGCGGGTTCCACGGTCTTTTTTCGGACAGCGCTATTCCTTGGCGCGGGGCCAGAGGCTCCGCTATAGGATGACGCGAACAATTCGAGGGCATGGCATGGCGAACGGGATCATGGCGGGCAAGCGCGGGCTCATCATGGGCGTCGCCAATGACCGCTCCATCGCCTGGGGCATCGCCCAATCGCTGGCCGCCCAAGGGGCGGAGCTTGCCTTCACCTATCAGGGCGAAGCCTTCAAGAAGCGCGTTGGGCCCCTCGCCGAACCCTTGAAGCCCGCCGCCTTGATCGATTGCGACGTGGCGCACGCAGCGTCCATCGATGCCGCCTTCGCGGCGCTCGGCAAGGTCTGGGACCGGCTCGACTTCGTCGTCCACGCCATCGCTTTCTCCGACAAGGATCAGCTCAAGGGGCGTTACGTCGACACCAATCCCGAAAACTTCGCCATGACGATGAACATCTCCTGTTATTCGTTCACGGCGGTGGCGCAGCGGGCCGAGAAGCTGATGACCAATGGCGGCAGCCTTCTGACGCTGACCTATTATGGCGCCGAGAAGGTCATGCCGCATTACAACGTGATGGGCGTGGCGAAAGCAGCGCTCGAAGCGAGCGTGCGCTACATGGCCGAGGACCTCGGCAAGAAGAACATCCGCGTCAACGCATTGTCGGCGGGACCCATCCGTACGCTGGCCGCGGCGGGCATCGGCGATTTCCGCTACATCCTGCGCTGGAACGAGTTGAACGCGCCGTTGCGCCGCACGGTGACGACGTCCGAGGTCGGCGACTCGGCGATGTTCCTGTTGTCCGATCTCGCGCGCGGGATCACCGGCGAAGTGATGCATGTCGATTCCGGCTACCACGTCGTCGGCATGAAGGCGGTCAACGCCCCCGATATCGGGGTCGTGCCGAGAGCCGATGTCCCATAACAGTTTCGGCCACCTCTTCCGCGTCACCACCTTCGGCGAAAGCCACGGTCCGGCAATCGGGTGCGTGGTCGATGGCTGTCCGCCCGGCATCGCGCTCACCGAGCCCGACATCCAGACCTATCTGGACCGGCGCAAGCCCGGCCAATCCAAGTTCGTCAGCCAGCGGCAAGAGCCCGATGCCGTCCGCATCCTCTCGGGCGTGTTCGAGGACGACCGCACCAAGGGGCAGATCACAACCGGAACGCCGATTGCGCTGCTGATCGAGAATGTCGATGCGCGCTCGAAGGATTATGGCGACATAAGCGACAAATTCCGTCCCGGCCATGCGGACTACACCTATTGGGCCAAATATGGGGTGCGCGATTATCGCGGCGGCGGCCGCCAATCGGCGCGCGAGACGGCAACAAGGGTCGCCGCGGGCGCCATCGCGCGCAAAATTCTCGATGCGATGTATGGCCGGGTGACGATCCGCGCCGCGTTGATCCAGATGGGGACGCTGACCATCGATCGCGCCCGCTGGGACTGGGACGAGGTCTTGCGCAACCCGTTCAATGCGCCCGATGCGGGCGTCGTCAATCAATGGGCGGATTATCTCGAAGGCTTGCGCAAATCTGGCTCGTCCATCGGGGCGCTTGTCGAAGTGGTGGCCGAAGGTGTGCCGGCCGGCCTCGGCGCGCCGATCTACGGCAAACTGGATGCCGACATCGCCTCGGCGATGATGAGCATCAACGCGGTCAAAGGCGTCGAAATCGGCGCCGGCATGGCAGCCGCCACGCTCACCGGCGAAGAGAACGCCGATGAGATGCGGGCTGGCCCAGACGGCAAGCCCATATTCCTTTCCAATCAGGCGGGCGGGATATTGGGCGGCATTTCGACGGGGCAATCCATCGTGGCGCGCTTTTCAGTGAAGCCGACGTCGTCAATCCTTACGCCGCGCAAGACGATTGGCATCGACGGCAAGAATACGGAGATCGCCACTAAGGGCCGTCACGATCCCTGCGTCGGCATTCGCGCCGTGCCGATAGGCGAAGCGATGATGGCTTGCGTGCTCGCCGACCACGCGCTGCGCCACCGGGCCCAGATGGGCTAAGTGCCCGGCGCTCCGAACGCCGGCAGCGTCGGTCCGACGGTCGCGCCGATATAAACCTGCGGTTCGGACGGCGGTGTTGCGCCTTCGATCACTTCGCGCTTGGCGACGCATTCCGTGGTTTTCGCCGCGAGGGTGACGAAGTCCGAAGCCATCGGCATCGATTCCAGGAAGCACTGGTCGAAATAGGTATATTGCAGATCTTCGGCGCACCCGAACGAGGTGCGGTCGGCGCGCGCGGCGGTGAAGATGAACCGGTTGTCGGCGCGGATGACCGGAATGAACATCCCCGAATAGCAGGCCGAGACGACGATCACAGTCGGACGGCCAATGCAGGAGCGGTCGATGATGTCGCCGACGGTGCGCTGCGTGATCAGGTCCTTGCCCATCGTGATGCCGAGCGGCGCGCCGTGCGTGGTGATGTAGACGAAGCAGCCCGCATTCGCCTCCTGCGAGAGCTTGTACATCGAATTGTAGATCGACAGCGGATTCGCGGGCAGCGGATTGGTGATCAGATCATTCTCCGGCTGCGTCGAATATTGCTGGATGTTGTGCGCGGTAAAACCGATTCCCGCGAGCGCGTTGGCGATATCGCGCCTGGCATTGTCGAACACTTCGGTCGGCGCGCCGGAAGCGGCCCGGTTGTCGGCCGCCACCACGATGGCTGCCCAATTGTCGAAGGGCGCGGCAATGGCGGGCGCCGTGGCGCAAAGGCCCGCGACCAGGAACAGAAAGGCGAGACGACGCTTCATGCTTCGCAACTCCCGCAACGCTTGCAATCTTCCTACAATGAGTGGTCGCGCAAATCTATCCCCGCAAAGCTCAACCCTTGATGAACGAGGCAAAAAGCTCGACATGGGGCGACCATAGGAATTGATCGACCGGCACGACGCGCTCCAACCGGTAGCCGCCATCGGCAAGAATACGGGCATCGCGCGCGAAGCTCGCTGGGCTGCAGGATACGTAAATCACGCGCGGCACGGAGGATTGGGCAAGCTGCTTTGCCTGCGCGATGGCGCCGGGGCGCGGCGGATCGAGCACGATGGCGCCGAAGCGGGCAAGCTCGGAAGGGATGAGCGGACGGCGAAAGAGATCGCGCGTTTCCGTCGTGACATTCGCCCCGCCCGCTTTGGCGGCGTCGCCAAGCGCTTTGACTTGCATCGCCGAACTATCGACCGCGTGCACGATGCGCCAGCCTGCCAACGCCAGCGCGAAGGTGCCGCAGCCGGAAAAGAGATCGCCGACGCAGCGCGCGCCGGCGGCCGCTTCCGACACCAGCTCCTGAAGGATGCGCTCGCCTTCTCGCGTCGGCTGCAAGAAAGATTCGATCGGAAGCGCGACGGTAAATTTTCCGTTCTTCAGAGTCGGCGTCGCCGCGATCGCCAGTGCTTCGCCATTCCAGGAAAGGCGCGCCAGACGTAAGGCGGCGGCCAGCTCCGAAAGCGCCATCAGGAAATCTGGCATGCGCTCGCGCTTCCATCGCAGAGAGAGATCGATCCCGGTATCGCTCGCAGTCGCGTGCAGCTCGACGGTTTCGTGGCTCGCGAGAAGCGGCGCCAGATGTTTACGCAACGGCGCCATGGCGCGCGCAAGCTCGGGAACCAGGATCGGACACTCGGCGAGATCGACCAGGACGCGGCTTTCTGGCTCGTAGAAGCCGAGCTGCACGCCTTTGGCGGAGCCGCGCGCTTTGAACGTCGCGCGCCGCCGCGTACCTTCCGGCACAGCGCGGATATCCTCGACCGGGGCGGCGGCAAAGCCGCGCTGCCTCAGCGCCGCGACCACGAGGCTGCGCTTCCAGGCGAGATAGGGCTCGCGCGCGATATGTTGCAGGGCACAGCCGCCGCAAGTGCCGAAATGCCGGCAGGCGGGCGCGACCCGCCACGGCCCCGGCGCCATGATTTCCTCCACCCGGCCGCGCGCGCCTTCGCGGCGCACGCCCACCCGATCGCCCGGCACGGTAAAGGGCACGAACAGCCCATCCGCCGTCATGCCGTCACCGGCATGGCCGAGTTTAACGATTTCGACGGATTCGCCCATGCCTCTTTCTAGCCGTTCTCGGCCCCGGAATAGACATGTAAGATGGTCCCATCGCTTTCGAGGCAGGGACCATGCAAGACGACAATCCCAAAGGTGACGATATGACCCGGCGCGGCATTCTCGGTGCGGCAGCGGCCGCGACGGCAGGCCTCGCCGCTTCGAGTGGTGCCCGCGCCGCCGAACAGGACGGCTGCCGCGTCGGTCCCCCGCCCCATCCCAAGGGTCCGCTGGTCTTTATGAATTACGACCAGATCGAGCTCGACGCCGCCTATACCCAACTCTCCTACGCGCCAATGAGCGCCCAGATCCAAGCGCGCCGCGCATCGAACAGCGTCGAAGTCCGCCGCCGCCTGGGCAATCCGCAGCGCGAATCCTATGGGCCAACCGAGATCGAGAAGCTCGACATCTTCCGCACCAACCGGCCCAACGCGCCCACCCTCATCTTCGTACATGGCGGCGCCTGGCTGAGCGGTTCGGCCAGCGAATATCATTTCGCCGCCGAGAATTTCGTCAATGCGGGCGTGAATTATGTCGCCCTCGATTTCATCGCTGTGGGGCCCGCCAATGGCGACATCCGCGTGATGGCCGAACAAGTCAGGCGCGGCATCGCCTGGGTTTACAAGAACGCCGCGCGGCTCGGCATCGACCCGAACAAGATCTATGTCGGCGGCCAATCTTCGGGCGCGCATCTGACGGGCGTCGCGCTCGTCTCCGACTGGCAGAAGGAACACGGCATTTCACCCGCCTTCATCAAGGGCGGGCTTCTTTTGAGCGGCATGTACGAGATGAAGCCGGTGCGGCTCTCCACACGCAGCAAATACGTCAAATTCGACGACGCCATGGAAGAGTCGATGAGCACGATTCGTCACATCGACAAATTGCGCGCACCCATCACCGTCATGTACGGCACGTTCGAGACACCCGAGTTTCAACGCCAGAGCCGCGATTTCGCCGCAGCGGTGAAGGCGGCTGGAAAGCAGGTGACGCTGATCGAGATGCCGAACCACAATCATTACGAAGTGCAGGAGACGCTGGCCAATCCCTATGGCTGGGCGGGCCGCGCGGCCCTCGCGATGATGGGGTTGGGCAAGGCCTAATTCCGGCGCAAGATCGTCAATAGGCCAGGAACCGGCTCCTTGAAATTGTAGCGGGGCACCACGTTCTCGCTGCGCAAGACCGTGAAGCCGTGCGCGAGCGCGAGCGCCTCCAGATAGGGCCTGGAGTGCCGGTAACGGCAGGTCGCTTCCAGCACAAAGCCAGCGCCGTCCTGTTCCTCAACGGTGAAGGCGAGAAGGCCGCCCGGTTTCAAGATGCGCGCGCAGGCTTTGAACGCCGGCTCCAGATTGCCGACATAGACGAACACGTCGGCGGAAATTGCGAGGTCGAGTTCGTCCCCCCATTTCGCCATCGCGGCCACCAGCTCGTCGCAGATAAGCTCGTCATAGATTCCGCGCATCCGCGCCTTCGCCAGCATCTTCTCCGAAAGATCGACGCCGACAAGCCGCGAAGCCGCGTGGCGGACGAGCGGACCGACGAGGCCGGTGCCGCAGCCGAGATGGGATCGGCAGCTAGGCTACGCGCTATCAGCTCGACAGCGGCCGGAAAATTCGCGCGCTGCGCCGCGAGCACGCCGAGGAAATGCAGCGCGTCGGCGTTCTCGCGCGCCCCTTCGAGCACCTTGCGATAGAGGGCTTCGGCGGCTTCCAGCGCGCCTCTGCCATGCAATTCGGTCGCGCGCCGCAGCAGGGGCGCGGGATCGAATGGCGCTTCACCAAGTCATTGCCCACCGGTCATTGTCTATTCTCTCAAGCCTGCTTCGTTGCCGCCAGCAGGAATTCGCGGTTTCCCGAAGCGCCCGCAATCGGGCTTTCCATTGTACCTAACAGACGCCAACCGCTTGCGTTCACGAAGTCCACGATTGCAGCGAGCGCCGCAAGACGAAGCGCGTTGTTGCGGACGACACCATTGCTGGGCACCGCATCCGGACCAAGCTCGAATTGCGGCTTGACCAGGAACACGCCCCAGGCACCCTCGGCCGCAAAGCTAAGCGCGGACGGCAGCGCCAGTTTGAGGCTGATGAAGCTGACATCGGCGACAATGGCGCTAAGGAGTTCCGGCACGTGACTTGGGCCTAGCGTGCGCGCATTGACGCCTTCGAGCGAAATAACGCGCGGATCGGCAGCGATTTTTCCGTGCAATTGCCCATGCCCGACATCGACGGCGTAGACGCGCGCCGCATTCCGTTCCAGTAGCACCTCGGTGAAGCCGCCGGTCGAGGCGCCGATATCGAGACAGACGCGCCCTTCGGGCGACAGGCGAAAACGGTCGAGCGCGGCCGCTAACTTCACGCCGCCGCGCGACACATAGGGATGCGCGGGCGCGTAGCGGATTACGGCGTCGGGTTTCAATTTCTGCGCCGATTTGGTGACAGGCTGGCCGTCCGCCTCGACGAAGCCAGCACGAATGGCGGCCTGGGCCTCTGCCCGGCTCGCAGCAAAACCGTTTTTTACGAGAAAGACGTCGGCGCGTTCGCCCGAATCGCGCAATGCGCTATTCGCTGTTCACCGCGGCGGCGGCAGCGTCGCGTTCGCGCCCGAGCGCGTTAAGCGCCGCGGCCACGATGGCCTTCGCATCGAGCTGGGCCGCCGCATACATGCGTTCGGGCGTATCCTGATCGAGGAATTTGTCGGGCAGGATGAGGTCGCGGATCTTAAGCCCGCAGTCGAGCAACCCGTCCCACGCCGCAAAATGCAGCACATGGGCGCCGAAGCCGCCGATGCTGCCTTCCTCGACGGTGAGAAGCACTTCGTGGTTCTGTGCCAGACGCCGCACCAGATCGGTGTCGAGGGGCTTGGCAAAGCGCGCATCCGCGACCGTCGCCGATAATACGTAGGCGGACAATTTGTCGGCAGCCTTCAGGCACTCGCTCAGCCGGGCGCCGAAATTGAGGATCGCGACGGAGGAACCTTCGCGTAAAATCCGGCCCTTGCCGATTTCAAGCGGCGTGCCGAGTTTGGGGCGCACCAGACCGGTGCCCTCGCCGCGCGGATAGCGGAAGGCGCTGGGGCGGTCGTCGATCAGCCGCGCCGTCGCCACCATATTGATCAGCTCCACCTCGTCGGCGGCCGCCATCACCACGAAGCCCGGCAGCGTCGCGAGATAGGCGACGTCGAAAGAGCCCGCATGAGTCGGGCCGTCGGCGCCGACAAGCCCGGCGCGGTCGATGGCGAAGCGCACCGGCAGCGACTGGATCGCCACGTCATGCACCACCTGATCATAGGCGCGCTGGAGGAAGGTTGAATAGATCGCGGCGAAGGGCCGGAAACCCTCGGCGGCCAAACCGGCCGCGAAGGTGACGCCGTGCTGTTCGGCGATGCCGACGTCGAAGGAGCGGTCGGGGAATTTCTTGGCGAAGAGATCGAGCCCGGTGCCCGACGGCATCGCGGCCGTGATGGCGACGACCTTCTCGTCGCGCTCCGCTTCCGCGATCAGCGCTTCGGCGAACACTTTGGTGTAGCTCGGCGGTCCGGGCGGCGCCTTCTTCTGCTCGCCCGTCACCACGTTGAATTTGGAGACGCCGTGATATTTGTCGTCCGACGCTTCGGCGGGCGCGTAGCCCTTGCCCTTCTGCGTCACGACATGGACGAGCACGGGGCCGTTGCCCATGTCGCGCACATTTTCCAGAATCGGAATCAGATGGTCGAGATTGTGGCCGTCGACCGGGCCGACATAGAAGAAGCCCAGTTCCTCGAACAGCGTGCCACCCATCCAGAAGCCGCGGGCATATTCCTCGGCGCGCTTGGCCGAGACACGTAACGGCCGCGGCAGATGCGAGGCCATACGCTTCAAGAAATAACGGAAGCCGCGATAGGTCCGGCTGGAGACGAGCCGCGCCAGATAGGCGCTCATCGCTCCGACCGGCGGCGCGATCGACATGTCGTTGTCGTTGAGGATGACGATGAGGCGCGCGTCCATAGCGCCCGCATTGTTCATCGCCTCATAGGCCATGCCGGCCGACATCGCGCCGTCGCCGATGACGGCGACGACATTGTTCTTCTCGCCCGCAAGCTTGCTCGCCGTCGCAAAACCAAGGCCGGCCGAGATCGAGGTGGAGGAATGCGCGGCGCCGAACGGGTCGTAGACGCTTTCGCTGCGCTTGGTGAAACCGGAAATGCCGCCGCCCTGACGCAGCGTGCGCATGCGCGAGCGGCGGCCGGTCAAAATCTTGTGCGGATAGGATTGGTGCCCGACATCCCAGATCAGCTTGTCGCGCGGCGTATCGAAGACGCTATGCAGCGCGACCGTAAGCTCGACCACGCCGAGCCCGGCCCCGAGATGACCGCCGGTGACCGAAACGATTTCGACCAATTCCTTGCGCAGTTCGACCGCAAGCTGCTTCAACTGGTCGCGCGAGAAGCCGCGCATTTGCGCCGGGTCGTCGACCGTGTCGAGCAAAGGTGTTTTGGCCGCGATATCCACGAGAACTCTCTGAAATTGCCGGACAATCGGCGACCGATATCCGGCGCAGGCCCCCATTTTCCCACGCCAAGGATCGACCTTCTTACGGCACAAATCAAGCTGATGCCAAGCTGCCACGGCCCGCCCATTTTCGTGCGCGGCGACCCTTAAGGTGAATTGCCATTTGCTGTCTGCGGGCTACTGCGAATCGAGCGGCTCGGTCGCCTTGGGCGCGCCGTCGGGGCCCAGAACGATCTTTTCCAGCCGCGCCTCGGCACCCTTCAGCTTGGCCTCGCAATGGGATTTCAGTGCCGTCCCGCGCTCGTAAAGCACAATGGAATCTTCGAGATCGACTTCGCCCTGCTCGAGCCGCGACACGATGTCCTCAAGCTCGGCCAGCGCCGCCTCGAAGCTCAAGCTCGCCACCGGAGCCGGTTTTGCCTTTTCCGCCATGGGAATCTCTCGCAATTACGCGCGCATCAGGGCCAGCACATGGGCGCGAACCGAACGCCCCAGCGCATCCAGGTCATATCCCCCTTCCAGGGAGGACACAACGCGGCCGCCGCAGGCCTGGCCCGCCAGCGTGCAGAGGGCTTCCGTCGCCCAGCCGAAATCGTTCTCGTCGAGCCGGAGGTTCGCCAAAGGATCGTCGCGATGGGCGTCGAAGCCCGCCGAGATAAAAAGAAATTCGGGACGGAACCCGGCAACCGCCGGTAGCAGAATATCGGTGAAGGCCCGGCGGAATTCGTCTCCGGCGGCACCCGGCCGCAAGGGCACGTTGAGGATGTTGTTGGCGATGCCGCGCTCCTCCGGTCGGCCGGTGCCGGGATAGAGCGGCGATTGATGGGTGGAGGCGTAGAACAGGCCCTCCTTTGCATAGAACATGTCCTGCGTGCCGTTGCCGTGATGGACGTCGAAATCAACCACCGCTACGCGGGAGAGGCCGAACACGGCGCGCACATGCTCGGCACCGACCGCCACGTGATTGAACAAGCAAAAGCCCATCGCGCGATCGGCAAGCGCGTGGTGCCCGGGCGGCCTGACGGCGCAGAAGGCGTTGGTGGTTTCGCCCGCCATCACCAAATCGGCCGCGAGATTGACCGCGCCCGACGCGCGCATGATCGCTTCGCCGGTACCGGGCGATCCCACCGTATCGGCGTCGAACTGCACATAGCCGCTTTGCGGAATGGCGGCGAGCACCTCTTCGACATAGGTGGCGTCGTGAACGCGGTGGAGCGCGCGCTCCGTGACGAGCGGCGCCTCCCGCCGCTTGAGGGCGGCGAATTCATCCCCCTCCAGCGCTTTCAGCGCCGCCGTCAGCCGCTCCGGGCGTTCCGGATGGCCAGGGGGCGGCGCATGGCCGATGCAGGCGGGATGGGTGACGAGCGTTGTGGTCACGTAGTGAAGCCTCTTCCTTCAATAATATTCGACGTCGTCCATGACGGATTGCGGCATAATATATTTCAATTCTATCTCGCGCGCATGCTGGCGCGCATGCGCGAAATAATCCACCGCGCCCATGTCCCGATAGCGCTCGGGCTTCTCCATGCTCCACTTCCTGCGAAACTGTTGATAGGCCGCCTCGACCAGTTCCATGCGAGCGCGCCGCCGCTCGTCGATCTCGCCCGCCGCCATTTCCATCTCGCGCTTCACATGGCCCTCGCCCTCATGATGAAGCCAGGCCCCCTTGGCGCAGACAAGCTTGAACCCGGCCAGATGCGCCCGCATCCCATAGTCGATATCTCCGAAATAACCGAAGAAGCGCAGATCGAGCATGCCGATGCGGTCGACAAGCGCACGCTTCAGGACGATGGCATCGCCCGACAACACCGGATCCTCCACGAAGCGGGCGCCATTGGCGGCGAATTGCTGACGGGAGAATTCGACAATGTCCTTGTAGTCCTTCATCGGCTCGGGCGGCTCGACCTGATGCTCGGGATGGGAGTCCGTGTGGTTGGAGGTGCCGCGCACGATGCCGATTTCGGGCGACAGCGCCGAGACGATGAGCAAGGCTTGCAGGAATGTCGGCGTCACCATCATGTCGTTGCTGATGAAGAGAATGATGTCGCGCGTAGCGAGATTGAGTCCGATGGAGAACACGCCCGAATAATGCTGGTTCTTTTTCGAGCGCACGATCTTCCACTCGAAGGGTCCCTGCGCTTGGGCGCGGTGACGGCGGAAGACGTCGAGAATCTGTTCCTGGGGCGCCGAGGCGTCATCGATCAGGATGAATTCGGCGGGGATTTGAAGACGCGACAGCGAGAACAGGATGCTGCCGATACATCTGCCGGTGAATTCCGGGCTGTTGCGGGCCGGTACGATGATGCTGAGCACGGCGGGAAGGACCTCAAGAACGAGAAATTAGAGTACCAGAATTCCTGCGTTATGGTCCGGGGTGGGGCCTGAACAAGGCGGCGACATCCTCGCGGGCGAGCGTCGCTACATAGCCGCGGCTGTCATTGTGCGAACCAAAGGAGAGGACGACGTCCTTCTCGCGCACCACGAGGCCGGCGCAGAATTCCTCGCCGTAACTCAGGAAATGAAAGGTCTGAGAAATTTCGGTTTCGAACGCCTCGTTGATCCGGATGAATGCGTGTTCGAAAACGTACTCCTCGCAGAAAACAAACTTGCGGTGGATCACGCCGAGATAGGTGTTCGCTTCATAGGGCAGGATTTGCGAGGAACCGGACCACGGGATTCCGGAAAGGCCGGTCCAGGGAACGCCGCCATCGGACCAATCGCGTGAGGGACCTGCGCCTTGATGAACCGGCACGATCCGGCGGCCTTCGAAATCCAGAGAAAACACCGAGAATGGCGATGGCCGGTAGACGACGCGAAGCCCATCGCGGTGCAGGAACGGCACCCAGTTCTTTTCCCAAACGGACGCCGAAGGCGATGGCAACGCCATCGCCCCGCCAAAGCGGAAATTCCGCTCGAAGGCGATCAGATGCATCGTGGAGCCGGTGAAGGTCGTGGTGCCGCCGGGGCTTTGCGTCTCCGGTTTGCAGCCGAGCCCGAACCAGCGCCCGCCATGTTCGAAAATCCTTATATCTTCGAATCCCGGCGCGCGCGCCTCGAACAGCGTGCTGTCCAACGCCTCGCCCCATTCGGGTATGCGCAGGCTTCCGAAACTGCTGTCGTTCACCACGTCGTGGCCGTTGCCGGCAATCTTGCTGGTAAAGCCGAAAAGCTTTCGGTTGCCCGCGGTCAGAACGTTGGAATGGCGCATGCAGAAGACGATGGTGCCGCCCTGCGCCGCAATGGAGGGGTTGAAGCTCTGCAGGTCCGGGTGAACCAGGACCAAAGGCATGACTCGAAAGGAACGGAAGTCGGTCAAGAACCGTAGCCGCAGTAAGGCGGGGCGACCGGTCATCTAAAGCGTTCCTTTCACTGCGGCGGCAGGCCGATGGCGGTGAGCTCGGCGCGGCCCTGCGGCATCGCAGCTAAGCCCTCGACAACGCTGCGCACCGGGGCTGCTTGCAGCAAAGCGTTGAGGGTCTGGAGCGCCGAGAGGCTCGCCTGGGATTCACCGGCAAGACGGCTGAGCGTGGCGAGGAAGCCGCGCTGCGTGGGATAATTCTTGAACGCGACCCGCGTTTCGGGAGCAATCCCGGCAAGCTCTTTGGCGTCGTCGACGGCGGTCCAAAAGCCGCCGAGCTCGTCCACCAGCCCGCGCTCTTTCGCATCGGCGCCGGTCCAGACACGCCCGCGCGCGATGGTCTGCACGGTTGCGAGCGCCAGCTTGCGGCCTTCGGCAACCTTCCGGGTGAAGTCGGCATAGACCACATCGGCTTGGGCATTGACCTTGGTCAATTGCTCGGGAGTCCACGGCTCTACGCCGGAGAGAAACAAAGCCTCCTTGCCGATGCCGATCTCGCGGGTTTCGACGCCGGCCATCTCGAGCGATCCGCCGACAGCGACCTTGCCCCACAGCACGCCGATGGAGCCCGTCAACGTGCCCGGTTGAGCAATGATGCGGTCGCCGCCGAGCGCGATGTAATAGCCGCCCGAGGCCGCGACCGAACCCATGCTGACGACGATGGGCTTGCCGGCGGCGCGCGCCTTCATCAGCGCGTCGAGTATCTGGTCCGAGGCGATGGCGGAACCTCCGGGCGAATCGACGCGCAACAGAATGGCGCGGACGTTGCGGTCGGCGGCGGCGTCCTTGATGGCCTTGGCGTAATCATCGCCGGTGACCGAATTGCCGCCGCTGCTGAGCGGATTGTCGCTGGTCCCTTCGACGATAGCGCCTGCGGCATGGATGAAAGCGATGGTCGGCGCGCCGCCTCCCGACCAGCGGCCGCGGGTCGCCTGCACATAGCGGTCGAAGCGCGTGACGGTGGCGTTGTTCGCCTGTTTGCGGGCGGCCTCGCGGGCATCGTCGTCATAACCGATATTGGTGATAAGTCCCTTCGCCTGCACCTCTTCGACTTGCACGGGGGCGGCTTCGAGCACGCTTATCAGCACGTTCCTGTCGAGCTTGCGGTCGGTCGCCGCGGCGGAGACGGAACTATCGTACCAGGATTGCAGCACGCGCGTCGTCGCTTCGCGGTGCGCGGGCGTGAAGTCGGTTTCGGTGAAGACGTTGGCGGCGTTCTTGTACTCGGAACGCTGGACGAATTGCGGCACGGCTTCGATCTTGTCGAACAGGCCCTTGAAGAACATCGTGCTGGAGGACGCGCCCGAGCTGAAGAAGGTGCCGACCGGCTGCATCCAGATCTGGTCGGAGGCCGCCGCCACGCCGTAATCGCCGAGTCCACCGGAATAGAAGCTCTGGGCGTGGGCGATGACGAATTTGCCGCCCTGCTTGAAGCGCGTCAGCGCGTCGCGCAATTCCTGCGCCTTGGGCACCGAGAGATCGCCCGAGCCGACGCGCAGGTAAACGCCCTTGACGCGGCCATCGCGCGACGCGGCGTCGAGGCCCAGCACCACATCCATGATGGAGAGCTTGCCCTGGCCGATGTCGAACAGGCTCGCGGAGGACTTGTCGTCCATCTCTTTGCGCAAATCGAGCTCGAGCACCATGTTGCGCGAGAGCCCGTCGCCCATGAACAGTCCCACCACCACAAGCACGCCGACGAGGATGAGGGTGAAGGCGAACACTTTGGCGATCGAGTTCAGGAGGCCCTTCAGGATGTCCCAGAACCAGGTCAAGACGATCATCGGCATTCTCCTATGCACGCGCGCGGACGCAACGCTGCATCCTTATAGGAAAATGCCTTAAGGAAGGCCAACTTCCCCCCGCCCTCTCCCCCGAAAGGGAGAGGGAAACAGGTGCGAAATTACAGGGCCTGGACTCCGGTCTCGCCGGTGCGGATGCGCGTCACGGCATCGAGGTCGATCACGAAGATCTTGCCGTCGCCGACCTTGCCGGTGCGCGCCGCGCGCGTCACCGCATCGACAACCTCATCGACCTTGTCGTCATCGACAGCGATTTCGAGCTTCAGCTTCGGCACGTAATTGATCGTGTATTCGGCGCCGCGATAGACCTCGGTATGGCCGCGTTGGCGCCCATAGCCCCGCACTTCGGAAACCGTCAACCCGCTGACGCTGATTTCGGTGAGCGCTTCGCGCACCGCATCCATTTTGTAGGGCTGGATGATGGCGATGATGAGTTTCATTGGGTGCTTCCTCCCATGGCGACGTTGTAGCCGGACTCGCCGTGCGTCGTGAGATCGAGACCCTGTGTCTCTATTTCAGGCACGACACGCAAGCCTACGAGCGCCTGTGTGATCTTGATCAATACGAAACTTGCCACCCCCGACCAGATTGCGACGCTGCCGACGCCGATGACCTGCACGACGAATTGCGAGCCGGCCGTCACACCTTCGGCGAAACCGACGCCGCCGAAGGCCGCGTCCATCAGTGGCGCCGTGAGGAGCGTGCCTGTCATGCCGCCGACGCCGTGCACCGCAAAGACATCGAGCGAGTCATCGATGATCATGCGCTGCTTCACCACCTGCACCATGGCGTAGCAGAAGGCGCCGCTGACGACACCGATGACGACCGCGCCCAGCGGACCGACAAAGCCCGATGCCGGCGTGATGGTGGCCAACCCCGCGATGGTGCCGGTGACCATGCCGACGACGCTCGGTTTGCCGAAGCGCGCCCATTCGATGGCCATCCAGGTGAGCGAGGCAATCGCCGCCGCCATATGGGTGACCAGCATCGCCATGCCGGCATCCGCGCCGGCGGTCAGGGCTGAACCCGCATTGAAGCCGAACCAGCCCACCCAGAGCATGCAAGCGCCGACCATCACCATCCAGGAGGCGTGCGGCGGCGGAAGGTGCCGCGGAAAACCATCGCGCTTGCCGAGAGCGATAGCGACGATAAGAGCCGAAATGCCCGCCGTCGTATGCACGACGATGCCGCCGGCGTAATCCTTGGCTCCCATGATTGCGAGCCATCCCCCGCCCCACACCCAATGGGTGACGGGCGCATAGACGACGATCAGCCATAGACCGGAGAACAGCAGCACCGCGCTGAATTTGATACGCTCGACATAGGCGCCGACGATCAGGGCCGGGGTGATGATCGCGAAGGTCATCTGGAACATGATGTAGACGGTGTCGGGAATGGTGGTGCCGGGATGCACCGCGCCGCGTTCGACGCCGAAGAGGAAGGCCTGCGATAGATCGCCGATCCACGGATTAGTGCCGACGAAGGCGAGCGAATAGGCGCCCGCGAACCACAGCACCGTTACGAGGCACGCGATGGCCAGACAGTGCATCAGCACCGAGAGAATGTTCTTGGCCCGCACGAGGCCCGCATAGAAAAGCGCCAAGCCCGGTAATGTCATGAACAGAACCAGGACGGTGGATGTCAGAATCCACGCGGTATCTGCACCGTTGATCATCGCATTGCCCCCTCTTTGATCGCGTTTTGCGCAAGCCCACGCAAACGCCCCCTTATAATATGCAATCTGCCGAATTTTGGAGCATAGGCAAATCCCGCTCTACCGCCTGCCGGACTTGTTCACCGCTTTTGTTCGGTGCGCCCCGGCAAAGCGGCAGGAATGGTCTGCCCGCCACCCGATACACTCCAAGGGATTGAAGTTGCGTGGAATTCCCAATTTCACCGGCGGGGGCGCAACACGCCCAATTTGCTGGTCTGCCGATTGCTTAATTTGTAGAGTTCCCCGTCGCGCGAGCATGCCGCGCAGCAACAATGGGGAGGGTCAGTCGATGCGTATGGGACTCAGGAATAAAGCTGCCGCCCTAATCGGCGGAACGTGCATCAGCGTTGCGTTGGGCCTTGGCGCTTTCGCCGCCGCCGCACCGGCTCCGAACACGCCACAAGCGCGCGTCGAAGCCGCTTATCGCGCCGCCGGCATGACCGACGAAAAACTCGCACCGGGCGAAATCGTCACGCTCGTCGTCAGGGGCTCCTCGATAGCCTACGACCCGGGTGAATCCGAATCGGTCGCCGACCCGCTGAAGCCCGATTGGGGCACCTCGACCTTCACCGAAACCTGGGACCGCTCGCGCGAGCTTCACCGCATCGAATGGTCGCGTCCGCGCGCCAATGGCGAGAAGCGCAACTATACCGAAATCCTGTCGGCCAATGGCGGCTATGTCATGGGCATCGACGTCAACGGGGCCCAGCCGCGCCGCGCCGTCCAGGCCAACAACATGCCTATCAAGACGATGGCGGGCTTGCGGCTGGCTTTGGAGCTGCGCGAATTGGAACGCGACAACATCCTCGATCTGATGCACACCAATCCCGACCGCTTGGCGGAAATTCCGAACCAGCGCAGCGGCGGCAAGACCTATCCGGCCGTTCAATATCGCGGCAATTACGGCACCTTCATCGTGATGTTCGATCCGTTGACCCGATTGCCCGCCGTGGTGCGGACACGCGATTTCGACGTCCATGCCGGCGATTCCGACTATGACGAGACGCTTTCCGATTGGCGCGAAGTGATGGCCAGCGTGAAAATGCCGTTCAAGCGCGTCTTCACGCTGAACGGGCTCAAGATCTTCGACGTCACCATCGCCGAAATCCGGATGAACCCGCAGCTCGCGGTCGACGCCTTCACCGTCCCCGTCGCCATCCGCGGCAAGGCGGCGCGGCCCGCCGCCAACGGCAGCGTACCGCATCAATGGATCATCCGGCGCTTGGGCAACGGCTTCTATCTCGACTCCGATGCTCTTTATACGGACGAAGGCAACAATCTTCAGCTCGTCGATGTCGGGCCTAATATCAGCCATTTGACCGGCGGCAGCCACAACACGCTGATCGTCGCCACCAATGATTCCCTTATCGCCTTCGATGCGCCCGGCGATGACGGTCTTTCGCTCAAGGCGATCGAGCTCGCCAAGGCGAAATATCCCGGCAAGCCGTTCCGCTATGTCGTTCTTACCCATCACCACATCGATCATACGGGCGGCATCCGCGCCTATGCGGCGGAAGGCGCCACCCTCGTCGTCGGCAAAGGCAATGGCGCGTTCTTCCGCCGGGCCCTGGCGGCGCCGCAAGGGTTGAACCGCTTCCCGCTCCGGTCCGTTCCGCCCAAGGTGATCGAGGTCGACGGCAAATGGAGCGTCACCGACGGCGGCCGCACCATCGAAGCCTATGCGCTCGAAACCACCCATTCCGAGGGCTATCTGATCCCTTACGTGCCCGACGCCAAGATGGGCTTCATCACCGATCTCTGGGGTCCGGGACCGATGGTGCCGCCCGCCAATGCCGGCATGCGCGATGTCGTAGCCGGCGTGCAAAAGGCCGGCATCACGCCTGAGAAGTTCGCGGGCGGTCACGGCGCGGTCGGCAATTATGCCGATCTTGTGAAGTCGGTGCAGGCGGCGCCCGCGGCGCCCGCGCGGTAAAAATAGACAAGCCTCGCCCCATCGGGACGAGGTTGAGGAATCGTGGAAAGGCGAACGGCGACTTGCCGCGCGCGAAGCATGGGGAGGGCCTTAAATGCGTAGGAATTTGAAGATTGCCGCCGCCATTATCGGCGGGGCATGCATGAGCGTTGGGATTGGACTCGGCGTCTTCGCCGCGCCCGCACCGGTGAACCCGGCGGTAGCGCGCGTGGAAGCCGCCTATGCGGCAATGGGCATGGCCGGCGAATACCGGTTGGACGGCGGCGCGCAGGCGCGCGACACGCTGGTCACGCTGATCACCAAGGGCACCATACAGACCTGGGATCCGGGCCAGTCCAGAACGCTCGCCGATCGGGCGACGCCCGACAGAGGCACCTCGACGTTCTCAACCTACTGGGACCGCTCGAAAGAAATCTACCGCACCGAATGGGTGCGTCCGCGGGCCGGCGCCGCCACGCGCACCTATACCGAGATATTCTCGCCTGAGGACGGCTATGTCCTCGGCGAGGACGCCAATGGCGGCTTCGCCGTGAAGCGCACCATACAATTCCGCAATGCGCCCGCGCATACGATGTCGGGCATCCGCCTGCGCTCGCTTCTACGCGAGCAGGACCGCCTCAACATCGTGCTCGACATGCATGATCGTCCCGAGCGTCTTTCCGAATTTCCCAATCAGACCGTGGGCGGCAAACGCTATCAGGCGGTCCAGTACCGCAGCGACAACGGCACCTTCATCGTGATGTTCGACCCGACGACCAAATTGCCGGCCATCGTCAGGACGCGCGATTTCGATCCGCTGATGGGCGATGCCAATTTCGACATGGTGATGTCCGACTGGCGCGCCGCGGGCACCGGCGGTTTCAAGATGTCGTTCCACCAGATGTACACGCTGAACGGCGAGAAGATTTTCGAGAGGAAGATCGAATCCCAAGCCGTGAACGGCGCGCTCGCGACGGATGCGTTCACCGTCCCCGCCCCCTTGCGCGGCAAGGCGGCAAGGCCTGCCGCCCTCAACAAGGTGCCGTTCCAATTTGTCCTGCTGCGGCTCGCCTCCGGCTTCTTCACCGATTCAGACAACGTCTATACGGATGATGGTGGAAACCTGACGCTGGTCGATGCCGGCCCGAACATGTCTCTGGTGACGGGCGGCACGCACAACACGCTGATCGTCGCGACCAATACCTATCTCGTCGCGTTCGATGCCCCCGGCGATGACGGGCAGTCCAAGATGGCCATCGACCTTGCCAAAGCGAAATATCCGGGCAAGCCGTTCAAATATCTCGTCCTCACCCATCATCACATCGACCACACCGGCGGCTTGCGCGCCTATGTGGCCGAAGGCGCGACCGTCGTCGTCGGCAAAGGCGCCGGCGCCTTCTTCCGCCAAAAGCTTAGCGCGCCGACAGCCATGAACCCCCACACGCTGGCGGGTCCCGTCGCGCCTCGGGTGATCGAGGTCGATAACAAGTGGAGCGTGAACGATGGCGGCCGGACGGTCGAAGCCTATTTGATCGAAACGGTGCATGCCGACGGCTATCTCATTCCTTACGTGCCGGACGCCAAGACGGGCTACGTCACCGATCTGTGGAATCCGGGACCGACGGCACCGGCGATGTCCAATCCCAATCTGGTGGCGGTCGTGCGCGGCATGGAAAAGGCCGGCGTGATGCCTGAGAAGTTCGCGGGCGGCCACGGCTCGGTCGGCAACTATGCCGATATCGTGCGCGTGGTGGGAACCGCGCGGTAAGTCTCCTGCCCGCCGTTAGGGTGGGCACTCTTTGCGTTCCTGGCGCGGCCGGCGGCTGCGCCAGGAATGTTTTAAAAATAGAGCTTCGTATGGCATTCGCCCCCTATGTGCCGGACGCGAAACTGGGCTTCGTCACCGATCTTTGGAGCCCCGGCCCGATGGTGCCGCCCAACAATCCGAACATGACCGCGGTCGTGCGGGGTTTGGAGAAGGCAGGCGTAACGCCTGAAAGAATGGCCGGCGGCCACGGTGGGATCGCGAATTACTCGGAGCTCGTCCGGGTGGTAGGATCGGCGCGGTAGTTACAGGTTTAAAGGGTAACACGATGCGCAAGAGCACAAGAACGGCCCGATTGATGGGCGCCGTCTCGTTGATGATCGCCTTTGGCCTCGCCGGATGCGAAAGCAACCAGCAGACTTCGTCGGCATCGATGACGACGATGACGCCGCAACAACGCGTCGACGCCGCCTATGCGGCGATGGGCGGGGACGCGGTTGCAGATTTGAAGACAATCAGCCTCAGAGCGCACATCGCCCAATGGGATCCAGGCTCATCCTATTCGGTGGCCGATCCCGACAAGCCGGGCCTCAACGCTTCCGAAGTCATCCAAATCCGCGACATCGAGCATGGGCGAGTCCACAACGAATGGTGGGACCGTCCAAAGAACGATGACGGCACACGGCGCTCCTATGCCGAGATCATCACGCCGGAAGCCGGTTGGGTTGTCGGCAACGACGCCGCCACGGGCCGCACGCCCAAGCGCGCCATCATGGTGGACGGCAAGCCCGCGCACACTTTCTCGGGCCGCCGCATGACAGTGGCATTGCGCGAACAGGAACGCCTCGACATCGTTCCGGCTATGAAGGCCCATCCCGACCGCGTGGTGGCGATCGCCGACCAGACAGTAGACGGCAAGACCTATCCTTCCGTTCAGTACAACAGCGATCACGGCACGTTCATCGTGATGTTCGATCCCGCGACGAATCTTCCCGCGCGGGTGCGGACGCCGGATTGGGACGCGGTGGAAGGCGATTCCATGTTCGATGCCGAGTTCAGCGATTGGCGCGATGTTGCCGGCGTGAAGATTCCGTTCCGCACATTCTATCAGTTGAACGACATCAGCATCGCCGACATGACCTATAGAGACGTGGTCGCGAACCCCGGCATCTTGGGCAGCCTGTTCGACATTCCGCCCGATCAGCTCGCCAATGCGGCCAAGCCCGTCGACCCGAAGATCGTGCCCTTCCATTGGGCCATCCGCCGCTCCTATTCGGGCTTCTATTTCGACTCCGACGCGATGTACGGGGACGAAGACAGCACGATAAAAATGGTCGATCTCGCGCCCTATGTCAGCGAAACGCAGGGCTGGAGCCACAATACCGTCTTCATCGACATGGGACCCTATCTCATCGCCATGACGGCGCCCAACGATGACGGCCAGTCGGTCGCGACCCTCAAGCTCGTCAAGGAGAAATATCCGAACAAGCCGATCCGCTACCTCGTGCTCGACCATCATCATGTCGATCATGTCGGCGGCATGCGCCAATACATCGCCGAGGGCGCCACCGTGGTGATCGGCAAAGGCAATGGCGAATATTTCCGCAAGGTCCTGGCGCGGCCGCAAACGCTGAACTGGAACGCGCCCGCGGCGGACAAGCCCTACAAGCCAGAAGTGATCGAGGTCGAAGACAAATGGACGGTGACGGAAGGCGACCGCGAGGTCAGCTTCTATGTCATCGACAATCCTCACGCGGCCGGCCAGATGATCGGCTACGTCCCGAGCGCGCGCCTTGGGCTCGTCACCGATATTTGGAATCCTGGCCCGGTGCTTCCCGCCTATAATCCGAACCTCGCTTCCGTCGTTCATGCGGTGGAGAAACTGGGCATCCAGCCGACGAAGTTCGGCGGCGGCCACGGCACGCTTGGTGATTACGTCCAAGCCGCCGCCCTCGTCCACGCCGTGGAGAAGAAATAGCTAGGGCGCCGGCGGCGGGACGCGCCGCTTCGTCGCCTGCTCGAAGGCATAGGCGAGCGTGAGCAAACGCGGCTCGCTGCACGCCATGCCCGTGAAGCTGACCCCGAAGGGCGCGGGCTTCGCAGCGAAGCCTTCCGGGAACGGCGGCAGCGGCGCATTCGGAACCGTGCCGAACGGCACGATGATGGTCGGATAGCCGGGCCGCGCCGCGAGCGCCGCGCCCAATTGCGCCGGGAACAGCAGCGCATCCAGCTTTTCGCGCGCCATCACTTCGTCGATCCCGTACGTCGCGGCGAGCCTGATGTCCTTGGCGCGATCGGCTTCATAGCGCCCGCGGTCGCGCGTGAGATCGATCTCGTCGGAATGGTCGAGCGTCGATTGGCCGTATTTGATCGAACCGGCGTTCTGATGGGCGAGATTCCATTCGCGCAGTTCGGTGAGCGATTTGACGGGCGCGGCGTTGCCGAGCGAGTCGAGCCAGGAATTGAAATCGCGTTTCATCCCATATTCGAAAACGATGGAGCAGTTCTCGGCCAGCGCGACATCGAAGCCCGCGCCGCAGATTCCCCAAAGCAGGAAATTGTTTTCCTTCTCCTGGTCCACCACGCTCGGGATATCGGCGGGATCGACGATCACAGCGCCTTGCGCCTTCAACACCGCGATGGCCTCTTCCATCACGCGCATCTGTTCGGAATTGAGCCCGCCGCGTTGCAGCGGCTCGCCCGGCACGCTGGCCGGTTCGTAATAGAAAGCCCGGGGCACGCCGATGCGTGCGCCCATCAGCCCGTCGGCGCGCAAGAATGGCGTGTAATCGCGCCCCGGCGGCGGCGGGCATTTGGCGGTGGCGGGATCGTTCGGATCGGGCGCCGCCCCTTCGAGCGCGCCGAACAGAATCGCCGCATCGGTGACGGTCTTCGCCATCGGCCCCGGCGTGTCCTGATCGGCGGTGATCGGGATGACGCCGTAGCGGCTGATGCGCCCGACCGTCGGCTTGATGCCGACCAGCATCGTCCAATTGGCCGGATTGAGTATCGAGCCCGACGTTTCCGTGCCGACATTGGCGGCCCAGAAATTCGCCGTCGTGCCGATGCCGGAGCTCGACCCGCCGACGATCATCACCGGTCTTCCGTCGAAGAAGCCGACCCTCGGATCGCGGCGCGGATCGTAGGGATTATAGCCCTGCCCGCCGAGCCCATTGTAATTGCCCGGCATCGGCGTCGGCTGTCCCGCCACCCAATTGGCAAGTTCGGTCATATGCGTCTTGGCGATGATGATGGCGCCCGCCTCGCGCAAATTCTTCGTCAGTGTCGCTTCGTAAGGCGGCACCAATCCGTCGAAGGCGAGCGCGCCGCCCGTCGTCGGCATGTCGGTGGTGTGGATATTGTCCTTGATGGCGACGGGAATGCCGTGCAGCACGCCCCGGATGCGCCCCTCGGCACGCTCGCGGTCGAGCGCATCGGCTTCTTCCAGCGCGCGCGGATTGACGTAAAGGGCGGCGTGGAATCTGTCCTCATAGGTCGCGATGCGGGTGAGGTATTGACGCACCAGCTCGCGGCTTGTGACGCGCCCGCTGTCGAGCGCGGCGCGCATCTCGAGGATGCCGGCTTCCACGACGTTGAAGGAGACCGGCGGCACAGCAGGCTGTTCGCAGGCCCCCAGCAAGGCGACCAGGCAAACCGAAGCCAAGAAGTTCCGGCGCATGGTCGGCCTCCCGCATATCCTGAAGTGGAGCCTATCGAGCCCGCGGCGGGCCTCCAAGGCCAAGCTTCCTGCACCAATTGCGTCGCTTTGCGTTGCCTTAGCTGTTCCGGCAGGATTACGGGTCGCGATCCTGACGATTTCTTTGGGAAAAGGGGCTGAGTTGGCCGAGACGACGCTTTCCGACGCCCGCATCTGGTATCGGACCGAGAAGCGGGCCGGGTTGATGAATGTCGTCTTCGGCGGCGATTGGATCATCGAGGAGGCTGGCGAAATCGATGGGGCCTTGCGGGCCCTCGACATCGAGGGCGCGCGCGAAGCCGAACTCGACGCCACCATGACGAATTTGCGCACCGCGACGGCAGGCATCGGCACGACGCTCGGCAATGTCGATAAGACGCTTGAATCGGCCGATCAGGCGCTCGGTTCGGTGGACAATGCCGTCGGGTCCTTGAACACCGCGATCACCTCCGCCGATGTAACGGTGCAGAAGATTGGCGAATTAAGCGACAACGCCAACAAGGTCGTGACCGGTCAGGGCGTCGCGCAGATGACGCAATTGGTGGCGCAGACGCGCGCCCTCGTCACCAGCCTGACGCGCCTCACCAACGATCTTCAACGCGAGCCGACGCGGCTCATCTTCGGCGATCAAGGGCAGGGATACACCCCACCGTGATGCACGACTCTCATCTTCTGTTTTGCCGGCGTGCCTTCCTATTGACGGCAAGCGCAAGTTTGCCTGCCGGCTGTGGCTCGATCCTGCCGACACCGATAGCGCCGCAGCTTTATGTCTTGCGCCCTCAACTACCGCCGCCGGAAGGCGCCATGGTGCCGTGGCGGCTTGCAGTCGCCACACCCGACGCGCCGGCCAGCCTCGACACCGCGCGCATCGCGCTGACGCGTTCGGCGACGACCATGGACTATTTCGCCAACGCCGCCTGGAACGACCGTATCCCATTGATGTTTCAACGTCTTTTGGTGCAGCGCTTCGATGCGAGCGGACGCATCGTTTCCGCTGCCCGCGACACATCCGAACTCGAAAGCGACTATCTGCTGGAGACGGACATCCGCGATTTCCACGCCCGCTACGACACGGTCGAAGGCGCGCCCGAGATCGTCATCAATGTGCAGGCGAAACTCGTGCGGATGCCGCAGCGCGAGATCGTTGCGAGCCTGAACGCAACGCAAACGGCGCGCGCATCATCCAATTCTCTCGATGCCGTCGTCGTCGCGTTCAATCAGGCGGTGGGCGCGGCCGTCGGACAGATCGCGGCGTGGACGCTGGCAACGCCCAACGTATGATCAGAATTTTGAATCCGATCATACGTTAGATTTCTAATTGACGCGCAATCTTACGGCGAACCGGTACCCGCTTCGCCGGATTGCGCTTCTACATGATTCCAGTGAGGTGAAACTGCACGCGCCAATGCGGCGGCATGCGGTAATTGACGAATTTCACCGCCGGCATGTTTGCAGGATTCGGAAAGAGCGTCGCAAGCGCGGCGGAGATGCGCGGCGAATCGGAGAAATCCTGCAACATCACCGTCAGATGCGCGATGCATCCTTCGCCTGTTCCTGCCCGCTCCAGCAACCCGCGCAAATTTGCCACGCCCTTTTCGAGTTGCGCTTCCAGGCCTTCGACGCGGCTACCCGTCGCCGGATC
>SHWE01000061.1 GCA_009693985.1 Alphaproteobacteria bacterium | reverse complement strand
ACGGTCACGGTTTTCAGCCGCGCCAGCGCCGCATCGAGCGCCAGCTCCGAGCGGACATCCATCCCGGGAATGACGTTCTGCAAAGTTTGTTCGACCGGCGTCGCCAGCGATGCGTTGACGGTGCCGCGCTCGGTGCGCAACATCTGGACTGCCGCGAACAGATCGTTCGAGATGTCGATGGCTGTGGGCACGCGCGTGGCACGCGCCCGGCTTTCCTGCGCGGCTATGGAATCGACGGCGAAGGAGGCGATCAGAGCAAGCGTCAGCAAGCTCGTGACGGCGAGAAGCAGAATGCCGATGGAGTGGTATCGCTTCATGCGGAGAAGAACGCCTGCGAAGTCGTCATCGGGAGCGCCGATTCCCCCTTCGACGCTTCAGCAGCGTGGGCTCTTATTCTGAACTTAGCGTTGTTGGGGTTGGTTAAAGCTTTGTTGGCGCAATGCTTCGAAATCGGCGCTTCGCGTACCTATGGCTACGCTCCAGTTTGGCGTAAAGTCCCTCGTGTGCCGATTAATCCTGGCATTTCGGCGGTGCGGCCGTCCTCACATCACATCGCCCAATTCGTCGGCCGCCGACGAGGTGCTGTCGTAGAATTCCGGATTCATCCGGCTTTCGACGCCTTGCTTCTTCAGCGTCTCGGCGAACTCGACCCGGATATTGGGGTCTTCCATGTAATAGGGAATGGCCGCGCCGCCCTTCTTGATGTCGATGGCGCCGGCATCGATCAATTGCTCGCCCGGTTTTCCGGCTTTGCGCGAGCGCTGATTGTTCGGCCCGTGCCAGGCCGACACGCGCAGGCCCTCTTTGCCGATGCCGAAATGCTGGTGGAACCAGTCGCCGCTCATCGGCGCCGCCGAAACGATGCCGCCATATTCGTAATCCTGACGCAAAATCTTGTCGGAGAGGCCGTCCTTCCACGGCGTCATGCCCAAATCCGCCGGCCAGGTGTAGGTGTAGCCCTTGCCCTTCACGCAGAGCAGGACCGCGGCCGACATGTGCTTATGCGCTTTGGAATAGCGGCCCGTCTCGTGATGGCCGATCCAGAGATAGAAGCGGTTGCCCGCCATGAAGGGCTCGACGCGGCGATAGCCGGGCGAGCGGCGGTTATCGAGCGGCAATTGCGTATTGATGATGTCGGGAATGAGATTGGTGCGCCGCATGGCGAGGCCGCGCACCGGATCGGGCTCGAGATCGTCCTTCGGCTTGAAATAATCCTCGGCGCCCGAGAAGCGGTCGGTGAACGAATAGGGGCAGTTGAAGATGAAATCCATATTGTCGATGACATTCATCACGTTCGGCGCCGTGGTGCCGCAATAGAGCAGGGCCGGCGCGCTCGACGCGTTGATCATGCGGTGATTGGTGTTGAGCGGGATCGAGAACAGCGATCCCTTCTGCCATTCGAAGACGTGGCGTTTGGTCTCGCCGTCCTGCCAGACCTCGGTGGTGCCGCGCCCTTCGATGACGAAGACGACCTTCTCGTAGAGATGCTTGTCGGTGTTGAGCGCGCCGGCGCCCGGCACTTCGACGACATAGGAACCCCACAGGCCCTCGGTCCCGAAAAGCTGGATATAGGTGCCGCGCCCGCCCAGCCGCTTCCACGGCGCCAGCGGCAGATCCTGCATCCGCCGCGCGCCGATGCTGCGATAGACCGGAATGCCTTCGGACTCCATGAAGCGGTCATAGGGCATCGCCGCCCGTTTGAAGGAGCCGAAGCCGGCATTCTGTCCGGCTTTGGGTTCGTGCCAATGGCCTGCTGGCGTGTCGTGCATGGCTGTTTCCTTGAGGTGCTTGTTTTCGTGTGGCGCCACTTTAGCTAAGGAATCGGCGGGGCGTTACGAAAAAGTCCGAATGGTTGGGGTGATTTCCTAACCCGAAAGGCGATAGGAATAGGTCCATGACGACCGTATTCGACCAGGCCAAGGACAAACGCCCGCGCCATCCCGAAAAGGCGCACCGGCCCGATACGCCCGTGCCCCGCAAGCCAGAATGGATTCGGGTGAAGGCGCCGACGGGACGCGGCTATACCGCGACGCGCGATACGTTGCGCGCGCATGGGCTCGTCACCGTCTGCGAAGAGGCCGGCTGTCCCAATATCGGCGAGTGCTGGGAGAAGGCGCACGCCACCTTCATGATCATGGGCGATACCTGCACGCGCGCCTGCGCCTTCTGCAATGTGAAGACCGGAATGCCGGGCGCGCTCGACGCAAGCGAGCCGGAGCGGGTGGGGGACGCGGTGGCGAAGCTGGGTCTTTCCCATGTCGTCGTCACCTCGGTCGACCGTGACGATCTGGCCGACGGAGGCGCCGCGCATTTCGCCGCTACGGTGCGGGCCATCCGTGCCCACGCGCCTGGCACGACCATCGAAATATTGACGCCCGATTTTCTGCGCAAAGACGGCGCGGTCGAAACCGTGATGGCGGACGCGCCTGACGTCTTCAACCACAATCTCGAAACCGTGCCGCGGCTCTATTTGAGTGTGCGGCCCGGGGCGCGCTATTTCGCCTCGCTGCAATTGCTGGCGCGCGTGAAGGAGATCGATAGGGGCGCCTTCACGAAATCCGGCCTGATGGTCGGTTTGGGGGAGTCGCGCGAAGAGATCATGCAGGTGATGGACGATCTGAGGAGCGCTCAGGTCGATTTCCTCACCATCGGCCAATATCTCAAGCCGAGCCGCAAGCACGCCGCGGTGGAACGCTTCTGGACGCCCGACGAGTTTGCCGGCCTAGAGACAATCGCGCGGGCCAAGGGATTCCTGATGGTGTCGGCGAGCCCGCTGACGCGCTCCTCCTATCACGCTGGCGAGGACTTCGCGAAGCTTCGGGCTGCGCGGCGGTAGATGCCGCACCATCAGGAATCACGGATTCTTCCGTATACGGCGGATCAGATGTATGCCGTCGTCGCGGACATCGAGCGCTATCCCGAATTCCTGCCGTGGTGCTCGAGGCTGCGTGTCAAGAACCGCGAGAGCACCGGCGGCATCGACATCGTGACGGCGGAGATGGTCGTCTCGTTCAAGGCGTTTCGCGAACGCTACACCAGCCGGGTGACGCTCGATCCCATCAAGCGCACCATCGAAGCGGTGCATATCGAAGGCCCGTTCAAGCAGCTCGATTCCATTTGGCGCTTCGTGCCGCTGGAAAAAGGCTGCGAGGTCAATTTCTCCATCGACTTCGCATTCCGCAGCGCGCTGCTTTCGTCCGTGGCGAATGTCGCCTTCGGTTTCGTCGCGGCGCGCATGACGGAATCCTTCATTACCCGTGCGGAAACGCTCTACGGCGCTCACATCGCCTGAAACAGCAGCTTCAGCGCTTCTTCGACGGACTTGATCCGCACGCTGTCGCGCCCGATATCCCCAAAGCGGCATTCCGCATGCAGCGTCGTCTGACCGGCGCGGGCCGCGGCCAGATGCACAAGGCCGACGGGCTTTTCCGCCGAGCCGCCCGAGGGGCCCGCGATGCCGGTGCAGGAGACCGCCAACTGGGCCTCAGAATGTTTCAGCGCGCCTTCGGCCATCGCGCGGGCGACGTCTTCCGATACCGCGCCGAAACGCGCGATCAAGCCCGCGGGCACGCCGAGCAGATCGGTCTTGGCCTGATTGGTGTAGACGACGAAGCCACGGTCCACGACATCGGACGAACCGAGAATTTCCGTCAGCGCGCCCGCGATCAGGCCCCCGGTGCAGCTTTCGGCGGTCGCGATGTGCAGGCCCTTGCTACGCGCTTCATCGAGCACATGTTCGGCAAGTTTTCTGATGTGGGCAGGAAACATCGTCTCAGACCAGATCGATTGCCATGATTCCATAAAGCGCGAGCGCCGCCAGAACGCCGGCCGCGACGTCGTCCATCATGATGCCGAGCCCGCCAGGCAGGCGTTCGAACTGCGCCACCGGCCACGGCTTCCACATGTCGAAAACGCGGAACAGCAGAAACCCGGCCACATAGGGGCCCCACGCCAACGGGTCCGGCGCCGCGACCGCGATCGGCAAGAGCGCGATCCATTGGCCGGCCACTTCGTCGAGCACGCATTCGGAAGGATCGAGGATCGCAGTCGTCTTGGCATAGGCCCCGCACGCCCAGATGCCGGCAAGCGTCGCGGCGACGGCGAAGAGGACAACCATCTGCCAGCCCAGAAGCACCAGCAGAAATCCGAAGGGCAGGGCAGCCAGCGAAGCGGCGGTCCCCGGCGCCAGCGGCGTCCAGCCAATGCCGAAACAGGTGGCCAGCCGTTTCGGCCACGCACTCACGTCGGAAGCCGGATCGTCGCCACCGCTTGCGCGGCGATGCCTTCGCGCCGCCCGGTGAAGCCGAGCCCTTCGGTGGTCGTCGCTTTGACGCTGACGCGCATGATGTCGATGCCGAGAATCTCCGCCATACGCGCGCGCATGTCCTGGCGGTAAGGCATGATCTTCGGGCGTTCGCAGATCAGCGTGACATCGACATGGGAAATCACCCCGCCGATCTCGCGCACCAGCTTCGCCGCATATTCGAGGAAGCGATGCGATGGCGCGCCCTTCCAGCGTTCGTCGGTAGGAGGAAAATGCACGCCGATATCGCCGGCTCCGATGGCGCCGAGAATCGCGTCGGTTAGCGCGTGCAGGCCAGCATCGGCATCCGAATGGCCCTCAAGACCGAAATCGTGCCGTATCTTGACGCCGCAGAGCCAGACATGATCGCCGGGCGCGAAGCGGTGCACGTCGAAGCCCGTGCCGGTGCGCACATCGGAAAGACCTGAGCCCGCAAGTCTTTCGGCCAGAAGAAAATCGTTCTCGGTGGTCAATTTGAAATTCGTCTCTTCGCCCGTAACCGAAGCAATAGAAAGTCCAAGGCGTTCGGCAAGCTGAATATCGTCGGTCGCGGGCTCGCCGACAAATTTCCGGTGGGCGGCGAGAATCTTGTCGAAATGAAAGCCCTGCGGGGTCTGGGCGCGCCAGAGACCGTCGCGCGGCACGATTTCGAATTTTGCTCCTTCTTTGCGCCGCAGCGTGTCGGCGACCGGCAGCACCGGGAGCACGCCTTCCGCATTATCCAGACCGCCGATAACGCGCTCCACCAACGCCGTCGAAACGAAGGGCCGCGCCGCATCGTGGATCAGAACGTGGTCGGGCGTGCGCGCGACCAGCGCTTCCAAGCCGCGGCGGACGGATTCCTGGCGGGTGGCGCCCCCCAGGATGAACGGACGCAGGCGCAGACCAGCAATGGCGGTGCGATAGAGCGCCTCATCCGCGGGCTGGATGACGACGCGCACATTGTCTATTGCCGTACAGCGCTCGAAAGCCTCGATGGCCCAGCGTAGGACCGGTTTTCCGGCCAGCTTGCGGTACTGTTTGGGAATGGCGCCGCCGGCGCGTTCGCCCCGTCCAGCCGCCACAATAAGAGCAACCGTCTCGGCCATATCCCCTCGCTCACCCCTTGCGGCAATCTGCTGTGCGCGGAATTGGATTTCGCTCTTGCAGCATTTTCATTTGCCTATACAGTAGGCATTCGATAATTATGCCTAAATAATGAGCAAGTGGCCACTGGGGTGGGTTATGGCGACTATAGGATATTCCGCAGCGGAGATAAGCCCCAACTTTTACGGCCCCCATGCGGGCGGGATTCCGGGCGCATTGCCGATGCCGATCATCATGGTCGGGGACACCGGCGCATTGATTTACGCGAATCAGGCGGCCGAGCAATTTTTCGACATGGGCGTCGGCTTTCTTCTGCGCCAGAAGCTGACCGACCTTCTGCCCTTCGGCAGTCCGCTGCTGCAGCTCGTTCAGCACACCCGCGAGCGCGGCGCCTCGATCGCCGAGCGCAATGTCGATCTGTCGACCCCGCGCCTCGGCGAAAGGCTGGCCGATGTGACGCTGACGCCGGCGGGCGAGCCCGAAGGCGCCGTGATCCTGCTTTTGCAGGAGCGCAGCCTCGCGCAACGCATCGACCGCCAGCTGCTGTATCGCGGCGCCGCCCGCTCGATGAGCGGCATGGCCGCGGTGATGGCGCATGAGATCAAGAACCCGCTCGCCGGCATTCGCGGCGCGGCGCAGCTTCTCGAAGATGTGGTGCCGCCGAACGACCGCTCGCTTGCCCAACTCATCTGCAAGGAGGCCGACCGCATCCGCGATCTGATCGACCGCATGGAGACGTTCGGCGATCCGATGGCGCTGACGCGCGCGCCGGTGAACATCCATGAAGTGCTCGACCGCGTGAAGCAGGTGGCCGAAACGAGCTTCGGGCGGCGCTTGCGCCTCGTCGAGATCTTCGATCCCTCGCTTCCTCCCGTGCTGGGCGACCGCGACAATCTCATTCAGGCCTTCATGAATATCGTGCGCAACGCGGCCGACGCCGCGCCGCAAGACAATGGCGAGATCGTGCTGACCTCGGCCTATCGGCCGGGCGTGCGCATCGCCACGACGACAGGCGGGCCGGGGCGCAATCAAAGGCTGAGCCTGCCGCTTGAGGTAACCGTGCGCGACAACGGCCACGGCATCCCGAGCGATCTTCTGCCCCACATCTTCGATCCCTTCGTGACGACGAAGACCAAGGGCGCGGGGCTCGGCCTGGCGCTTGTCGCCAAGATCATCGGCGATCATGGCGGCGTCATCGAATGCGAATCCCAACCGCGGCGCACGATCTTCCGGATACTTTTGCCGGTCGCAGCCAACGTCGAACACGAACCGAATCTGAGCGGGGCCATTCATGCCTGAGGGCACCATTCTTGTTTGCGACGACGATTCCGCGATCCGTACGGTGCTCAATCAGGCTCTGGGGCGGGCGGGATACGATGTGCGCACCACCGCCAATGCCGCCGGCCTTTGGCGCTGGGTCGCGCAAGGCGAAGGCAATCTTGTCATCACCGACGTGATCCTGCCCGACGAGAACGCGTTCGATCTGCTTCCCCGTATCAAGCGCCTGCGCCCCGAGCTTCCCGTCGTCGTGATGAGCGCGCAGAACAACATCCTCACCGCCATCACCGCGGCGGAGCGGGGCGCCTATGAATATCTGCCCAAGCCTTTCGATCTGAAGGAGCTGATCACCATCGTGCAGCGCGCGCTCGCCCAGCCGGGTCGCAAGCGCAACAGCGCCGCCGAAATCGAAGCAGGCGACGAGCGTCTGCCGCTGATCGGCCGCTCGCCCGCGATGCAGGAAATTTATCGCATCATCGCGCGGCTGACCCAAGCCGACCTCACGGTGATGATCTCGGGCGAATCCGGAACCGGGAAGGAATTGGTCGCCCGCGCGCTGCACGATTACGGCCGCCGCCGCAATGGCAGCTTCGTTGCCGTGAACATGGCGGCGATTCCCAAGGAGCTGATCGAGAGCGAATTGTTCGGTCACGAGCGCGGCGCCTTCACCGGCGCGACGGGCAGGGGCGTCGGCCGCTTCGAGCAGGCCGAAGGCGGCACGCTGTTCCTCGACGAGATCGGCGACATGCCGCTGGAAGCGCAGACGCGACTTTTGCGCGTGTTGCAGCAGGGCGAATACACCACCGTCGGCGGACGCCTACCGATCAAGACCGATGTGCGCATCATCGCCGCTACAAACCGCGATCTTCGCCAGCTCATCCAGCAGGGTCTGTTCCGCGAAGATCTGTTCTACCGGTTGAACGTGGTGCCGATGCGGCTACCGCCTTTGCGCGAGCGCGTCGAGGACATCTCCGATCTGGTGCGCCACTTCCTGCGCAAGGCCGAAGGCGAGGGCCTGCCGGTGAAGCGGTTGGAATCCGCGGCCATCGAGCGGCTGAAGAGTCACAATTGGCCGGGCAATGTCCGCGAGCTGGAAAATCTCGTGCGCCGCCTCGTCGTGCTCAATCCCGACGAGGTAATCCAGGAAGATGCGGTGTCGTCCGAGCTCACCCAATTGGAACGCTCGATGCCGGCGGACCAGGAGGAGAAGAGCCTGACCGCCATGGTCGAGCGCTACCTCGCCGCTCATTTCGCCGAATATGGCGCCCGCCTGCCGCCGTCAGGGCTCTACGACCGGGTGGTGCGCGAGGTCGAACGCCCCCTCATCGCCATCGCGCTCGCCGCCGCGCGCGGAAACCAGATCCGCGCCGCGCAATTGCTTGGGGTCAACCGCAACACCCTGCGCAAGAAAATCCGCGAACTCGGTATCGAAGTGATCCGAGGGTTGAAGACCCCGTAAGGTCGCGGCCAAGCTTTCGCCGCGAGAAAGGCCGAAAAACCGTCCTTCATTAAGCATTTAGATGATTTTATGTCACGCCACATAATTGCAACATTCTGTGGCTTTGCTACACTCGCGGCTCGGCGGGGGTACCCCTCACGCCAAAAACCGAAACGAGAAAGCCGCATGGCGATCGAGTCCGTCAGTCCGACGCATGTTTTCGGCCGGACGTTTCAACTTTTCCGCGCGCTGTCGCGGTCCTCGCTTTTCGCGCTCATCGTCTGCGCCGCCGCCGTCGTCTCCGGTATTTTCACCTATCTGACGCTGACGGGCATCGCGCCCTACGATCCCGGCTCCGGGACCATGGTCGTCCTGTTCGTGATCGACCTCTCCCTCGTGCTGACGATGGGCGCGCTCATCGCCTGGCGGGTGACCAAGCTGTGGTCGGATCGCAAAAGCGGGGCTGCCGGCGCGCGGCTGCATGTGCGCCTAGTCGGCACCTTTGCGGCCATCGCTGTGATGCCCGCTATTCTGGTGGCGGTGTTCGCCGCCGTGTCGCTCAATCTCGGCGTCGAGGCGTGGTTCTCGGAACGCGTCCAGACCGCGCTCGACAATTCGGTCAGTGTCGCCGACGCCTATGTCGAAGAGCACAAGCAGGTCATCCGCGGCGATATCTTGGCGATGGCCTTCGACCTCGATGCCGCGGGGCCCCTGTTGCAGGGCGATCAGAAACGCATCGTCGATATTCTCGAGACCGAAGCCAAGATCCGCGCGCTTCCCGCCGTCTATGTCATCGATTCCACCGGACGCACGCTCGCCAGCGCCAAGCTGCGCACCATGCCGGATATCGGGCTGGTGCCCGCCGCTCAGATCGAACAGGCGATGGGCGGCGAGGTCGTGGTGCTCGCCGATACCAGCGAGAACCTCGTTTCGGCGCTGGTGAAGCTGAACGCCTTCGTCGATGCCTATCTGCTGGTGACGCGCAATGTCGACGCCCAGGTGCTGGAGCATCAGCGCGGCACCCATGACGCGGTGTTCGAATATCAGCGCCTCAATCAGAACCGCGGCGAAATCCAGCTCGCTTTCGCGGCGCTCTACGTCATCGTCGCCATGCTGATCCTACTCGCGGCCGTCTGGCTCGCCCTGTGGGCGGCCAACCGGATCGTGACTCCGATCGGGCGTCTTGCCGGCGCGGCCGAACGCGTCTCCGAAGGCGATTTGCGCGTGCGCGTTCAGGTCGGCGACGACGACGACGAAATCGGCGCCTTGAGCGAAACCTTCAACCGCATGACCTCGCAGCTCGAAGGCCAGCGCAAGGAATTGATTGACGCCAATTTCCAGCTCGACTCGCGGCGGCGCTTTACCGAAGCGATGCTCGCGGGCGTTTCGGCGGGCGTCGTCGGCCTCGACGGGGACGGACGGATCACGCTCATCAACCGCACCGCCGCTCGCCAGATCGATGCCGTTCCCGAAGACGTTGAAGGCAAGCATTATTCCCAATCCATGCCCGAACTTGCCGGCCTCATCCGCCGCGCCATGAGCGAAGCGTCAGGGCGTGCCGCCGGACATGTCGATGTGCGCCGCGAGGGCGCGCTGCGCCATCTGAACGTCCAGGTGTCGAGCGAAGGAGACAAGCGGCACGGTTTCGTCGTCACCTTCGACGACATCACCGATCTCGTCTCCGCCCAACGCACGGCGGCCTGGGCCGATGTCGCGCGGCGCATCGCCCACGAGATCAAGAACCCGCTGACGCCGATCCAGCTCTCGGCCGAGCGGCTCAAGCGTAAATATGCCAGCGAAGTGACGAGCGATCCCGACGTCTTTGCTCAATGCACCGACACCATCATCCGTCAGGTTGGCGATATCGGCCGCATGGTCGACGAGTTCTCCTCCTTCGCCCGTATGCCCGCGCCCGTGATCCGCATCGAAGAGGCGCAGGAGCTGGTCCGCCACGCGGTGTTCCTCCAACGCGTCGCCCAGCCGCAGATCGCCTTCGAGGTGACGGCGCCGACCGAAGCGATCCAATTCGAATGCGACGGGCGGCTGGTGAGCCAGGCACTGACCAATGTGCTGAAGAATGCCGTCGAGTCGGTTGGCGCGCGTATGGCCGGCGGCGACGCGGCGCCGGGCCGCATCGCCATGGATATCGAGGTGAATGACGGACGGCTTGTCATTGCCATCGCGGACAATGGCGTCGGCCTGCCGGTCGAGCAGCGTCATCGTTTGACCGAGCCTTATGTCACGACGCGCGCGAAGGGCACGGGCCTTGGCCTCGCCATCGTGCGCAAGATTCAAGAAGACCATGGCGGCGAATTGCAGCTCGCCGATCGGATCGATGAAACATCTGGCGAAATTTCAGGCGCCATCGTGCGTCTGGTGTTTCCGCTGCGCCAGCAAGGAAAATTGCAACAGGTGTTGACGTATGAACAACAAGAACGGATCGCAGATCGCGCCTGATATCCTTGTCGTCGACGACGAGATCGATATTCGCGAACTGATGGCGGGCATTTTGTCCGACGAAGGCTATGACACGCGCGTGGCCTCGGATTCCGACGGAACGCTTTCGGCCATCGCGCAGCGGCGGCCGCATCTCGTCGTGCTCGACGTCTGGCTGCAAGGCAGCCGTCTCGACGGTATCCAGGTCCTCGACGTCCTCAAGCGCGCGCATCCCGAGCTTCCCGTGGTCATCATTTCGGGGCACGGCACCATCGAAACCGCCGTCGCCGCGATCAAGAAGGGCGCCTACGACTTTCTCGAGAAGCCGTTCAAGGCCGACCGGCTTTGCCATGTCGTCGGCCGCGCGCTGGAAGCGGCCAAGCTCAAACGCGAAGTGCAGGAGCTGAAGCTCAAGGCGGGCGACGATACCGAACTCTGCGGCGCCTCGACCGCGATCGCGCAATTGCGCCAGCTCATCGACAAGGTAGCGCCCACCGGAAGCCGCATCCTCATTACCGGCCCCTCGGGTTCGGGCAAGGAAGTGACGGCGCGCCTGATCCATTCGCTCTCGCGGCGGGCCAATAACGCTTTCGTTGCGATCAATTGCGCGATGATGGCGCCGGCGCGCATCGAGGCGGAATTGTTCGGCTTCGAATCCGACGGCAACCGCAAGAGCGGGCTGCTGGAGCTGGCCCATGGCGGCACGCTCTATCTCGACGAAGTGGCCGATATGCCGCTTGAGACGCAGGGCAAAATCCTGCGCGTGCTGATCGACCAGACCTTCCAGCGCGTCGGCGGTTCGACGCGGGTGCAGGTCGATGTGCGGGTGATCTCGTCCTCGACGCGCGATTTGCGCCAGGAAATCGAGAACGGCAGTTTCCGCGAGGACCTCTATCACCGGCTGAACGTGGTGCCGGTCAGGGTGCCTTCGCTCGCCGATCGCCGCGACGACATTCCGCTGCTGGTTGCCCATTTCATGAAACGGCTGTCGGCGGCTTCGGGTCTTCCTATGCGCGAAGTCTCGGATGAGGCGATGGCGGTGCTCCAGGCCTATAATTGGCCGGGCAATGTGCGCCAGCTCCGCAACATCGTGGAGCGGCTGTTGATCCTCGCCACGGACGCCGCCGAAGCCATCTCGGCCGATCTTCTGCCGTCGAATTTCAACCGCAGCGCGTCGCCCTGGGCGCAAGGCTCCAAGCCCGACCTCTTGATCTCGCTGCCCTTGCGGGAAGCGCGCGAAATCTTCGAGCGCGAATATCTTCTGGCGCAGATCAATCGCTTCGGCGGCAACATCTCGCGCACGGCCTCCTTCATCGGCATGGAGCGCTCCGCGCTGCATCGCAAATTGAAGTCGCTCGGCGTGCCGTCGATGCGGCTCGATCAGACGTTCAACGCGTGAGCCGTTCGGTTTCCCCCGGCGGCCGCGTCGCCTATGTCGACGGGCGCTATCTGCCCCACGCGAACGCCTCGGTCCACATCGAGGACCGCGGGCTCCAATTCGCCGATTCCATCTATGAGGTATGCGCCGTGATCGGCGGGCGGATGCTGGACGAGGAGGGCCATCTCGACCGCCTCGAACGCAGCCTCAAATCTCTGTCCATGG
>SHWE01000060.1 GCA_009693985.1 Alphaproteobacteria bacterium | reverse complement strand
CTTGAATACCGGTGTGTGGTTCCGGCGTGGTCGTCTGCTCATCGTCTCTCCTGTTCGCGGCAATCCTCGCCGCTGTCAGGCAGAAAATCCACTTAGCCCCCTGTGCAGATTCCCTAGTCCAGCTCTGTCTTCTTCGCGGCTGTGCTGCGCTTCTTGGTGGCGCCCGTCGCCTTCGAAGCCGTGCGCTTCGCCGTCGCTGCTTTGCGTCCCTTGCTGGCCAAGGTGGTGGTCTTCTTCTTGGTCTTGCTCGGAGCGGCCTTCTTGGCGCCGCCGGTTTTCTTCTTCTTCGCCATGGTGATCTCCTTATCCCCCGCCGAAGAAACACCCGAAGCGTAGCAATAGTTCCTTGAGCGCGTCCGTAAGCGCGCTATTCGAGGACGATCTTGGGCGCCGTGCGCGTGAATTCGGGCCCCGCGAGCTTCGCCGCCACCTTCGCCGCCAGTGCCAGGAAGGCGCGCGCCTCGGGACCGTTCGGTTCCTTCGCGACGATGGGCGTGCCGGCATCCGAGGTCTCGCGGATCGAAGGCACCAGCGGAATCTCGCCGAGGAAATCGGTGCCCAATTCGAGCGCCGTGGCGCGCGCGCCGCCATGCCCGAAGATGTGGCTCTCATGCCCGCAATTGGGACAGACGAAGGTGCTCATATTCTCGACGATGCCGAGCACCGGAACTTCGGTCTGGCGGAACATCATCAGCCCCTTGCGCGCGTCGATCAGGGCCAGATCCTGCGGCGTCGAAACGATGATGGCGCCTTTCAGCGGCACGCGTTGGGCGAGGGTCAATTGGGCATCGCCCGTGCCGGGCGGCATGTCGACGACGAGCACGTCGAGCGGTGCCCAGAGGACGTCGCCAAGCATCTGCGTGATCGCGCTCTGCACCATCGGTCCGCGCCACACCACCGGCTTGTCCTCTTCGACGAGGAATCCGATCGACATCGTCTTCAGGCCGAATTTCTCGATCGGAACGAGCTTCTTTCCGTCCGAGCGCGGCTTCTCCTTGATCGCCAGCAGACGCGGCACCGAGGGGCCGTAAATATCGGCGTCGAGCAACCCGACCTTCAGCCCAAGCGCGACCAGCCCAAGCGCGAGATTGACCGCGACGGTGGATTTGCCGACGCCGCCTTTGCCGCTCGCCACCGCGATGATCGATTGAATGCCGGCGATGCCTTTGCTGGTATCGGCGGGCGGCGTGCCGTGCGCGTGCGCATGGCCATGACCTTGCGGGGCGGGGCGCGCGGCTTTCGTCCCGCGCTCGCGATGCGCGGTTAACACGGCGCTTACCGAAAGCACGCCGGGCAGCCGGTTCACGGCGTCCTCGCACGTTTTGCGCAAAGGTTCCGACTGCGGCCCGCGCTCGGCTGGAACTTCGACGGCGAAGCTGACATGGCCGCCTTTCAGCGCCAGACCTTCGATCATGCCGGATTCGACGACAGATTTCCCGCTTTGGGGATCGCGCACATTCGCGAGAGCCTTGAGGATGTCATGTTCTGTGGGGGCGGCCATTGGGCTCTCTTCATTGCGCCGAAAGGGATAAGGCCATATATAGGCTTGGCCGGGCAAAACTAACAATTCGTGGGCCGAAATCCCGCCCGATGCGGCGATATATCCCGCGACCCGGCTGAGGACAGCCAATGCCGTGGAATAATCAGACGGGCGGCGGTCGGCCGGGAGGCGGACGTGGCCCATGGGGCAATGGTCCGTCGAATGGCGGCTCCGCTCCGGATCTCGAAGAACTCTTGAAGCGCAGCCAGGACAGATTGCGCCAGATATTGCCGCGCGGAATCGGCGGCGGTGGCGCGGCCATTGCCGCGCTGATCGTCGTCGCGGTGTGGCTGGCGTCGGGGATCTATGTGGTCAATCCCGACGAACAGGGCGTCGTCTTGCGCTTCGGCGCCTTTGTCGGACGCACCACGCCGGGCATCAATTACCATCTGCCCTGGCCGATCGAGAGCGTCGAGACGCCGACGGTCACGCGCGAGAACCAGCTTAATGTCGGCTATGTGTTGCCGCGCCAGGCGGGCAGCAATGCCGACGCCGCCCGCGACATTCCCGAAGAAAGCCTGATGCTGACGGGCGACGAGAACATCGTCGACATCAATTTCACCGTCTTCTGGGTGGTCAAGGACGCGGCGCAGTTCCTCTTCAACGTCCAGAATCTGAACACCAACCAGGACGGCACTATCCGCGCCGTGGCCGAAAGCGCCATGCGCGAAGTGGCCGGCAAGAACCAGATCGAGCCGATCCTCACCGCCAATCGCGAGCCGATTCAAGAAGAGGTCCGTGAGCTGATGCAGCGGATTCTCGACAGCTACAATGGCGGCGTCACGGTCACACGCGTGCAGATGCAGAAGGCCGATCCGCCGGCGCAGGTGCTGCAAGCCTATCGCGACGTGCAGGCCGCGCGCACCGATCAGGAGCGCATGCGCAACGAAGCAGAAGCCTATGCCAACAAGATCGTACCGGAAGCGCGCGGCGCCGCCGCACGCGTCTTACAGCAGGCCGAAGGCTACAAGCAGCAAGTCACCGCCCAAGCCACGGGCGAGGCGGCGCGCTTCATCTCCGTCTACGAGGAATATCGCAAAGCGCCCGACGTCACGCGCCGGCGCATCTATCTCGAAACCATGCAGGACGTCCTTGGCGGTATGAACAAGGTGATCATGGACAATCAGGGCGGCGGACAGGGCGTGGTGCCCTATCTGCCGCTGCCTGGATTGCAACCCGGACGCGGCGCCACGCCGGGCGCTCCCGTTGCTCAGGCGGGAGGCCGCTAATGAGATACTCCGCAGCCAACAATCAAACCAAACTGATCGCCATCGGGGTTGCCGGCGCCGCCGCGCTCGTCGTCCTGCTGTCGTCTCTGTACACGGTGCACCAGACGCAGCTTGCGCTCGTCGTCCAGGTGGGCCAGCCGCGCGCGGTCGTCAGCGAGCCCGGCCTGCACATGAAGCTGCCCTGGCCGTTGCAGAACATCGTCTATGTCGACAAGCGGGTGCTCAACCTCGATCTGCCGACCGAAGAAGTCATCGCCCAGGACAAGAAGCGCCTGGTGGTCGACGCCTTCGCCCGTTGGCGCGTCACCGATCCCTTGCGCTTCTTCCAGTCGCTCTCCGACGTCGATGTGGCGCGGGTGCGGTTGCAGCCGATTCTCGGATCCAATGTGCGCCGCGTTCTGGGCGCGCAGACCTTCGCGGCCGTGCTGTCGGGGGAACGCGCCCAGCTGATGCTTTCCATCCGCGACGGCGTGAACATGGAAACCAAGAGCTTCGGCATCGAGATCGTCGATGTGCGCATCCGCAGAGCCGATCTGCCGGCGCAAAACAGCGATGCGATCTACCTGCGCATGCAGCAGGAGCGCGTGCGAGAGGCCAATGAGTACCGCGCGCAAGGCGAGCAGGTGTCCCAGGAAATCCGCAGCAAGGCCGACCGCGACGCCACCGTGATCATGGCGGAGGCGCAGCGCTCGGCCGACATCACGCGGGGCGAAGGCGATGGCGAGAAGAATCGTATCTTCGCCGCCGCTTTCGGGCGCGATCCGGACTTCTTCTCGTTCTACCGTTCGATGACCGCCTACACCTCGTCGCTCAAAGGCGACAACACGACGGTGATCCTGTCTCCCGATAGCGATTTCTTCCGCTATTTCGGCAGCGGAGCGGGCACGCAGCGCCGCTAAGCAAAGGGTCAATTCCAGGCCGGCAAGTCAGTATCGGGTAACAAGATTCTGACTTCCGGCTTGGAAAATTCCCTTCCGGCTTCTGTCGGCCTCGTCAAATTTGCTACATACTGGTCTTAGTGGGACTCCTGGCTGGGGTGCGCCCGCAACCATTTTCAGAGGATCGTTCCATGGCGAAGCTTTCCCTCCCGAGCCTCGGGCTCATGTCCGTGATTGCCGCGCTGCCGATGGGAGCCGTTTGGGCGGCGCCCGCCGCGTTGCCGGCGCCGGCGACGCGGGCGGCTGCGGTGCCTTCGAACGCGACTCCCCGACCGGGCGCTCCCGCCGTCGCGGTATCGCCCTCGGTGGCGGCGCGTCCGCAAGGTTACGCCGATCTCGCCGAACGCCTGCTGCCCATGGTGGTGAACATCTCGACGTCGCAGACGCTTCGCCGCCCGGCGGCGAACGCTCCGCCGGCCCAGCCGAATTTGCCGGAAGGCTCGCCGCTCGATGATTTCTTCAAGGACTTCATGGACCGCGGCAACCGGCCGCGCCGCGTGCAATCGCTGGGTTCGGGCTTCATCATCGACGCCGCCGGCTATGTCGTGACCAACAACCACGTCATCGAGGGCGCCGACGAAATCACCGTCATCCTCGAAGACGACACCTCATTGCCTGCGACTCTGGTCGGCACCGACGCCAAGACCGATCTGGCGCTGCTCAAAGTGAATTCCAAGCAGCCTTTGGCGGTCGCCAAATTCGGCGATTCGGACAAGGCGCGCGTCGGCGAGCTCGTGATGGCGATCGGCGATCCGTTCGGTCTCGGCGGCACCGTCACCACCGGCATCGTCTCGGCCCGCAACCGCGACATCAATTCCGGCCCCTATGACGATTTCATCCAGACCGACGCGCCGATCAATCGCGGCAATTCCGGCGGCCCGCTGTTCAACATGGACGGCGAAGTCATCGGCGTGAACTCGGCGATCTATTCGCCGACTGGAGGCTCGGTCGGCATCGGCTTCGCCATTCCGGCCAACGCGGCGCGCAACGTCGTCGAGCAGCTCAAGAACAAGGGCCGCATCGAACGCGGCTGGCTCGGCGTGCGTATCCAGGCGGTGTCGCAGGAGATCGCCGAGACGATGGGCATGGAGCGTCCGCGCGGTGCGCTGATCGCCGGCATCACCGATGGCGGCCCGGCGGCCAAGGCCGGCATGGTCAGCGGCGACGTCGTGCTGACCTTCGACGGCAAGCCGGTCGCAGACAGCCGCGCGCTGCCGCGCATCGTCGCCGACTCGCCCATCGGCAAGACGGTGAGCATGGAAGTGGTGCGCAAAGGCGCCCGCCGGACCATTCCGATCACGGTCCAGAAGCTCATCGAGGAAGAAGAGAAGAAGGTGGCGAGCGCTACGCCGGACGCGAAGGCCCCGCCCGCATCGCCCGTGGTCAGCAATCTCGGCATGACGCTGGCGCCGATTTCGCCCGATTCCCGCCGTCGCTTCCGGCTCGATCCGAAAGTGGTGGGCGTCGTCGTGACCGATATCGATGCCGACAGCCCCGCCGGCCAGAAGAACATCAAGGCGGGCGACGTCATCACCGAAGTGGCGCAAGTGAAGGTTGCGTCCCCAGGCGACGTCTCGGCGCGGATCGACGTTGAACGCAAAGCCGGCCGGAAGGTCGTTCTGCTTCAGGTCAGCCGAGGCGGCGAACTCACCTTCATCGGGGTGCGGATACCGTAAAGGGTTACGCCAGCTTCTTCTGCATGCGGTAGTTCAGGAACTCCTGGCCGCGAACGCGGACGATTTGCGGCGTCAGCAACGAGAAGCCGTGCCCCGCGAAGAACGGGCGGCTGGTGATGCTGGCTTCCACGTTCAAGACCTTTATCTGGCGCGCCTTTGCTTCCGCCTCCAACGCCGCCAGCAGCGCGCTCGCGACGCCCCGGCGCTGCCGCGCAGGGCTCACATAGGCCATGTCGATGCGGGTTGGCGGCTCATATTGCATGAAGCCGATGGGACGCCCTGCTTCATCCGCGATGCCCCGTTCTACCGCAACGAAAGTCACGCTCGCGCCTAGCCGTGCCGCCCAATCGGCGGGACCGGCGACCCAGGCTTCGATCTGGGCCGGGCGATAGTCGCGGCTCGCCGTCTCGCGCACGGCGCGCGCGAAGATGTCCGCCAGTGCCGCGCTGTCGTCGGGCTGCCAGCGCCGGATGGTGAAGGTGCAGACCTCGCTCACGGCTTGACGATGTCTTCCTGGCGGTAGCCTTGCAGGTAAAGCACGGCCGTCAGATCGCCATGGCTGATGGCGGCGCTCGCCGCCGCCGCGACCACCGGCTTCGCATGGTACGCGATGCCGAGACCGGCCTTGAGGATCATATCGAGATCGTTGGCGCCGTCGCCGATGGCGAGCGTGTCGTTGGGAGAAAGACCAAGCCGCGCCGTTGCTTCCTCCAGCGCCGCGAGCTTCGCTTCGCGTCCGAGTATCGGCGTCGCCACTTCTCCACTGAGTTTTTGCCCGTCGTCGAGCAGGCGATTGCCCTGGTTCTCGTCGAACCCGGCATCGGCGGCGACGCGCGATGTGAAAAAGTCAAAGCCGCCCGAGACCAGGATCGAATGGCCGCCATGCGCGCGCATTGTCGCGGTCAGCGCCCGCGCGCCCGGGGTCAAGCGCACCCGCTCGGCATAGACGCGGCCCAATCGTTCCAGCGGCAGCCCCTTCAGCAGCAACACGCGTTCGCGCAAGGCGGCGGGAAAATCGATCTCGCCGCGCATGGCGCGTTCGGTGATCGCCGCGACCTTGGGCTTCAAGCCGGCCATGTCGGCGAGCTCATCGATGCATTCGCAGCCGATGATGGTCGAATCCATATCGGCGACGATCAGCTTCTTGCGGCGGTTCTCGGCGGCCACGACATTGACGTCGAGCAGCCAGGAATCCTCGATTGTCTCGCGCATGGCGGTGCGCACGGCATCCGGATCGCCGTCGAATAGAAGGTCGAATGCACGCTTGCGCGCCAGCCAGATGAGCGTGCCGGTCTTTGCGACGCTGCGGCAGGCGGCTGAAATCGTGTCAACACGCAGCGCATTGAGCACGGCGTCCGGACCGGCCACCACGTTCAAGATGAATGGATAAATCGCCGCCAAATTGTTAAGCCCACGCCATGTCTTGGGATGCGGTGCTTATCGCAGGGCCTACCGCGGGCGGCAAGTCGGCCGCGGCGCTCGCGCTCGCGGAACGAATCGGCGGCATCGTCGTCAATGCCGATTCGATGCAGGTCTATTCCGAATTGCGGGTGCTGACGGCGCGTCCGTCGGAAGCCGACGAAGCACGCGTGCCCCATCGCCTCTATGGCCATGTCAATGCGCATGAGCGCTATTCCGTCGGGCGCTATCAGGATGACGCCGCGCGCGTGCTGAAAGATTCGCGGCGCGAGGGACGCACGCCGATCTTCACCGGCGGCACCGGGCTCTATTTCGACGTGCTGACCCAAGGGCTGTCGCCGATCCCGCCGATCGCCGCCGATGTGCGCGCCCGCGTGCGCGCGAGCTTCGACGCGATGGGGCGCGATGCGTTTCTGGCCGAACTGATCGTGCGCGATTCCAACGCGGCGAAGTTGGTTGCCTCCGACACCCAACGCCTGCTGCGCGCCGCCGATGTGCTGGAAGGGACGGGCCGCTCGCTTTCCCAATGGCAGAAGATGAGCGGCAAACCGGTACTCGAAAATCTAAACGTCGCGCGTTTCGTCATCGCCCCGCCGCGCGCCATTCTGTACGAGCGCATCGCCCGGCGTTTCGCTGCGATGGTGGAGAATGGCGGGCTGGATGAAGCGCGCAATTTGACCGGCATCGAGCCGTCGCTGCCGGCCGCCAAGGCGCTTGGCCTGCCGCAGCTCCAACGCCATCTCGCCGGGGAGCTTGCTCTGGAGGACACCGTGGCGGACGCGCAAAAGGCCACACGAAACTATGTAAAACGTCAGACGACCTGGTTTCGGAATCGGATGTCGGACTGGAAATGGCTAGAAGACACAGAAACGAGCAATATAATTACTTTTATGAAATAAAATTTCTCATAAAATTGTTTGACACACTTATTGCGACGCAACTAAGGTCAAAGCGATTTCCAACGGGCTGGGGCCAATGCGGCATCTTCTCGTAAGTGTCACCCTGCGCTGGGGGCGAGGCTGAGCTTCGCATCCTGAACGTAGGGATTGTTTCAAGGGGGCGGGAACGCCCCTTTCGTTTGAGTCTCAGAGCGTTTGCGTAAGAAGGACGTGCCTCGCATGGACAAGAAAAAAAGCACGGCCACAGCGAAGGCCGAGAAGCAAGAGCCCGCCACCGAAATGACCGGCGCGGAAATGGTGATCCGCGCGCTCAAGGATCAGGGCGTCAAGCACATCTTCGGCTATCCCGGCGGCGCGGTGCTGCCGATCTACGATTCGCTGTTCCAGGACAATGAGCTGGTCCATGTGCTGGTGCGCCACGAGCAGGGCGCGGTCCACGCGGCCGAAGGCTATGCGCGCTCGACCGGCAAGCCCGGCGTCGTGCTGGTGACGTCCGGTCCCGGCGCGACCAATGCGGTGACGGGCCTGACCGACGCGCTGATGGATTCGGTGCCGCTGGTGGTCATCACTGGCCAGGTGGCGACGCATCTGATCGGCAATGATGCGTTCCAGGAATGCGACACGGTCGGCATCACGCGGCCCTGCACCAAGCACAATTGGCTGGTGCGCGACGTGAAGGATTTGCCGCGCGTGATGCACGAGGCGTTTCATATCGCCACCACGGGGCGGCCCGGGCCGGTCGTCGTCGATATCCCGAAAGATGTGCAGTTCAAAAAGGGCGTCTACAACGGCTCGAGCGCGATCCGCCACCGTACCTATGCGCCGCGCCTCGATCCTGATCCTGAAGCGATCCGCGCCGCGGTGCGCATGATGGCGGCGGCCAAGCGCCCCGTGTTCTACAGCGGCGGCGGCATCATCAATTCCGGCCCCGAAGCCAGCAGATTGCTGCGCGAGCTGGTGCGGATGACCGGCTTTCCGATCACCTCGACGCTGATGGGCCTGGGCGCGTTTCCGGCCTCCGACAAACAATGGCTCGGACCCATCGGCATGCACGGCACCTATGAGGCCAATCTCTGCGCCAATCGCTGCGATCTCTTGATCGCGCTGGGGAGTCGTTTTGACGATCGGGTAACTGGCCGTGTCGACGCCTTCTCGCCCGGCTCGAAGAAGATCCATCTCGACATCGATCCCTCGCAGATCAACAAGAACATCCGCGTCGATCTGCCGATCATCGGCGACGCGGCGCGTGCGCTTCGCGCCATGATCGACGCCTGGCGCGAAGAAAAGCTGGTGGCTGATCCGGGGATTGCGTCGTGGTGGGTGCAGATCGCGCAATGGCGGTCGAAGAATTCCCTCTCGTTCAAGAATTCGACCACGGTGATCAAGCCGCAATATGCGATCGACCGGCTTTACGAGGCGACGAAGGGAAAGAAGACCTTCGTCACCACCGAAGTCGGCCAGCATCAGATGTGGGCGATGCAGCGCTTCAAATTCGAGGAGCCCAATCATTGGATGACCTCGGGCGGGCTCGGCACCATGGGCTATGGCCTCCCTGCCGCGGTCGGCGTGCAGATGGCGCATCCCGACGCGCTCGTCATCGACATCGCGGGCGAGGCATCCGTGCAGATGACGATGCAGGAGATGTCGACGGCGGTGCAGTACGACCTGCCGATCAAAATCTTCATCCTCAACAACGAATATATGGGCATGGTGCGCCAGTGGCAGGAATTGCTGCATGGCGGGCGCTATTCGCACTCCTATTCCGAAGCGCTGCCCGATTTCGTGAAGTTGGCGGAAGCCTATGGCGCCGTCGGCATCCGCGCGACGAAACCCGACGAGCTGGACGCGAAGATCGCCGAGATGATCGCGGTCAAGCGCCCCGTTCTGTTCGATTGCCGCGTCGATCAGAAAGAGAATTGCTATCCGATGATTCCGTCGGGAGCGGCCCATGACCAGATGATCCTCGCGGATTCGGAGGACGAACCCGAAGTCTCCGAAGAAGGGAAGATGATGGTGTGATGCAAAAAGACCCCCGCATCGAAACCCACACTATCGTCGTCGCCGTCGACAATGAGCCCGGCGTGCTGGCGCGCGTCATCGGGCTGTTCGCCGGCCGCGGCTACAATATCGAGAGCCTGACGGTGGCCGAGACCGACCGCGCCGCGCACACCTCGCGCATCACCGTGGTGACGTCCGGCACGCCCGCCGTCATCGAGCAGATCAAGGCGCAATTGGGCCGGCTCGTGCCGGTGCATCGCGTCGTCGACATCACCACCGAGAAGCCCGGCATCGAGCGCGAAATGGCGCTGGTGAAAGTGGCGGGCACCGGCGAGAAGCGCGTCGAAGCGATGCGCGTCAGCCAGGTCTTCCGCGCCAAGGCGCTCGACACCTCGCATACCAGCTTCGTCTTCGAGATCACCGGCGTGCCCGCCAAGATCGATGCCTTTATCGAGCTGATGCGGCCCTTGGGCCTCGTCGAAGTCAGCCGCACCGGCATCGCCGCCATTTCCCGTGGCCCCGAGCCGATGTGACGAAGAAAACCCCTCTCCCCAACGAGGGAGAGGGCGGTTCGCCTTGCGCGTGAGCGCCTAGGCGAACCGGGTGAGGGGGGATTTGCCCCCCACCCGAACCGCCGCCGCTTTGCTCTGGCGGTTCGACCTCCCCGCGTTGGGGGAGGTAAAGCATCACTTGACCCGGCCTATAAGAGGGTCTTTTTAGCGCCCCAATAAGCGATCCTAGAGGGAAGGCGAGACATGCGCGTTTATTACGACCGGGATGCCGATCTGAATCTCATCAAGCAGAAGAAGGTGGCGATCATCGGCTTCGGCAGCCAAGGCCATGCGCACGCGCTCAATATGCGCGATTGCGGGGTCAAGGACGTCGTCGTTGCCTCGCGTCCTGGCGCCTCGGCCAAGAAGGCAGAAGCCGCCGGCTTCAAGGTGATGAGCGTCGCGGATGCCGCGAAATGGGCCGATGTGATGATGTGCGTGGTGCCAGACGAGCTCCAGGCCGACCTCTATAAGAGCGAAATCGCCCCCAATTTGAAGCAGGGTGCGGCTTTGTTCTTCGCCCACGGCTTCAACGTTCATTTCCGCCTGATCGAGCCGCGCGCCGACCTCGACGTCATCATGGTCGCCCCCAAGGGGCCCGGCCACACGGTCCGGGCCGAATATGCCAAGGGCGGCGGGGTGCCTTGCCTGATCGCGGTCCATCAGGACGCCTCGGGCAACGCCCACGACCTTGGCCTTGCCTATGCCTCCTCCATCGGGGGCGGCCGCGCCGGCATCATCGAGACCTCTTTCCGCGAGGAATGCGAGACCGACCTCTTCGGCGAGCAATCGGTGCTCTGCGGCGGCCTTGTCGAGCTGATCCGCGCCGGGTTCGAGACGCTGGTGGAAGCCGGCTACGCCCCGGAAATGGCCTATTTCGAGTGCCTGCACGAGGTGAAGCTGATCGTCGATCTGATCTATGAGGGCGGCATCGCCAACATGAACTATTCGGTCTCCAACACGGCCGAATATGGCGAATATGTCTCCGGCCCGCGCGTGGTCGGCCCTGAGGCCAAGCTCGCGATGAAGGCGATCCTCGACGACATCCAATCGGGCCGCTTCGCCCGCGACTGGGTGCTGGAGAACCGGGCCGGCCAGCCCTCGTTCAAGGCGATGCGGGCGCGCTCGGCGGCGCATCCCATCGAAGAAGTGGGCGAGCGCCTGCGCGGCATGATGCCGTGGATCGCCAAGAACAAGCTCGTGGACCGCTCGCGGAACTGATTGATTTCGTTGTCGATTGCTTAGACCGTTCGCCCCCTCCGTTTAGCCACTGCTTCGCGGATGGCCAAACACCTCCCCCGTGAACGGGGGAGGAAACTGGGCCGAGGGGGACGCATCTCGCGATAGGCCCCTAAGCAAAGGCGGGCTTGCCCGCCGAAGCCCGCAGGGCGGCGGCGGGAACTTCCGTGGAACTTTGCGGCGGTGCGGAATATTTATTTCGCAAAGCGGAATCCATCGCCTTGCACCCCCGGAACAAATCGGCGTAAATGCTTGTGGATAGGTCGAAAACATCTCGTATTTGCGGGGGGTTGCGGCACATCTTGGACGATCAAGAATCGATCCGGAGCGGAACGTAGAGTCGTGGCGAATCGGCAACACAGAGGCACCTCGGGACGCGCATTTGCGCGTGCGCAGTGCATCGCCGTTTCGTCAGGGACGACATGTCCGCGCGCTTCGCGTCAAGACGCGCTTCTTCTCCTTAGCTGCCCCTAGGCGCCGGCAAGTCTCTTCGGAGACGGGCGTTTGGGGGATTAATCAGCACACGGAACAAGAGGCCCGCCTTCACGGCGAAGATAAGGATTTTTCGAGTCATGACCGAGACGATGAGCAAGAACGTCCCTCCGCACACGAATGAAATAGACCGTGTACGGATTTTCGACACCACTTTGCGCGACGGCGAGCAGTCGCCGGGCGCCGCGATGACGCATGACGAGAAGCTCGAGGTCGCGAGCCTGCTCGACGACATGGGCATCGACATCATCGAGGCGGGATTTCCGATCGCCTC
>SHWE01000059.1 GCA_009693985.1 Alphaproteobacteria bacterium | reverse complement strand
GCCGCCGCGACGGCCAGATCCACGCTCAATCGCTCGACGCCCGGCATGGTGAGAATGGGCTCGCGGCGCTTCTTCCCGTCGATCAGGAACAGCGGCCAGATGAAATCGGCCGCCGTGACCTTGTTCTCCGACACAAGTCGGCGCGTCCAATCGTGACGGCGCAAACGGCGCATGCGCAAGGAAGGGAAGGAGGAAGCAGGGGACATGCGATAACCTGACAATGGATATAGGAACTTGGCTCACTATAGACTGCCAAGCGTCGCCTTCAATCACCCCGCACAATTGCTTTGAACCATGGCTAATGACGGCGTTCATTTACGCAAAGAGGGCGCGGCCGGGCACATCACGCTCGACCGGCCAAAAGCGCTGAACGCGCTGACCTTCGATATGGTCGCCGCCATGTTGGCGCGGCTTCGGGAATGGGCGCGCGATCCCGAGATCAAAGCCATCGTCCTCGATGCGGCTCCCGGACGCGCCTTCTGCGCCGGCGGCGACATCCGCGCGATCTATGAGTCCGGCAAGAAGCGCGATGGCCACGCGGCGCAATTCTTCACCACCGAATACCGCCTCAACGCCACCATCAAGCATTTCCCCAAGCCCTATGTCTCATTGATCGATGGGCTGGTGATGGGCGGCGGCGCAGGGATAACGATCCACGGCGCCATCCGTGTCGTCTCCGAGAACGCGCTGTTCGCCATGCCGGAAACCGCGATCGGCCTCTTTCCCGATATCGGCGCCAGTCATTTCCTCAATCTCCTGCCGGGGCGCATCGGACTTTATCTCGCGCTCACCGGCGCGCGGATTTCCCCGGCCGACATGATCCATGCCGGGCTCGCCACGCATTTTGTCGCCAGTAAAGACTTTGCTGAAATCGTAGCCCGCATCGCGCAAGGCGAAGAACCCGCATCCGTTCTCGCCGGCCTTGCGGGCGAGCCGGGACCATCGGAACTGGCGAAGAACCGCGCCGCCATCGACCACGCTTTCGCGCAAACGTCAGTCGAGGACATTGTGCCTGCGCTGAAAAACGAGGGCGAACGGGGCAGGGCGGCGACCGACATGCTGGCGCGCTGCTCGCCCACCAGTCTGAAGCTCACATTCCGGCAGATGAAAGAGGGCGCCGCGCAGCCCGATCTCGAATCCGGTCTCGCCATGGAATATCGCCTCGCTTTGCACATCCTCGAGGGCCATGATTTTTACGAAGGCGTCCGGGCCGTCCTCATCGACAAGGACCAAACGCCGCGCTGGTGCCCCGACACATTATCTGCCGTGAGCGATGCCGAAATCGCCAGGTATTTTGCGCCTCTCGGTGCGTCCGATTGGACGCCGCTCTAAACCCACCCGGCTCGAATTGGCACGCTTACGCTAAGCGTCCATTAACGGGCGGACTGGTAGGTTTCCCGGTCAGGTAGGGGACCCATAAAATAAAAAGGGTAAGACATGACGGCGTTGGCCAAAACTCAGGGCGGGGAGAAGCTTGACGAAGCACCTATGCTTCGTCCGCGTTATCTCGAAAGCCTAAATCTTGTGGAGCGCCTTCACCGGCAACTCCTCGAAGTCATCAAGGACGAGCTCGACCGTCGTGGCGAGCGCGTTGTGAACAGCGTCCAGGCGTTGCTTCTTTTCAATATCGGCGATCAGGAGCTGACGGCGGGCGAACTGAGGACGCGCGGGCACTATCTCGGCTCGAATGTGTCCTACAATCTCAAGAAGCTCGTCGAGTCGGGCTACATCCATCACGAACGTTCGGATGTCGACTGCCGCTCGGTGCATGTCAGCCTCACGGACAAGGGCAGCGAAATCCGCAATGTCGTGACCAAGCTGTTCGACCGGCATCTCGATTCCATCGAGGCGGTCGGCAACGTCACGGGGCAGGATTTCGAGAACCTGAATGTGAGCTTGCGCCGGCTTGAGCGTTTCTGGCTCGATCAGGTCCGATATCGGCTCTAGGCGCGCGCCTAGTCGCGACTCATTCTCAACTACGGGGCGTTTTTAAGCTACCGGCCTGAATTCTGTGACAATTCGCATGCGTTAGCGCCGACTCTTGAGTATTCTCCCCGGCGACAGTTCTGATAAAAAAGACCGCTTGGTTGGGGAGAGTCTGCACCCGATGGCCTATGGCTACGCCCAGATTTTCAAGGACGCGCTGTCCAAGTTGAAGCGCGAGGGCCGCTATCGGGTTTTCGCGGACATCGTGCGTCAGCAGGGCTCCTTTCCGACCGCTCAGCATCACAGCTCCGGCACGACACGGCCGATAACGGTCTGGTGCAGCAACGATTATCTCTGCATGGGCCAGAACGCCAAGGTTCTGGAAGCGATGCAGAAGGCGATCCAGACGGCGGGCGCCGGTTCCGGCGGTACACGCAACATCTCCGGCACCAATCATTTCCACGTCGAGCTCGAAGCCGAGCTTGCCGATCTGCACGGCAAGGAATCGGCGCTGCTGTTCACCTCGGGCTTCGTCTCCAACGAGGCGACGTTATCGACGCTCGCCCGCCTGATGCCGGGCTGCATCTTCTTCTCCGACGAGATGAACCATGCCTCGATGATCGAGGGCATGCGCCATTCGGGCGCCGAGAAGCGCATCTATCGCCACAACGACATGGCGCATCTGGAAGAGCTCCTGCGCGCGGCCTCGCCCACCGCGCCGAAGATTGTCTGCTTTGAATCTGTCTATTCGATGGAAGGCGATTTCGGCCGCATCGGCGAGATCTGCGACCTTGCCGAACGCTATGGCGCGATGACCTATCTCGACGAAGTGCACGGCGTCGGCCTCTATGGGCTGCGCGGCGGCGGCGTCGCCGAGCGCGACGGCGTGATGCACCGCGTCGACATCATCGAAGGCACGCTGGCCAAAGCCTTCGGCGTGATGGGCGGCTACATCACCGGCTCGTCCGCGATCATCGACTGCGTGCGCTCTTTCGCGTCAGGCTTCATCTTCACCACCTCATTGCCGCCGGCCATCACGGGCGGCGCGCTGGCTTCGATCCGGCATCTGAAATCGAGCAATGCGGAGCGTGAAGCGCTGCAAGAACGCGCCGGCCGTCTCAAGAGCCTGCTGTCCACGCGCAACGTGCCGCTGATCGACTCTCCGAGCCATATCGTGCCGGTCCTCGTCGGCGATCCGGCGCTTTGCAAAGTCGTTTCGGATGAGCTGCTCTATACGCACGGCGTCTATGTGCAGCCGATCAATTTCCCGACCGTGCCGCGCGGCACGGAGCGGCTTCGCATCACGCCGAGCCCGCTGCATACCAACGCGCAGATGGATCATCTCGTCGCGTCCATCGACATGGTCTGGACCGCGCTGCGTCTTCGCCGCGCCGCATGAATCCGCGTCCCCCCCGGCGGGCGCGAAGTTTTTATCGAAATCACGACGGTTGGGGCTTACGCGAAAGCGAGCGCCATCGATGCCGCGACCGGCACCGAGGTTTCGATCATGGGCCCAGCCGGCGGCGATCACGCGGCCCTTAAGGCCGCCGCGCTGAAGAAACTCGATTACGTCCTGAAGAAGCGCGAAGGGGGCTAACCCTTACGGCGCCGTCCCGAAGAAGACGCTGTCCGTCCCAATCCGATCTTCTTGGCGAATTCCGAACGCTGCGCCGCATAATTGGGCGCGACCATCGGATAATCCGCCGGTAGACCCCATTTCGCCCGGTATTCCTCGGGCGTCATGCTGTAGTTGGAGCGCAAATAGCGCTTCAGCATTTTCAGCTTTTTGCCGTCTTCGAGGCAGACGATGTAATCGGGCACGACCGAACGCTTGATCGGCACGGCCGGCTTCTGCGACGTCTGGATATCGCTGGCCGAATGACCGACGAGGCTGCCCAAGGCCCCATAGATGCTTTTGATCATGGAAGGCAGTTCGGAGACGGAAAGTGGATTGTTACTGACATAGGCGGCGGCGATTTCCGCAGCCAGCCGGAGAATCTCGTCCGACTTCGAGTGTTGATTGTCCGCACTTTGCGCCATCTCTTCGTTCCCCCTTGGAGTTGGCATTAATGGTTATTATAGAGGCTCTAGGCGCGGCGGTAAGCAGAAATCAAGTCAAAGTGACGCCGTTTATTTTTGCCCCTTTCAGCTCGTACCTTCGCGCAAGCAAGAAGAATTTGTCTCAACTTGGACGATAGGGCCACAACCGAAAGCTTCATTGGCGTTATGGAACTCGTGCCGAAGCTTGACTTGCCGGGCGCGTCGCCATCCGCGCTAACCCCAGATTCCTGTTGGCCTTGGAACCCGATTTGTCGTGCTTCCCGGCTAGATTTGGTAAAGCTGGCCGGAAGGTCCACAATCGAACCAGCCGGGGGAAGTCGAAAAGCGCGTCATGAACATGGTGGGTGAAAATTCATACCGGAGCGAAGCCGGGTTCTTTACGCGCGGACTGAAGGCCGCGGACCCGGAACTGTCGGCCGCCGTGGAGGCGGAACTTAAGCGTCAGCAGTACAAGATCGAGCTGATCGCGTCGGAGAACATCGTCAGCCGCGCCGTGTTGGACGCGCAAGGCTCCGTGCTCACCAACAAATATGCCGAAGGCTATCCGGGCCGGCGTTATTACGGCGGCTGCGAATATGTCGATATCGCCGAGACGCTGGCCATCGAGCGCGCCTGCCGTCTGTTCGATTGCTCTTACGCCAATGTGCAGCCCCATTCGGGGGCCCAGGCCAATCAAGCGGCCTTCCTGGCTTTGATGCAGCCGGGCGATACTTTCATGGGCTTGAACCTCTCCTCGGGCGGACACCTGACGCATGGCTCGCCGGTCAATCTGTCGGGCAAATGGTTCAAGCCGGTTCCCTACAATGTGCGCCGCCAGGACCATCGCATCGACATGGACGAAGTCGAGGCGCTGGCGAAGCTGCACAAACCCAAGCTGATCGTCACCGGCGGGTCGGCCTATCCGCGCATCATCGACTTCGCGCGCTTTCGCAAAATCGCGGATTCGGTCGGCGCTATTCTGATGGTGGACATGGCCCATTTCGCCGGGTTGGTGGCGGGTGGCGCGCATCCAAACCCCATCGAGCACGCCCAGATCGTCACCACGACGACGCACAAGACGCTGCGGGGCCCGCGCGGCGGTCTGATCCTGTCGCGCGATGCCGAGCTCGGCAAGAAGATCAATTCCGCCGTCTTCCCGGGATTGCAGGGCGGGCCGCTGATGCATGTGATCGCCGCCAAGGCGGTCGCCTTCGGCGAAGCGCTGAAGCCGGAATTCAGCGCCTATGCGCGCGCCATCGTCGCCAACGCGAAGGTGTTGGCCGAAACGCTGAAGGCAAGCGGCTTCGACATCGTCTCGGGCGGCACCGATACGCATCTGATGCTGGTGGATTTGCGCCCGAAGAACGTCACGGGGCGCGCCGCCGAGAAGGCGCTCGACCGCGCCAACATCACCTGCAACAAGAATGCGATTCCCTTCGACACCGAGAAGCCGGCGATCACGTCGGGCATCCGGCTTGGTTCCCCTGCCGGCACGACGCGCGGCTTCGGCGCCGCCGAGTTCCGCTTAATCGGCGCGCTGATCGCCGAAGTGATCGACGGCGTTTCCGCCAAAGGCGAAGACGGCGATCCGGCCGTCGAAGAGAGCGTCAAGATCCGCGTCATCGCGCTGTGCAAGAATTTTCCGATTTATCCGTGAGGACTTGAAAGAAAGGCGTTGATCCCATGCGCTGCCCGTTCTGCGGACATGACGATACCCAGGTGAAGGATTCGAGGCCCTCCGACGACAACGCGGCCATCAGGCGGCGGCGTCTGTGCCCGGCCTGCGGCGGCCGTTTCACCACCTTCGAGCGCGTGCAATTGCGCGAGCTTACCGTGGTCAAGAAACAGGGACGCCGCGAGCCGTTCGACCGCGAGAAGCTGGAACGGGCCATCCATCACGCCTTGCGAAAACGTCCCGTCGAGCCCGAGCGCGTCGAACGCATGATCACCGGCATCGTCCGGCGCCTGGAAAGCATGGGCGAGAACGAGATTCCGTCCAACGTCATCGGCGAGCTGGTGATGCAGGCGCTCTCATCGCTCGACAAGGTCGCCTATATCCGCTTCGCCTCGGTCTATAAGAATTTCCGCGAGGCCAAGGATTTCGAAGCCTTTGTCGGCGAAATCGCCGGCGGCGGCGACCGGGATTGAATCGAATTGTCATGCCCGGCGAGCCTTGCCCCCGCGCGGCGTCGCCGCGCAATTGAACAAGAAGGCGTGCAAAGCACGCCGGGGCAAGGTGAGGGAAGGGCATCCATTCGGTGACGAATGAGGCTCGGCTTTTGCCAGATGGATTCCATTCCCCTCGCATCGCCAGCGCGATGCTCGGCCGGGAATGACAGTTTCAGGGTGTTATGAGTTTATCCGCGGACACGACTCACATGCACCATGCGTTGCGCATCGCGGCGCGCGGGCTCGGGCAGGTAGCGCCGAACCCCGCCGTCGGCTGCGTCATCGTCTCCGAGGATGGATTGATCGTCGGCCGCGGCTGGACGCAAAGAGGCGGCCGCCCGCACGCGGAAACAATGGCGCTGGCACAAGCCGGCGAGGCGGCGCTCGGCGCCACCGCCTATGTCACGCTGGAACCTTGCGCCCATCACGGCGAGACCGCTCCTTGCGTGGATGCGCTGATCGCCGCCTGTATCGCGCGTGTCGTCGCCGCTGTCACCGATCCCGACCCGCGTGTGAGCGGCGCGGGTTTCGCGAAATTGAAAACCGCTGGCATCGAAGTGACCGAAGGCGTCTGCGAAGAGGAAGCGCGCGCAGCCAATCGCGGTTTCTTCCTGCGCGTCACCAAAGGCCGTCCGCTGGTGGCGCTGAAATCGGCCCAAAGCGCCGATGGCTTTGTCACGCAAACACCCGGCAAGCGCAGCTGGGTCACCGGCGAACGAGCCCGCGCCCACGCTCATCTGTTGCGCGCGCGCTATGACGCCATCCTTGTCGGTATCGAAACCGCGCTGGCCGACGATCCGCTGCTCACCTGCCGCCTGCCGGGACTGGAGCAACGCTCGCCGCTGCGTGTGGTGCTGGATTCCCAATTGCGCCTGACGCCGCATTCGCGCATCGCGCAAACCGCGCGCGAATTTCCCGTCATCGTCTTCACCGCGGCGTCCGAGGGGGGCGAGGATCTGGCGGCGCTCGGCGTCACCATCGAGCGCATCGCGGGGGAGGGCGGCCGTCCGGCGCTCGCTCCCGTTCTCAACCGGCTGGCCGAGCTTGGCGTGACGCGGCTTCTGGTCGAAGGCGGCCCGGCGGTCCATGCCGCCTTTCTCGATTTGAAGCTGGTGGACGAGATTCATGTCTATCGCGCGCCGCAAACGATCGGCGAAGGCCATCCGGCCCCGACCGTCTTCGGAGCCGTCGAACTTGCCGCATCGCCCCATATCAGCCTCGTGGAACGGCTGGACCTCGCGCCCGATATCCTAGAAAGCTACGAGGTCACGGGTTAAATAGGGATCATGTTCACCGGCATCGTCACCAGCGTGGGAAGCGTGCGCTCTGTTCAGAAGCGCGGCGACACGCATATCACCATCGCCGTGCCGTTCGATGCGAGCGCGCTGAGCCTCGGCGCGTCGATCGCCTGCGCCGGATGCTGCCTGACGGTGACGGCAAGGAGCCACGATGATTTCGCGGTCACGGTGTCGGCCGAGACGCTCGCCCATACGACGCTTGGGGTGTGGAAAATCGGCGATCCCGTCAATCTGGAACGCCCGCTGAAAATCGGCGACGAGCTTGGCGGCCACATCGTCACCGGCCATGTCGATGCGGTGGCGAAGCTCGCCCGCACGGCGCCGGAAGGCGAATCCCTGCGCATGGTGTTTTCGGCGCCGACGGACATCATGCGCTTCATCGCGCCCAAAGGTTCGGTCGCGCTCGACGGGGTATCCCTTACGGTAAACGAAGTGGAGGGTGCCAGTTTTGGCGTCAACATCATCCCGCACACGCTGAAGGTCACGACGCTCGGCCGGCTGAAACAAGGCGACGGCGTCAATCTCGAAGTCGATCTGATGGCGCGCTATGTCGCGCGGCTGGTCCGATGATCAACGTCTTCCACGACTACATCTCCGAGCTTCCCGACATCATCGAGGACGCCCGCAACGGGAAGATGTTCATCCTCGTCGATGCCGAGGACCGCGAGAACGAAGGCGACCTCGTGATCCCGGCGCAGATGTGCACGCCGCAGACGATTAATTTCATGGCGCGGTTCGGACGCGGGCTGATCTGCCTCGCGATGAACCAGGACCGCGCCGACCAGTTGAAGCTGCCGATGATGGCGGCGCTGAACCGCACGCGTAACCAAACAGCCTTCACGGTCTCCATCGAGGCGAAGGAAGGCATCTCCACCGGCATCTCGGCGCATGACCGCGCCCACACGATTTCGGTCGCCATCGATCCGACCAAGGGTCCGGACGACATCGTGATGCCAGGCCATGTCTTCCCGCTGGTGGCGCGCCATGGCGGCGTGCTGGTGCGGACCGGCCATACCGAAGCCGCCGTCGATGTCGCGCGGCTCGCCGGGCTTTATCCCGCCGGCGTCATCTGCGAGATCATGAACGACGATGGCACCATGGCCCGCCTGCCGGACCTGGTGAAATTCGCCCAATTGCACGGGCTCAAGATCGGCACCATCGCCGACATCATCGCCTATCGGCGCAAGCACGATCATTTCGTCAAGCGCATCAAGGAAATGGATTTTGAAAGCCGCAATGGCGGCGCCTTCAAGCTCGCCATCTATCTCAACACCATCGAGAACCAGGAGCATGTCGCGCTGGTCAAGGGCGACGTCTCGGGCGACGAGCCGGTGCTGGTCCGCATGCACGCCTATAATCTCTTCGACGACACGCTGGCGGCCAAATGGGGGCCGGGCGACGTCTTGGGCGAATCCATGCGCATGATCGGCGAAGCGGGGCGGGGTGTCGTCGTCTTGATCCGCCGCCACCGCATCGCGCCGGTTTCCGAGGTTCTTGCGCAATCCAACAAGACGATGCCGGACATGGAACAGTCGCGGCTGAAGGAATACGGTGTCGGCGCGCAGATATTGCTGGACCTCGGGATCAAGAACATGGTTCTCCTGACCAATACGCAAGGCCGCCGCGTGGTGGCGTTGGAAGGCTATGGTTTGAACATCACGGAAACGCGGCCCGTCAGCCCCGGAAACGTCAAATGACGCGCGTGCTGATCGTCGAAGCGCGGTTCTACCCGCACATTTCCGACGCCCTCTATGACGGCGCGGCGCATGCGCTCGACGTCGCGGGCGTGCTCTCCGAGCGGGTGGTGGTTCCCGGCGCGCTGGAAATCCCGCCGGCTATCAAGATGGCGGCCGGCCGCTTCGACGGCTTCATCGCGCTCGGCTGCGTCATCCGCGGCGAGACCTATCATTTCGAGATCGTGGCGGGCGAATCCGCGCGCGCGCTGATGGATCTGGGTGTGCGAGACGGGCTCTGCATCGGCAACGGCATATTGACGGTCGAGAACGAAGCCCAGGCGGTTCACCGCGCCAGCAGCGACGGCGCCGACAAGGGCGGCGATGCAGCGCGCGCCTGCCTCGCGCTGATCGCAATGAAGAAACGCATCGGCGATGGCCAGTAAGGCGTCTTCCGGCGAAGACGGCACCCCACGCGGGCGCGAGAAGCGCAGCGCCGCGCGGCTAGCCGCGCTCCAGGCGCTTTATCAATTGGAGATCACCGGCATCTCGGCGAACGACGTGATCGATGAATTCATCGCCCACCGTTTCGGCCCCGATCCTGAAACCGGTCCGGGGAATGCCCATGACGAAGTGTTCTTCGCCGACATCGTGCATGGCGTCTTGAAGCACCAGGTCGAAATCGACCGCAGCCTTGCCGGCGCGCTGGCGGCGGGCTGGACGCTCACCCGCATCGATTCGATTTTGCGGGCGCTTCTGCGCTGTGCCGCCTATGAGCTGGTCGGGCGCAGCGATGTGCCGGTCAAGGTGGTGATCGACGAATATGTCGAGCTCGCCCGCGATTTCTTCGACGGCACGGAACCCGGTTTCGTCAACGCCGTGCTCGACCGCCTCGCGCACGGCAAACGCGCCGCCGAATTCGGCGAGGCACCTCCCGATGACAAGCTCCGGCTCTAACCGCCTCGGCGAGTTCGAAGCGATCGCGAAGCTGTTCGCGCCGCTCGCGGCGAAGGAGCCGGGCGCGCTCAGCCTGACCGACGATGCGGCGATCCTGGATTTGCCGTTCGACGAGGATCTGGTCGTCACGGTGGATGCGCTCATCGAAGGCGTGCATTTCCTGCGCGACGATCCGCCCGCGACGATCGCCAAGAAATCCTTGCGGGTGAATCTTTCCGATCTCGCGGCCAAGGGCGCGACACCGCGCGCCTATCTGCTGTCGCTCTCGCTCGCATCCTGGGTCGGCGACGACTGGCTGACGCAATTCGCGCGCGGGCTTGGCGAGGATCAGGAGCAATATGGCATCGCTCTGATCGGCGGTGATACGACCGCGACGCCGGGACCACTGACTATTTCGATCACCGCGCTCGGAAGCATCGCCAAGGGCATGATGATCCGGCGCTCCGGCGCGGTCGCGGGCGATTGCGTCTTCGTCACCGGCACCATCGGCGATGCCGGGGCGGGCCTTGCGGTGCTGAAAGGCGGGGGCGGCACGCTCGACAAGAACGAACGCGCGGCGCTGATCGCACGCTATCGGATTCCACAACCGCGCAGCGCGCTCGGCCCGCGCCTTTTGTATATCGCTTCGGCGGCGATCGATGTTTCGGACGGGCTGATCGCCGATCTGGCGCACATCGCGGAAACCTCCGGCGTTCGCATCGTCGTCGAGGCCGCGCGCGTTCCGCTTTCCGACCCGTTCCGCGAGATGTTCGGCGGTGATGACGAAGCCATTATCCGCGCCGCGACCGCGGGCGACGATTACGAGATCGCCTTCACGGCCGCCGCTTCGGCGCGCGCGCGCATCGAAGGATTGGGCTTTCCCATCACCGAGATCGGCCGCGTCGAAAAAGGCGAGGGCGTCGTGCTGCTCAGCCGCGACGGCAAGGCGCTGAAATTATCCAAACCCGGCTTCACGCATTTCTAAACTTACTTGTCATCCCCGGCGAGGCGTGCACACGCCGAGGGAAGGGGACCCAGGTGTGGGCATTTGCTCGGTGTCGACACCTGGGTTCCCTTCCCCTCAGCCCTTCGGGCTTCGGCCAGGAATGACAGTGTAAGGAACTAGCCGCTTCTGTCTTCGTCCATCTGGCGCGGCGGCGTGATGCGCAGCGCCATGATCTGATTGCGCTGACGCCGCAACACCTCGAATTTGAAGCCGTAGAACGAAAACACATGGCCGACTTCCGGGATCACGCGCGCCTCGTGAATGACGAGGCCGGCGATGGTCGTCGCCTCCTCGTCCGGCAGGCTCCATTCGAGCTCGCGATTGAGATCGCGGATCGAAATCCAGCCATCGATATTGTAGGAGCCGTCGGCCTGTTTGCGGATGCCGTCGGACGACGAGGACTGCTTATGTTCCTCGGCGAGGCCGCCGAAAATCTCTTCGAGAATATCTTCCAGCGTCACCAGCCCCTGCAAGACGCCATATTCGTCGACCACAAGCGCGAAATGTCCGCGCCGCTCGCGGAACGCATCGAGTTGTTCTTGCAGCGTCGTCGTGTCGGGCACGAACCAGGGCTGGGTCGCCAGCGCCATGATGTCGATATTCTTCAGCGATCCGCGCTGTTGGATCAGCGTGCGCAGCAAATCCTTTGCGTTGAGCACGCCGACGATGTTTTCGGGATCGTCGCGGTAAACCGGAAAACGCGTATGGGACGAGGCGATGATGCGCTCGACGATTTCTTCCACCGGATCGCCGCCGTCGATGACCTCCATGTTCTTGCGGTGGATCATGATGTCGGCGACGCGCAATTCGGCGAGGTCGAGGATGCCGCCCAGCATGTCGCGATGCTCGCGCTCGACGGTGCCCTCCTGATGATGAAGGTCGATGGCGCCGCGGATTTCCTCATGCGCGGTCAGCACCGGCTCGCCCACGGATTCGCGCAGGCCGAACAGCTTGAGCAGCCGCCAGACGACGAACTGCACGGCGCCGACGACGGGACCGAGCAGCACGATGGCGAGGCGCAACGGGTAGGCGACGCCAAGCGCGATGCGGTCGGTGCGGGCGATGGCAAGCGTCTTGGGCAGGACTTCCGAAAAAATCAGGATCGTGATGGTCATGCCGATGGTCGCGATGACGACGCCGTCTTCGGGGAAAATACTGATCGCCACCGAGGTCGCCAGCGCGGAGGCGAAGATGTTGATGAAGGTATTGCCCAGCAGCACCGCGCCGATCATTCGCTCACGCTCGCCGATCAGGCGGTTCACCTGCTTGGCGGCGGCCGAGCCCTCATTGGCGAGATGATGCATGCGCGCTTTGGACACCGCGGTTAGCGCCGTCTCGGAGGCGCTGAAAAACGCGGACATCGCCAGAAGCGCGGCAATGGCTAGGAGGGAAAGCGTCAAGTCGAGCGTCATGGCTCTGGGTCCGGTCGGGGGCTAGGTGAGGATATACGGCGGCGGCTGGTTCAGGAAATTCAGTCTTGAGCCAGGACGGCGCGCACCGAATCTTCGGGAACTTCGCTTGTGACGAAGGCTTTGCCGATCCCGCGCGCCAGAATGAACGTCATTTTGCCGCCGCGCGCCTTCTTGTCGTGGCGCATGTGAGACAGCACCTCTTCGGCCGGTGGCTTGCCGCCCGGAATATCCGCCATCCGTGTCGGCAATCCGACCCCGGCCAGATGGCGTTCGACGCGCGCAACGTCGTCGCGTGTCGCGTGCCCCAGCTTCGCCGAAAGCTTGAAAGCCAGCACGCAGCCGAGCGCCACGCTTTCGCCGTGGATCAGCCGGTCGGAAAAACCGGTGGCCGTTTCCAGCCCGTGGCCGAAGGTGTGGCCGAGATTGAGCAGAGCCCTTTCGCCCGCCTCGCGCTCGTCGCGCCCGACAATGTCGGCCTTCATGGTGCAGGAATGGGCGACGGCGTGGGCGATTTTTGCCGCGTCGCCCTTCAACGCGGCCGCGCCGTTCGCTTCCAGCCAGGCGAAAAATTCCCCATCGCCGAGCATTCCATATTTGGCGACTTCCGCGTAACCGCCGAGAAGTTCGCGCCGCTTCAGGCTCGTCAGTACATCCGTATCGGCGATCACGATTCGTGGCTGATGGAAGACGCCGATCAGGTTCTTGCCGCGCGCCGTATTGATCGCCGTCTTGCCGCCGACCGAGGAATCGACCTGGCTCAGCAGCGTCGTCGGCACTTGCGCGAAATCGATCCCGCGCATCGCGACGCCGGCGGCAAATCCCGTGAGGTCGCCGATGACAC
>SHWE01000058.1 GCA_009693985.1 Alphaproteobacteria bacterium | reverse complement strand
CGGCGGATGAAACGGAAGCGGCGCGCTGGCTGCTACGCAGCGCCTATCAAGGCGACGCGGTGGCGGAATATTGGCTGGGCACGCTTTACGCGCGAGGGGCGGGCGTTCCGGCCGACATCGCCCAGGCCCTTCATTGGTACGAAGCGGCGGCGAAGAAGGGCAATCCCCGCGCCATCCACAGTCTCGCCATCGCCGCGCTCGAAGGCATCGGCAAGGACAAGAACGAAGCGCAAGCCGCCCAACTGTTCGCGACGGCCGCCGGGCTCGGGCTGGTCGATTCCGCCTTCAATCTCGCGGTGCTTTATGAGCGTTGGTCAGGCGTCAAGCAGAGCCTCGCCGACGCGTTCAAATGGTACGGCATCGCGGCAGCGGGTGGCGATGCGCCCGCCCGCGCCCGCATGGACACGCTGGCGGAGAAGCTGCACCCCGCCGACCGCGCGCTCGCCCAGCAGGCGGCCGACGCGTTCAAGCCAAGTTCGCGCAAATGCGGCTGATCGGTCTTTCGTTTTCGCGTCCGATGTGCGAGTGACGACGGATGCGCTCCTCGCCCGCCATTTCCATATTCGATCAACTTCGCAAGCTTCTCGCCGCTCCCGAAGCGGAGCCGCCGAAGCCGGACGATCTGCATGTCGCGGTCGCGGTTCTTCTGGTCGAAGCCGCCACCATGGATGCCGAGTTCAACCCGGCTGAGCGCAGCGTCATCGAGCATTTGCTGGCGGGCAAATTCCATCTTCCTGCGGACAAGGCCCATCAATTGGTTGGCATCGCCGAAGCCACCGTGAAGCACTCGGCGCAAATCCATCCTTTCACGCGGCTGACCGTCGCGCGCATGGACCGCCAGCAGCGCATCCGCCTGATCGAAATGCTGTGGGAGGTCGCCTATGCCGACGGCGTCCTCGACCCCGAAGAGGATTCGCTGCTGCGCCGTGTGGCGGGGCTGATCTATGTCTCGGACGCCGATCGCGTGGCGGCGCGTCAAAGCGTGCTCGCGCGCTTTGCAAAGAAACACTAGGCTTCCCCCAGCACGGAACAGGTTGCGGGGAATCGCATGGCCGAAAATATTGGCTTCGTCGGTGTCGGCAAGATGGGCGGGCCAATGGCGGGCCGCCTGCTCGATGCCGGGCACAGTCTCACCGTCTACGACATTCGCGAAGAGGCGATGGCGCCGCTCATCGCGCGAGGCGCCGTGCGCGCCGAGTCGTCCAAAGCCGTCGCGGATGTCACCGACATCGTGTTCTTCAGCCTGCCCGAGCCCGAGGACGTACGCGGCGAAGCGCTGAAGACGCTTGGCATCATCGCCGGCCAGCGCGCCAAAATCCTTGTCGATCTTTCCACCACCGGCCCGCGCACGACGGAGCATGTGGCCGGCGTTCTATTGCGCAACGGCATCGCGATGGTGGATGCGCCCGTGTCGGGCGGCATCGCGGGAGCCTCGAAGGGAACGCTCGCCGTGATGGCGTCGGGCTCGGCGGAGGCGCTGACACGCGTCGAGCCGTTGCTGCAAATTTTCGGACGCGTCTTCAGAATCGGCGACCGCCCCGGCATGGGCCAGGTGATGAAGCTTGCCAACAATCTGATGTCGGCGACCGCGATGGCGATCACCACCGAAGCGATGATCATGGGCGTCAAAGCCGGCCTCGATCCCAAATTGATGATCGACGTGATCAATTCCGGCACCGGGCGCAACACCGCCAGCGAGACCAAATTTCCCCAAGCGATCATTCCGCGCCGTTTCACCTATGGCTTCACGACGGGACTGATGCTCAAGGACGTGCGGCTCTGCCTTGAAGAAGCCGAAGCGCTGCAAATCCCGATGGTGGTGGGCGATGCGGTGCGCAAAGTGTGGCGGCGCGCCCAAGAAGAACTCGGCTCCGATTCCGATTACACCGAGATCGTGCGCTGCCTTGAGAAGGAAATCGGCGTCGAGATCAAGTCGCCAAACTAATTGTCATTCCCGGCCGAGCATCGTCTTGCGAGGGGAAGGGAATTCATTCGGGAAAAGCGATCTCAATTCTGAACGAACTGGATGCCCTTCCCTCACCTTGCTACGCAAGGGCTCGCCGGGCATGACAAATTTCTGGGATTATTCCGATACGATTCGGATATCGGCGTGGCCCATCTCTCTGGCGTGGGAGACCGCGGTTCCCGCCTGTTCGGCATCGAGGAACGGACCGATCCGCACCCGATAGACCGGCTGGCCGCCGACAGTCGTGGGCGAAACACGCGCGCCCAAGGAATCGAGCTCGCGCGCGATGCGTCCCGCCCGTTCGGACGAGCCATAGGCGCCGGCCTGAACATAATAGGCGGTCTTGCCGGTGCTGTTCGCGGGCCGCGCCGCTTGCGGCTTTGTCGGAGCCATCGCCACGGTTCGCACCGGAACAGGCTTCGGAGCCGGCGGCGGCGCTACTTGCGCAACCGGCAATGCGATTCTTTGTACGATGACGGGCTGCGGTACGGGCACAGGTGCAGGCGGCGGCGCCTTCACGATCTCCGCCGCGACAAGCATGGGATCGGGAGCGCGGCTTGTAGACATCACGGGCGCGGGCGCTTGCATCGGCGCGGCAGCGAGCACGGAGGCGGCGACTTCCGCCGGATACGCCTTCGCTTGGGCTGCCCTCAAGCTCTGCACCAGCGCCAGATTCTGTGCGATGCGGGGATAATCCGCCGCGCCCGATCCAATCTGCGCCAGCAATTTCTCGGCCGCCGCGAGATCGCCCGCCTGCATATGGGAGAGAGCGGCATTGTTGAGCACCGTCGGCTCGCCAGGCTTCAGCGACAGCGCGCGCGCATAGAATGTTTGCGCCGCGCGGTACTGGGCCTGCTGATCGTAAGCGACGCCTTGCGCCGAATAGAGCGACCAGTCGGCGGGCTGCAGCTGGACCGCGCGCTCCAGGAACGCGAGCGCGTCATCGCTGCGCCCTTGCGCCACCAGCGTCTTGCCATATTCGCCGAGTAGGCGCGGATTGTCGGGCGCGAACAGCATAAGCTGGCTCAGCGTGCGCGCCGCCGTCTGAAGATCGCCGCCTTTGCGCAAGCGCTGCGCTTCGCGAATGGAACTTTCGACATTGGCGAGCGGATCGGGCGTCGGCGCTTTCACCGCCGCGGCCAGCGCTTGCGCCTCTTCGACTTTGGAATCGGCATGCGGACCAAGGCCCAGCGATGACAGGCTCGGCGTCGCGCAACCGGCGAGCGGCAGGCCGATGAGAAGCACCGCAATCGCGGCGCATCTTACAATCGGCAGCTTCTCTGCCCTGAATTTCTGCATCGTTCGACCCACCCAAGGCGACGCTGTTTAGCGCGTTCTGCCGTGACGCAAGCATGGAGGCGCGCGCCTCAAGAAAGGCTTAAACCGACGCTTACAATTGCGCGTAAACCCCATGATTTTCTTGCGAAATCGGGCGTCAATTCGATTCAGATTTTCACGAACTCTTGCCGCCCGCCCGCCTTTCGCTATGGTCCGCTCGAAATTCGCTCGAGTTGCCGCATGACGATCCCTGTGAAGACCGACGCCAAGAGCGCCAAGCCCCTCCCCAAACCCGCCAAGGATTTCCAGGAGCACCTGGCCATTCTGGAACAACGGGGCCTGGTGGCGCGCATCGACCGCGCCATCGACAAGGACGCGGAACTGCATCCCCTGGCGCGCTGGCAGTTCCAGGGCGCGCTCCCGGAGGAGCAGCGCCGCGCCTTCCTTTTCACCAACGTCGTCGATGGCGAGGGGCGCAAATACGACATCCCGGTGGCGGTCGGCGCGCTGGCGACGACATCGGAGATGTACGCGCTCGGCATGGGCGTGCCGGTATCGGAAATCGGCGATGCCTGGCTGAAGGCGATCAACCATCCTATTGCCCCGGTGACGGTGAAGAAGGCCGCCTGCCAGGAGGTCGTCATCCAGGGCGATGCCTTGCGCGAACCCAATGGCGGGCTGAAGCTGCTTCCGGTGCCGAACTCGACGCCCGGTTTCGATGCGGCGCCCTATTTGACCGCGACGCTCTGCGTCACCAAGGACCCCGAAACGGGGGTGCGCAACATGGGCACCTATCGCGGCCAGTTGAAGGCGACAGACCGGCTTGGCGTGCGCATGGCCTCGCGGCTCGGCGGCGCCGGCGGTTATGCGCACTGGCTGAAATATCAAAAGCTGAAGCAGCCCATGCCCATCGCCATCGTGATCGGTTGCGCTCCGGCGATCTTCTTCACCGGTCCGCAAAAACTCGGCACCGACATGGACGAAATGGGCGTCGCCGGCGCGCTGCTCGGCGAAGCGGTGAAGACCGTGCGCTGCATCACCAACGATCTCGAAGTTCCCGCCGATTCCGAAATCGTCATCGAAGGCGTCATCGATTCCCAGTTGCTTGAACCGGAAGGCCCGTTCGGCGAATCCCACGGTCATGTCGCGCTCGAAGATTACAATATGTCGATGCAGGTCACCGCGATCACGATGAAGAAGAAGCCCGTCTTCGTCTCGATCATCAGCCAGGTGACGCCGTCGGAATCCTCCGTGATGAAAGTGGTCGCCTATGAGCCGCTTTACCTCGCGCATCTACGCGACCATCTCGGCGTCAAGGGTATCAAGCGCGTCGTCATGCACGAGGCGCTATCGAATGTACGTCCGGTGATCTTCCTCAACTTCGCGCCGGGCACGCCGAAGACCGAAATCTGGCGTGGGCTGCAAGGCGCCTCCACGCTGCAAGCCCAATGCGGCAAGATCGTCATCGCGGTCGGCGAAGACGTCGATGCCACCAATGCGGACGCTGTGTTCTGGTCGATGGCCTACCGCACCAATCTGAACGAGGATTTGCACGTCGTGCCCTATCGCGCGCCGGGTCACGGGCCCAAATCGGGGCCGCGCACATCCGATGCGACGCTACTGATCGACGCGACGCCGAAACATCCGATGCCGCCCTTCGCGCTGCCGGCGAAGGAATTCATGGAACGCGCCAAGGTGATCTGGGACGAGCTCGGCCTGCCGGCGCTCAATCCGCGGCCGCCCTGGTACGGCTATTCGCTGGGCGATTGGGACGCCAATTGGGATCTGTGGGCCAAGCGCGCCGTCGAAGGCAAATGGGAAGAGACGGGGCGCGAAACCTTCCAGGGCCGCAAGGGCGGCATGATTCCCGAAACCCCGGTGCGCTCCGTCGGCAATAATTCCAAGAGCGACTGATCGTTACGGCAGGAAGGTCAGCCGCCGGTAGAACGGCATCGCGTTGATGGCGATGATCTTCTCCGAGCCGTTGATGGCGGCAGAGAGCTTGCCGCTTCCCGACGCCTTCAGCGCGACGGATGAGACACGGTTCACGCCGGTGTTGACGCTGCGAACCGTGTCGACGACCTGATTGCCGCGATAGATCCGGTAGAATGACGGCTCGGCGGCCGAGTGAATACGCATATCGAACGAACTCGCCGCCGGGACGCCGCGCGTGAACGCGACGCGCAAGTTCACTTCGTTTCCGTCGGGGCCTCTGGCGAGCCACGTTTCTTCGACCGTGCTGGCGGCGCCGGCATTCTTCTCCACCCGGTCGACGTTCACCGCGCCCGCGCCATAGGCCTTGTAGGCGCCGGGCGCGCCCGCGGGATCGGCCGAGGTGCCGGCCACGACCATGTTGGCCGCCTCGCCCGTGCCTGTGTTTTTGCTGGGCACCAGAACGACGAGCAATTTATTGGTGCCCGATTGCAGCGGCTTGCCGTCGGTCGTCAGGCCGAGCTTACGGTCGATCCACACCAGAATAAGATTGGCGTCCTTGGTCGCGCCGGCCGCCGCCGGATTCACCGTCCACCCGGCGGGGAGGAACGCCTGCGCTGCAGCTGGCGCAACCTGCAGGAAAACATAGGTCCGCTGCTCGGCGACAATGTTCTCGGTCTGCGTTTCGGCACGCGCGTTGGACGCCATCAGGGCCACCGCGCCAAGGATCAGGCCGGCCGTCATTTTCGCAAATGAACCACGCATCCCATGCTCCTATGAAAAATCGCTTATTTCGCGGCGAATTTCGGGATCGGCCAGGCGGGCTTGGCGTCGGAAATCTCCGCCACCAATTTTCGCATGATCGCGTCGGCGAAGACATTGTAGTCGCGCGCGGTGACGACGAACGCGCCCGGCCCGCCGATCACGCTCTGGCGGAAATAGACATCGAGATCGGGTTCCAGCGACAGGATCGGCAGGCCGTTGATGCGGATGCCCTGCTTGACCGCTTCGTTGCGCGCCACCTCGACATCGCGGCCGAGATTGTTCGAACCGTCGCCAGAAATATCGATCACTTTGCGCTGGGCGCGGAACGGGCTCGAATTCAGCAACAGCACCGAATAATCGATGACGCCCGAAATCGACGTGCCGCCGCCATAGATCTGCCGCGTCGAGGCGCCGACCGTGGCCGCGAAGATCTGCGCGGTGCGCGCGTCGCGAATGATCGTCCACGGCGCCATGACGATTTGTAGCGTCGGGCCGGTCCACTGCACCATCGTGACCGCGATGGCCTGCTCGTTGCCGGCCTTGATCGCGTTCAAGACGCGCTCGCTGAGGAACGCCTTGACGTAACCTTGCTTCTGCAATTCGAAACGCTCGTCATCGACGCTGCCCGAAGCATCGACCGCGAGCACGAGATTGAGATCGACGGCGGTCTGCAACGCCGGGCGAATGGGAGCGGGTATCCGCGTCGGCGCCACGGCGGCGCCACAAAGGCCGATGGCGAGAACGACGGCCACGGCAAGGCGCGCCGCGGGGGCGGTAGGCAAACTGATCATCGGCGAAACGCCCCCCTCTGGTTCGGACAAATTTAAACCGTAGCTCGCGCCCGGCAAGGGTCTAGCACATTCCAGAGATTGCAAAAAAGTCTCAACTCCCTTCAAATTTCTGCATGCAGGGCGGCTTCGTGCCTGGACTTGGGCCTGCCGCGCCCTTAACCCGATAGGACCAAAACAAGAGCCATAAAGGGGAAGAACCATGGCGACCGACGCTTTTAAGGTCGAAGAAGACCGCGCGCGCCACATCGCGACATTGCGGCTTTCGCGCGGGGCAAGCGGCAACAAGCTGCTGGCATCCGAAATGCCGGAGTTGGGGCGGACGATCCGGGCGCTCGGCTCGGACAAGGCCTTCAAGCTGGTGCTGGTGCGGGGCGAGGGCGCGCATTTCTGCCAGGGCCGCGCGCCCGACCCGGCCGGCACCGCGCCGACCACCGCGCTCGGCATCCGCGGGAAGATCACCGACCCGATCCTCGGCGTCTATGCCGACATCCGCGAGACGCCCGTGCCGGTGATCGCCATCGTGCAGGGCGAGGCGAAAGGCTTCGGCTGCGCCTTTGTCGCCGGATGCGATTTGGCAATCGCCGCCGACAATGCGAATTTCTCCTTCCCGGAGCTCGACCACAATCTGCCGCCGACGCTGGCGATGTCCGCCATGCTGCACAAGGTGACGCCGAAGCGGTTGCTGCATCTGATCTACACGCGGCGCAGCATCGGGGCGGCGGAAGCGCTTTCTCTCGGTCTGTTGAGCGAGGTGGCGCCGCTGGCGGAGCTCGACGCGGCCGTGGAGAAGACGGTGGCGCATTTCACCGACCGCAACCGGGCGGCGATCGCGGGCGTCAAGGAATATATGAACGCCGCGCTTTACGCCGATCCGGCCGTCGCCTCGCGGCTGGCGGCAAACATCCTCGCCAGCGTGCTATCATCGCCGAAAGAAGAATGAGGAGAGAAAGATGATCAAAGCCCCGCCCCCGCGCCTGATCGTCGGCATCTCCGGCGCATCCGGCGTCATCTACGGCATCCGCGCGCTGGAAATCCTCAAGCGCACCGGCATCGAAACGCATCTGGTGATGAGCCCTGCCGCCGAGCTCACAATGTCCTACGAGACTGACATCAAGCCCAAGGCCGTGCGCGAGATGGCGAGCCAATTCCATCCCATCGGCGATGTCGGCGCGTCGATTTCGTCGGGCTCCTACAAGACGATGGGCATGCTGATCCTGCCCTGCTCGATCCATACGATGAGCGAGATCGCCTATGGCGTGACCGACAATCTGCTTTCCCGCGCCGCCGACGTGGTGCTGAAGGAACGCCGCCGCCTCGTTCTGGCGATGCGCGAGACGCCGCTGCATACCGGCCATCTGCGCACCATGACGCAGCTTTCCGAGATCGGCGCCATCGTCGCGCCCATCGTGCCGGCCTTCTATACGCGCCCCAAGACGGTCGACGACATCATCGATCATTCGGTCGGGCGGCTGCTCGATCTTTTCGGCATCGATCTCGGCACCGTGCATCGCTGGAAGGAACCGACATCGAAGGAACCCTCCGGCATGCGCGGGAAGAAGAACGAGCCGCGCGAGGTTTGATCCTTATTTGTCATGGCCCGCAGAAGCGGGCCATCCAGGTGAACGTAAGGCTCATTCGGCGCGCAGATACGCGCCGGATGGATGGCCCGGTCAAGCCGGGCCATGACATGGGAGAGCAATGACAATGGACGACAAGCAACGTTTCGACGGCGGCATGAAGATCAGGCGCGAAGTGCTGGGCGCGGACTATGTCGATCGCGGCATGGCGGCGGCCGACGAATTCACGATGGCGATGCAGGACCTCACCACGCGCTATTGCTGGGGCGATATCTGGTCGCGCCCCGGTCTGGATCGCAAGCAGCGCTCGATGATCAATCTCGCGATGATCGCGACGCTCAACCGCCCGCACGAACTGAAACTTCATGTGAAGGGCGCGCTCACCAACGGCCTGACCAAGGACGAGATCAAGGAGATATTCCTTCAGGTCGCCGGCTATGCGGGCATTCCAGCCGGCATGGATTCCTTCCGCATCGCCAAGGAAGTCTTCACGGAAATGGGGAAGTAGCGGCCCCGAAACCGGGAACCCTCTGGCCCCGAGCGCCGTTTACAGGCGCCAAACAGGGGAACCCGACATGAAAGCGCTTGTGATCGCCGCGATGGCGGCTGTCTTGTTGTCTGCTTGCGGAACGGCGGTGGGGGACCGCGGCCTTTCGGGCGCCGGACTCGGCGCCGGTATCGGCGTCATCGGCGGGCCGCCGGGCATTGTGGTTGGCGGGGCGGTCGGCGCCGTCGCCGGCATGGTCACGCCACCCAGCAAAGTGAATCTCGGCAGACCGGCCTGGAGAAACTGATTATCCGCCTGCGATAATCGCTTTCGCGCGCACCAGTTCGGCGATTTCGGCTTGCGATAGATTCAGCACGCCGCCAAGCACGGCTTCGGTGTCGGCGCCGAGCGCGCGGGGATAGTTGCGCGCTTCCGCGCCGGATTCCTTGAACTTCATCGGATTGCCTGTGACGCGCGCGGCCGTTCCATTTTCGCTTTCCAGTGAGAGCACCATATCGCGGTGAAGGATTTGCGGATCCTTCATCACGCGGTCGAGCGTGTTGACGACACCGACTGGAATTTCCTCTTTTTCCAAAAGTGGAATCCATTCATCGGCATTCTTGGCGCGGAAGGCCTCTTCCAGCAGCGGCCATAGCGCGAGCTTGTTGGCGAGCCGTTCCGTGTTGCTGGCGAAGCGCGGATCGGTGAGCCATTCTTCGTGGCCGAGCGCGCGCGCCAGCGCCTGCCACATGCGTTCGGTGTTCGCCGTGATGACGATGTGGATGCCGTCCTTCGCTTCGAAGCTGCGATAGGTCGGGATGGATTCGTGCCCGCGCCCTTGCCGGCCCGGCACCACGCCAGAATGCATGTAATAGGCCGCCTGGTAGCACAGCATCGCCGCCTGGCAATCGAGCATCGAGATGTCGATCGTGTCGCCCTTTCCGCACGCGTTGCGCCGGTTGAGCGCGGCGAGCACCGCGACGGCGGAATAAAGCCCGGCGCCGAGATCGCCGATGGGAATGCCGGCGCGCACCGGAGCGCCGCCGGTCTCGCCGGTGAGACTCATGCCGCCCGAAAGCGCCTGCACGATCATGTCGTAAGCGGGCTTGTTGCGGTACGGCCCGTCTTGGCCGAAGCCCGAGATCGAGCACCAGATCAGTGACGGCTTTTCTTTGCGCAATTTTTCCGCAGAAAAGCCGAGCCGCTCCAGCACCCCGGGACGGAAATTCTCCATCACGATGTCGGAGGCAAGCGCGAGACGCTTCACCAACGCGAGGCCCGCCGGCGCTTTCATATCGATGGCGACGCAAGTCTTGTTGCGGTTGATGCAGAGGTAATAGACGCTGTCGCCATCCACGAAATGCGGCGGCACGGCGCGGATCGGATCGCCCTGCGGCGGTTCGAGCTTCAAAATCTCGGCGCCGAGATCGGCGAGGATTTGCGTCGCAAAGGGCCCGGACAGGAATTGCGTCAGATCGAGAACGCGAATGCCGGCGAGCGGCCGGTCTTTGGTCTTTTCCATCGCAGCGCCATCTACCTTCCCCCCTTGAGGGGGAAGGTGGCCCGCAGGGCCGGAAGGGGGGTGATGGATCGAATACCCCCCTTCCGTCGCTTCGCGACACCTTCCCCCTCAAGGGGGGAAGGAAAAAGAGGAGCGCGGCTCAGCACCAACATCATCGCTGGAAAATATGGATCGAGCAGGCGCCATGATCGAAGCCCGATATGCCGCCGCCCGTCGCGTGGGTGAGGCCGACTCTGGCGCCTTCGACCTGGCGCGCGCCCGCTTCGCCCCGCAATTGGCGGACGATCTCGACGATCTGCGCCGCGCCAGTAGCGCCGACGGGATGGCCCTTGGCGAGCAAACCGCCCGACGGGTTGACGGGGATTCTGCCGCCCAAACTCGTCGCGCCGCTGGTCAGCATGTGAGGCGCCTCGCCGCGCGGGCAGAAGCCGAAGGCCTCATAATAAAGCAGCTCGGCGATGGAGAAGGCGTCGTGCACTTCGGCGACGTCGATATCTTCGGGGCCGAGGCCCGCTTCCTCGAACGTCTCCTTGGCGCCGCGCACGGTGATTTCGGGCGAGGTCATGTCGCGAAAGCCGGTCATGAATCTGCCGCTGGTCAGATGGGAGGCGCGCACGCGAACCGCGTCCTGACGGATTTGCTTCGCGACTTTGTCGGAGGCCAGCACGATCGCCGCCGCGCCATCGCCCGTCGGGCAGCATTGTAGCAGCGTGAACGGCTCCGACACCATGCGCGAGGCCAGCACTTCCTCGATTGTCACCGGCTTCTTCATCTGCGCGTCGGGATTGAGCGCGCCGTTCTTGCGGTTCTTGACCGACACGCCGGCCAATTGCTCCAGCGTCAACCCGTAATCATGTATGTAGCGGCTGGCGCGCATCGCATAGAGCGCCGGCATGGTGAGGCCGAGACCGATCTCCCAATCGTCCTCGTCCATCGGCAACGTGCCGCCGCCATATTTGGAAAGCTTCTCGACGCCGATGACGAGCACGACATCGTACGCGCCGGAGCCGACCGCGAGCACGGCTTGCGCCATCGCCGAGGAGCTCGACGAACAGGCGTTCTCGACATTGACGATGGGCAGGCCCGCAAGACCCAAGCGCCCCATGATGCGCTGGCCGGTCATGGCGCCACCGCGCGAGGTGCCGGAATAGACCGCTTCGATGCGCTTGCCGTCGATGCCGGCATCCTTCAGCGCCGCCTTCACCGCCGGCCAGCCGAGATCGACGATGTTCACTTCGGGATATTTCCCGAACGGGATCATGCCGACCCCGACGACAGAAACGCCGTTCATTTGGGTACCCGCTTGAAAACGAAACATTCGATGGGGCCGGCTTCGTCTTCGCCGACCGCGCCGATATCGACTTCCACTTCGTCGCCGATGGAAAATTCGCCGCCCGCAAGATGGGTGAAGACGCGCACGTCGCCCTCAAGATCGACATAGCCGATTCTCATCGGCTTCTTCCATTTCTTGGGCGCGATATGGACGGAGGAGAACGCATAGAGCGTGCCGCGGCGCGGCAGTCTTTCGGCAACGATGTTCTCGCTCATGCACCCGGTGCAAACAGGCGAACGCGGGAAAGCGCGCGCGCCGCAATCGGCGCACCGTCCGCCGACGAGCACGACGTTTCCAGCCGCATCGCGCTCCGCCGCATCGCCGCAAAGAAGGGGACGTGGACGCGTTTGTGTTGCTTCAACCGCCATGCTTCTCCTGTACAACGGAACGCTTGTTCGCGTAAATGCGTCACCAATCCGACGGCAACCCAAGGAGCCGAGATGAGCGGCAAATCCATCGGCGCGCGCGTGTTGCGCAGCGAGGATCGGCGGCTGCTCCTAGGCGCGGGCCAGTTTGTCGACGATATGCGTTTGCCGGGAATGCTGCACGCCGCGTTCGTGCGCGCTCCCCTTGCCCATGCGAAGATCGGACGGATCGATACGGCGCGGGCGCGCGCGCTTCCGGGCGTTCATGCGGTGCTGACCGCCGCCGACATGCCGCGACGCTTGCGCGAGCGGCGCATCCCGATGCTGGTGCCCAACCCGCAATTGAAATCGCCGATGCTGCCTTACTGTCTCGCCATTGATGAGGTGTGTTACGTCGGCGAGCCTGTCGCCATCGTGGTGGCCGCGACGCGCTATCTCGCGGAAGACGCCGCCGCACTGGTCGAGATCGACTATGAGCCGCTTGCCGCCATCTCCGATTGCCGCGATGCGGTAAAAGACAATGCGGCCCTCGCCCATTCCACGCTGGCGCACAACAAAGCGGCAGTGGTGAAAGTCGGTTATGGCGATGTCACGGCTGCGTTCCGCAATGCGCCGCATATCTTTCGGGAAAAGCTCTGGCATCACCGCGGCTGCGGCCACGCGATGGAATGCCGTGGCGCGCTGGCCGTAATCGATGCGCGCGACGGGCTGACCATCTGGTCTTCGACCCAGACGCCACATCTGGAGAAACGCCAGCTCGCGGATTTGCTGGAGCGGGAAGACATTCGCGTCGTCGCTCCCGATGTCGGCGGCGGCTTCGGACCCAAAGCGATCTTCTATGGCGAGGACGCGGTCGTCGCCGTCGCGGCGCAGCGCCTTAAGCGGCCCGTCAAATGGATCGAAGACCGCCGCGAGCATTTCCTTTCGACGACGCAAGAACGCGATCAATATTGGGACGTGGAACTCGCGCTCGATGCCGATGCGAGCTTGCGCGGTGTGCGCGGGTCCATGCTGCACGACACCGGCGCCTATCTGCCTTGGGGCGTCGTCATGCCTTATATCTCGGCGACGACGGTGCCGGGACCCTATGTGCTCCCCGCTTATGAATTGGACGTCACCGTCGCCTACACCAACAAGGTGGCGACGACACCGGTGCGCGGGGCGGGGCGTCCGCAAGCCGTCTTCGCCATCGAGCGCCTGCTCGACCGCGCCGCGCGCGAGCTGAACATCGACCCCGCCGAACTCAGGCGGCGCAATCTGATCCAGCCGGCGCAAATGCCCTACGCGGTCGGGCTGACGTTCCGCGACGGCAAGCCGGTCGTCTATGACAGCGGTGATTACCCCGCCTCGCTCGAATCCGCGCTGACGCTTGCGCGCTATGCCGATTTTCCGCGCCGCCAGAACGAAGCGCGCGACGCGGGTCGCTTCATCGGTATCGGCATCGGCAATTA
>SHWE01000057.1 GCA_009693985.1 Alphaproteobacteria bacterium | reverse complement strand
CGGGTTTGGAGTTGATGATCTTGCGCTTGAGCGGCGCCGCCTTGTGCCAGCGCCAAGAAGGACGCCGTGCCGAGCAGCGCTAGATTGAAGGCGCCACGTATGGATGAGTACGATGGATGAAAGTTCATTTTGCCCCCCATTAGTCGATGCGGTTATCCGCTCGCAAATGCCGCCTTGCGATAGGAATTATCCCAGCAACGTCATTCCCTTATGGATTTTTGTCAATAATCCCTCGTCACACGATTCACGTGCCGTGATATAAATGTCGCGCTGCGGGATTTGGCTCGGCCGCAACGAGGATCGGCGCGCGAAGCGCACCAAACGGGAGACTGCTTCTTATTAGCGTTCTGAGATAACCGGCGTGAAATCACCAAGCATGCAAGTACTTCCGGTCTGGGTTACTTGGATGGTCTGCTGATTGGCGCACATCAGATCGCCGCTGCGCAGGACTTGGGTGAAGGGGCTGGTTCGCAGCATCGGGCAAACCGTTTTCAAACGGTTGCGCCACACTTTGCCGTCGCGCATGTGGAAGATGATCGTCCTGTCGTCCGGCGTTTCGGAGCGCTGAATGTTGGAGACGTTCAGGCAGGTCGGCGGGGCGGCGGACTGGGCATTCGCAGGCGCCCAAGAGGCAAGCAGGATTGCCGTGACGGCAAATGGCAGGCCGAGGTTCATAAGATACTCCTTCGTTTCGGCAACGTTTGACATCAGCGCTGCAACTTAGACGCCCCTTATAACACTTAAGCTGCAAATTCGCGTCCAATAACGACCCCACCCCTAAAGCGCCTTATCTCGTTGAACTCGCTGCAAACAATTCGAATTTGTGCAGTTGCGTTTCGCGTCCAATCGTGACCCCAAAAATTCAGCCATTACGTAACCGATGCAACGCGTTGCGTGCAGTTGAGGGTGGGGTCAATGTTGGACGCGATTTTGCACGCCCCGTTTGCTGGAGCAGGTAGCGCCGGTGGTCGGCTCGGTCAAATACCCGGTTAGGCGGCGGGGGTGGGATGTGCCCTGGCCTAATCCTGTTCGGCTTGGACGGGACGCGCTCAAAGGGCTTGCTCGGATGGCGAAGCGGAGGCATCTATAACCCCATCCATTGATGCTGGGTATGGCAACTATAATATCGCCCAAAAATCGAAAAACAATTAGCTGTGGTTCACGGCCAGAGAGCCACAAGATGACGGCACCCCCCCTCTGGAAAGCCTCCGTTACGGTGCCCAAAGCGCGCGCCGGCAACGTCATGGCGTTGTTCGAACTGGCGCCGCCCGAACCGCAAGCGGTGCTGGTGGTGGAAGACCCGTTCGGCCCGGATTCGACCGTCGAAGCGCTCTACGAGACACCCCCTGACGCGGAGGCGCTGACGCAGCTGATCGGGGCCCGGGTCACGGTCGCCCCCCTGCCCGATCAGGATTGGATTCGCGTCAGCCAGCTAGGGCTGCCGCCGGTGCGCGCCGGGCGCTTCTTCGTCTATGGCGCGCACGATGCCGGCGCGGTTCCGCCGGGAGTCACTCCCATCCGCATCGAGGCGGGGCTCGCCTTCGGCACCGGCCATCACGAGACGACCTCGCTGTGCCTTGAGGCGCTGTCCGATCTCAAACGCGTGCAGAACCCGTATGCGATCCTCGATCTCGGCTGCGGCACCGGGGTGCTCGCCATCGCGTGCGCGAAGCTGTGGCGCCGAACAATGATCGCGACCGACATCGATGCCATCGCGGTGGAGACCGCGCGCGAGAACACGCGCATCAACAATGTCGCGCCGCTGGTGCGGACGGCGGTCGCCGACGGGTTCGGGGCGCCTGCGATCCGCGACCGCGCGCCGTTCGATCTGATCGCGGCGAACATCCTTGCCCGCCCTTTGACGGAACTGGCGCCCGCGTTGTCGGCTGCTCTGGCGCCGGGCGGCACAGCCATTCTTTCCGGCCTGTTGCGAAACCAGGAAGCCCTGGTGCTCTCCTATTACCGCAACCTTGGCCTCGTTTTCGTGCGAGCCTATCGCGACGGCCCGTGGTCGGCGCTGGTCCTGACGCGCCCGCGAAGGTAGATTTCCGCCATGAACAAGCCCTTCCAGACTTTCGACGACCAAGGCGACGCCTCGCTGTGCGCAGCCCGGCTGGCCGCATTGCGCGCCGAACTCAAAAAGCGCGGCGTGGACGGTTTCCTGATCCCGCACGCCGACGAGCATCAGGGCGAATATGTGCCTAGCCGCGCCGAACGGCTTTCCTGGCTGACCGGATTTACCGGCTCGGCCGGTCTTGCCATCGTGCTCGCCCAGAAGGCCGCGGTCTTCGTCGATGGCCGCTACACATTGCAGATCAAGAACCAGACCGACACCAGCCTGTTCGAAACGCTCGATCTGATGAATGACGGGCCGCAGAGCTGGCTGGAAACCAATCTGCCAAGGGGCGGCAAGCTCGGCTATGACCCCTGGCTGCACACGCAGAGCGCGGTCGAGCGTTGGCGCATTTCGGCGGAGCGCGCGGGCGGAACGCTGGTGGCGGTAAGCCACAATCCGCTCGATGCCGTATGGCCCGATCAGCCCGCCATCCCACGCGCGCCCGCCGTGCCTCATCCGATCGAACTGGCGGGCGAAACCTCAGCTGCCAAACGCGCGCGGTTGGCGGAGGATTTTAAAAAGCGCGGCGTCGATTCCGCCGTGCTCACTTTGCCCGACTCGGTCTGCTGGCTGTTGAACATCCGTGGCGCCGATGTGCCGCACACGCCGTTTGTGTTGGCGTTTGCGATTCTGAATGCGGATGCGAGCCTCGATCTGTTCTTGGACCCGAAGAAGAGTTCGGCGGAACTCGTTGCTCATCTCGGCAATCAGGTGCGCGTGCACGCCCCCGAGGAATTCGCGCCCGCGCTCGATGCGCTGAAGGCGAAAACCGTGATGGCCGATCCGGCATGGGCGTCTTCTATCATCTTCGACCGGCTGCAAGCGGGGGGCGCGAAGATCGTGCGCAGCGCCGATCCCTGCCAATTGCCCAAGGCGTGCAAGAACGAGGCGGAGCTTGCCGGCACGCGCCGCGCCCATATCCGCGACGGCCAGGCGCTGTCGCGCTTCCTCGCCTGGTTCGCAAGGACCGCGCCGAGCGGAAAGCTCACCGAGATCGACACGGTGGAGAAGCTCGAAGCGTTTCGCGCTGCCACCGGCGCGCTGAAGGATGTCAGCTTCGATTCGATCTCGGGCGCCGGGCCGCATGGCGCCGTCGTGCATTATCGCGTGACGAGGAAAACCAATCGGCGCATCGAGACGGGCCAATTGTTCCTGATCGATTCCGGCGCGCAATATCAGGACGGCACCACCGACGTCACCCGCACCATCGCCGTCGGCACGCCGACCGCGGAAATGCGCGACCGTTTCACCCGCGTTCTCAAGGGCCATATCCAGCTTGCGCTGGCGCGCTTTCCCGAAGGCACCAATGGCGCGCAGCTCGACGCCTTCGCGCGGCGGCCGCTATGGGAGGCCGGTCTCGATTACGGTCACGGCACCGGGCACGGCGTCGGCTCTTATCTTTCGGTGCATGAGGGACCGCAAAGCATTTCGCCGCGCGGCACCGCGCAGGCGCTGAAACCAGGCATGATCTGTTCCAACGAGCCGGGCTATTACAAGACCGGCGAATACGGCATCCGCATCGAGAATCTGGTGGTGGTGCGCGAGGGCGCGGCTATCCCGGGCGGCGAGAAGACGATGCTCGGCTTCGAGACCATCACCATGGCGCCGATTGATTTGGCGCTGGTCGAACCCGATATGTTAACTGCCGCCGAACGCGATTGGCTCAATGCCTATCATGCCGAAGTGCACGGCCATGTGGCGCCGGCGCTGGCAAACGATCCGGACGCAAGCGCCTGGATCGCGGAAGCAACGCGGAAAATCTAATCCGTCGGCGCGGGGAATACCGCATCGAGGCGGCGCACTTTGCGCTGCTGCGCCGCCTGAACGATCAGCCGCCGCAGCGATTCTTCGAGCGGCAGGCCGTCCTCGGAGGCGATCTGCCGCAATTGCCGCAACACGGATTCATCCACGCCGGGAATCGTAATCTGGTCCATGACGTGCCTTACGCGTGCAGCGCGACGCAGCTAGCGGGCCCAAGACGCGGCAGCGGCACGAAGACGTTCCGCTCTTCGGACTCGTATTCCGTTTCGACGCTGGCGACGAGAAGACGGCGCAGCGACTCCTCAAGCGGCAGTCCCTGATGCCAAGCCCTGCGTTTCAGTTCGACAAGCAACGCATCGTCCAGATTGCGGATGATGAGGTCTCTCATGGCGCTTCCTCACTCTGGGTCTTATCGTTCTATGACTACCCCCGCCGCATGAAAGATAACCCCGCGCAAGCGAATTTCCTCATCAAATTATTTTAACGAAAAATGGTTCACGAACCCGTCAAGCCGAGGTCCCGCTCAGCGCGATCCACGCATCTTCGTCGATCACCTTCACACCGAGCTTCTCGGCTTCCGTGAGCTTGGAACCCGCGCCAGGGCCGGCGACGACGAGATCGGTTTTTTTCGATACGGAACCCGCGACTTTTGCGCCGAGACTCTCAGCCCGCGCTTTCGCTTCGTTTCGGGTCATTTTTTCGAGGCTGCCGGTAAAGACGATGGTCATGCCCGCGACAGGCGAACCCGATGCGGTTTGCACCGCAACATTCTCGATTTCGACATATTTCAACAGATGATCCAACGCGTGACGATTGTGTTTCTCGTCGAAGAAATCCTTGATCGCCTGCGCTATCACTTCGCCGATGCCCTCGATCTCATCGAGTTCCGCCACCGCCGTATCGCTTTGCAGCGCGGCAATGAATGCATCCCAGGAATGAAAAAAGCGCGCGAGAAGCTTGGCTGTCGTCTCGCCGACATGCGGGATGCCGAGTGCCAGGATGAAACGGTCGAGCGGAACCTTGCGGCGCGCCTCGATGGCGGCGAGCAATTTATTGCCGACGAGATACTCGGTTTTGTCCTCTTTCACCTTCTTGGAAGCGGCGGCCTTCCCTCGTTTCTCGGCATTGCGCGCCGAGATGGATTCGAAATGCTTCTTGAAGACGGCGTGAAAATCCTCCGGGTGATCCTTCAGGGTGAACAGATCGGCCGGTTCCTTCACCAGACCGGAATCGAGAAGAAGCTGAAGGAACTCCCCGCCCAGGCCTTCAATATCGAACGCAGCCCTCGACACGAAATAGTAAAGCCGCTCCACCACCTGTGCCGGGCAGGACAATGTGTTGACGCAGCGGCGCGCCACCTCGGGTTGGCCGGTCTTCTCGTTGACCTCACGCACGGCGTGACTGCCGCAGGCGGGGCAGATTTCCGGCATTTTATAAGGCTCGGTTCCCTTCGGCCGGCGCTCCTCTATGACGCGAACCAATTGCGGGATGACGTCGCCCGCACGTTGCACGACGACCGTGTCGCCTTCGCGCACATCTTTGCGCGCGACTTCGTCCTCATTGTGCATCGAGACGTTCTGCACCACGACGCCGCCGACCGTCACCGGCTTGATATGGGCCACGGGCGTCAGCACGCCGGTGCGCCCGACATAGACCGCGATCCGCTCGACCACGGATTCGGCCTGCTCGGCGGGGAATTTGTGGGCGATGGCCCAACGGGGAGAGCGCGAAACGAAACCCAGGCGGTTCTGAAGATCGAGCCGGTCTATCTTGTAGACGATCCCATCGATGTCATAGCCGAGATCGGCGCGCTTGCGCTGGACCTCATTGTAGAATTCCAACGCCTCTTCGACGTTGCGGCAGCGCTTTGCCAGCGGATTGACCGGGAAGCCCCAAGCCTTCAGCGCTTGCAAGACCTCCCAATGCGTCTCGCCCGGCAGATTCGAGGTTTCCGCCCAGTGATAGGCGAAGAAGCGCAAATGCCGCCGCGCCGTGATCTTGGGATCGAGCTGTCGCAAGGACCCCGCCGCCGCATTGCGCGGATTGGCGAAGATTTTGTCGCCCGCTTTTTCCTGGCGCTTGTTGATGGCTGCGAAATTGGCGTGGCTCATATAGACCTCGCCGCGGACTTCGAAGATGTCAGGCGGCTTCTTGGCGCGGAACTTTTGGGGGATGTCGTCGATGGTGCGGACATTGGCGATGACATTCTCGCCCTCAGTGCCGTCGCCGCGCGTCGCCGCCATCACCAGTTCGCCCTGCTCATAGCGCAAGGAACAAGAGAGCCCGTCGATCTTGGGCTCGGCCACCAGTGCGAGTTCCTGATCCTCCGCAAGGCCGAGAAACCGTCGCACGCGGCCGAGAAAATCGCACACATCCTCATCGGTGAACGCATTGTCGAGCGAAAGCATCGGCCGCGAATGGCGGACCTTCTCGAAACGCTCGGCGGGCTTGGACCCGATGCGCTGGGAAGGACTGTCGGGACGAACGAGAGAAGGGAACCGCGCCTCGATCTCGCCATTGCGGCGGCGCAGCGCATCATATTCGGCATCCGAGATGGAGGGCTCATCCTCCTGGTAATAAAGCTTGTCGTGACCGGAAATTTCCTTCGCGAGGCGCGCGAGTTCCTTCACGGCTTCGCCCTCGCTCAATTGCGCGGCGTCTTTATCTTTAATGGACGTCACGCCCGGGCCCGCTTATTGCGAGGCCCCGGACCTTGCGCTTCGGCGAGAAGACGGCGCGCGGCAGCGCGCGCTTCTTCCGTCACCGCGGCGCCCGCCAACATGCGGGCGATTTCCTCCACGCGGTCGTCGGGCGACAATTCATCGACTCGCGTGGCATCGCGTGCCCGCGTGATGCGGAAATGCTTGGCGGCGCGCGCCGCCACTTGCGGCGAATGGGTGACGAGCAGCACTTGGGTGGTCTCGGCCAGCAATTGCAGACGCTCGCCGACGGCAGCGGCCACCGCGCCGCCGACCCCGCGATCGACCTCGTCGAAGACAAGCACCGCGGGCGGGCTTGCTTCGGCAAGCGCAACCTTCAACGCAAGCGCGAAACGCGCGAGCTCGCCGCCCGACGCGATTTTAGCAAGACCGCCATAGGCGGCGCCCTCGACGGTGGCGATTTCGAAACCGACGCGCTCGGCGCCGTGCGGACCTTCGTCCGTCGTCGCGATCAATCCGACCCGGAAGCGCGCGCCGCCGAGCTTCAGCGGTTCCAATTCCTTGGCGACCGCGACTTCCAGGCGCTTGGCCGCGCCTGCGCGCGCTTTCGACAGAGCGTTCGCGGATGCGCGGTAATTCTCGCGCGCCCGAATCAGCTCGGCTTCGGCCGCCCCGATGGAGGCGCCGCCACCGTCGAGCAAAGCGAGCTTCGCCTCGAACTCCGCTTGCAAGCGCGGAAGCGCGTCGGCCGTGACATTGTATTTGCGCGCCGCCGCGCGCAACGCATAGAGCCGTTCCTCGACCTCTTCGAGTTTTCCCGGCTCGACATCGAGGCGCGCCAGCAGCGATTGCAATTCGGCCTTCGCTTCGTGGGTCAGCGCCAGCGCGGAATCGAGCGCCTGTTCGGCCGCTTGCGCCGCCGCCTTACCTTCCGGCACCAGCCGCGACAAGCGCCTCAGCGCGGCGGCGAGCGCGACTTCCGCGCCGCCATCGCCCGCGACGAATTCGGCGGCGGCGGAAATGTCCTGCGCCAACCGCTCGCCGTTCATCAGCAGCGCGCGGGTCGAGGCGAGCGCCGCTTCCTCGCCCGGCTCAGCCCCAAGCTGGCGCAGCTCGCCGGCCGCGAAAGTAAGATATTCGATCTCGGCGGTCGCGCTGGCGGCGAGGCGCTTCAGCTCCGCGACGCGCGCCCCCGCCGACGCATAGGATTCATGGCGCTCCGCCACTTCGCCCGCCAGCGCGATATGGCCGCCGAACGCGTCCAGCAGCAGCCGGTGGGTCGCCGCATCGAACAGGCCGCGATCATCGGCCTGGCCATGCACCTCCAGAAGCGCCGCGCCGATCTCGCGCGCCAATTGCACGCCGACCGGCTGGTCGTTGACGAAAGCGCGCGTGCGGCCATCGGCCGTGACCGTGCGGCGAAGGATGATCTCGCCAGTTTCGTCGGCGGCCAGATCGTTGGTGTTGAGAAGCCCGTGCGCGGGGTGGGCTTGGTCCAATGCGAAGACCGCAACGGCGGAGGCCTGATTTGCGCCGGCGCGGATGGTGGTGCGCCCCTGCCCGCGCTCGCCTGCGGCAAGCCCCAACGCATCGAGCAGAATAGATTTTCCGGCGCCGGTCTCGCCGGTCAGCACGTTCAAGCCCGGCGCGAATTGCAGCTCCGCTCGCTCGATCAGCACGATGTCGCGAACGGACAGCGAGGCCAGCATGGGCTCAGCCTAAGGGGCCTATTAGAAGACGGTGCGGAAAGCTTTGCTGATCCAGGACTCTTCGTTCTCTGCCGGCGCGACGTTTTCCGCCGTCAGAAGCGTGTAGGCGTCCATGTACCATTGCGTGCCCGGATAATTGTAACCGAGCACGGCGGCGGCCGTTTGCGCCTCTTTCACGATGCCCATCGCCATATAGGATTCGGTCAGCCGTTCCAGCGCTTCGGCGGTGTGCGAAGTCGTCTGATATTTGTCGACCACGGTGCGGAAGCGGTTGATCGCCGAGAGATACTCGCCCTGGCGCAGGTAGAAGCGGCCGATGGTCATTTCCTTGCCGGCCAGATGGTCGCGCGTGAGATCGACCTTGAGCCGCGCATCGCGCGCATATTCGGTGTCGGGGAAACGCTGGATCAGATCCTGCAACGCGATCAGCGCTTCGTCGGTCTTCTTCTGATCGCGGTTGACGTCGCCGACCTGCTCGTAGAGCGAGGTCGCCTTCAGATAATAAGCGTAAGGAACATCCTTGTTGCCCGGATGAAGCTGGATGAAGCGGTTCGCCGCGTCGATGGATTCGGCGTAGCGGTTGCCCTGGTAATAGCAGTAGGCCGACATCAGAACCGCGCGGCGCGACCACACCGAATAGGGATGCTGCCGCTCGACTTCGTCGAACTGGCGGCCAGCTTCGAGCCAATTCTCCCTCTCGATCTGTGCCCAGGCATCGTTGTAGATCTGGTCGATCGGGCGCTCGACATAGACGGCCACGTTCTGACCGTCGTCCGCGCAACCGGCGAGCGCCAATCCGGCTCCAGCGAGCACCGCAAAGCCTGCGGCGCGCCAGTGTTTCATCGAAAAAACGCGTGTCTTCATGGGCATAGGGGGCATCCTGCTCCAATGGATTCGCTGGTCCAGCGCGAACCACACCCTTTATGCCACCGCCAGGATTATGCGGTCCAGACCTAACATGGGCGTTACAATTTATATGTGTAGTAGAGAGGTTTTTATATTTTACGGGTAAATCTCCTTGACACAACCTAGCGTCGTCGGTTGCACTCCTAAAAGAAGAATTGATTCTGATATTACAACTTATGCGAGAGTAATTCTTGCTGCTCAATGACACAAACCAGTCTCGGATCAGTGGCCGCGTCGACGATCATGTCGGCTCCCGGATTCGTCTTCACCGGACCCTGCTCGGCATGACGCAGGAGCAATTGGCGATGGCGCTGTCCATTTCCTACCAGCAGATCCAGAAATACGAGACCGGGGCCAACCGCGTCAGCGCCGGGCGCCTGTTCGAGATCGGCCAGCGGCTCGGGGTGAATGTCTCCTTTTTCTTCGAGGGCCTGGACCCCAGCATCGTGCCGCAAGGCCTTCCGCATGGCGGGCGCAATCGGGTCGCCATCGATCTGGTGCGCAATTTCCTGGAGATCGCGGACGAGGACCAACGGGCGGCGCTCGCCACTCTGGTCAAGACGCTGAAGGGCAACGGCCAGATCCAAGCCCTGCCGGCACAGACGGCGTGAAGTCAGACCAATGCGTAATTGGCGGGATCGGCGAATAGCGCGCGCAAGGCGGCGTTGTTGAGTGCGTGGCTTGAACGGCGTCCTTCGAAGCGCGCCTGCAAAGGTGCACCCGCGAGCTTCATGTCACCGATGGCGTCGAGTATCTTGTGGCGTACGAACTCGTCGCTATAGCGCGAGAGCTCCGGGTTCATCAGCGCATCGCCATCCACCACCAGCGTGTTCTTCAGATCGGCGCCGCGTCCAAAACCCGCCGCCCGCATGGCTTCCGCCTGTTCGTAGAAGCCGAAGGTACGCGCAGGCGCAATCTCGCGGCGGAAGTTCTCGGGCGTCAGCACGCAAGCGAAGCTCTGCCGGCCGATGGCGGTACTCTTGAAATCGATCTCGAAGGAAAATTCCGCGACGCTCGCGGGCAGCAATTTCACGCTGGCGCCGTCCAAATCTATTTCCACCGGGCGGATGACGCGGATCGTCTGGCGCGGGGCCGCGGCCTCGCGCGATCCGGCTTGATCGATGAGGCGCAAATAGGACAGCGCATCGCCGTCCAGGATGGGCGGCTCAGGCCCGTCGATCTCGATGAGGCAATCGTCGATTCCCGCGCCCGCCAACGCCGCCATTAGATGCTCGACCACGGCGACGGAAACCCCGCCGCTGCTCAGCACCGTGCCGAGACGCGTTTGCGAAACATTGGACCACAGCGCTTCAATGGACGGAGAGCCGGAAAGATCGCCGCGACGGAAGACGATCCCCGTCTCCGCCGCGGCTGGCTGCATGCGCATCTGAACCGGGACGCCCGCATGGAGCGCGACGCCCGTGGCCGCCACCTCGCTTGCTAGCGTGCGGCGGCCTTCCATCAAGTACCCGTGTTGGCCTGCCGGCGCAGGAATGCCGGTATCTCGAACCGCTCTTCCTCGGCGACGTCGGAGAAGAGATCGTCGGACGGCGCATTCTGCCGCTGACGCATCGCTTCGGCCGCGGCATGGGGCGAAACCCGTTCGGCCTCAGGTTGAGCGGGCGCCGAGCTCCGCGTCGGAACCGGCGCTTGCGGACGGGCAACCGGTGGTTCCTCGCTCCGTTGCGCTTGGACCATTGGAGGCTCGCGCCGCGGTTCCGCCACCACGGCTTCGCGCTTGCGCCCGAACAGGCCGCCGAACATGCCCTTGCGTTCCGGCCGTGCGCGGGCGGGTCCGAAATCGTTCAGCGTCCGCTCCACAGGAGCAGGCGATTCGAGGATCGGTGCGTCGATGCCGCCGAGATCCATCGGCTCGTCGAGCGCCACCGTGGACGCGAATGCATCGGTGGCGAGTTCCGCCGCCAGCACTTCATCCGCCAGCGTAGCGGATTGCATGCCCAATCCTTGCGCGAGGCTTTCCATCTGCGAGTGCACCGGGCTTGCCATTGCCGGCTCAGCGCGAGCGGCAGCGGCCGCGGCTTCAATTTCCGCCGGTTTGCGCCTTGGATGCAGGCGCTGAACATTGTCGCGGCTGAAGCGCATCATGCTTTCGGCATCGATGCCGGTGGCGACCACGGAGACGCGTACGCGCCCCTCCATCCCTTCGAGCAGCGCGCTGCCGAACAGGATGTTGGCGTCGGGATCGACCTCGGCGCGGATGCGGTTAACCGCTTCGTCGACCTCGAACAGCATCAGATCGGGGCCGCCGGTGACGTTGATGAGCACGGCGCGGGCGCCCTTCATCGACACCTCGTCGAGCAGCGGATTGGAGATCGCGGCTTCGGCGGCGCGCAGGGCCCTGCCCTCGCCTTCCATCTCGCCGGTGCCCATCATGGCCTTGCCCATCTCCGACATCACCGTCTTGATGTCGGCGAAGTCGCGGTTGATGAGGCCCGGCATGACGATCAGATCGGTGACGCCGCGCACGCCCGAATGGAGCACATCGTCCGCCATGGCGAAGGCCTGGGCGAAGGTGGTGCGCTCATTGGCGACGCGGAACAGGTTCTGGTTGGGAATGACGATCAGCGTATCGACATAGCCTTGCAGCTCCTCGATGCCGCGCTCGGCGGCTTTCATGCGCTTGTCGCCTTCGAAGTGGAATGGCTTCGTCACCACGCCAACGGTGAGGATGCCGGCCTCGCGTACCGCGCGCGCGATAATGGGTGCCGCGCCCGTTCCGGTGCCGCCGCCCATGCCCGCCGTGATGAAGACCATGTGCGAGCCCGCCATCTGGTCCATGATGTCCTGGAGCGATTCCTCGGCCGCGCCGCGTCCGACGTCGGGTTTGGCGCCAGCGCCCAACCCCTCCGTCAGCTTGGCGCCGAGCTGGATCTTGTGCTTGGCCTTCGAAAGCGCCAGCGCCTGTGCGTCGGTATTGGCGACGACAAAACGCACGCCTTCGAGCTTGGCGTTGATCATGTTGTTGACGGCGTTGCCACCGGCGCCGCCGACGCCGAGAACGGTGATCCGGGGAGAGAGCTCCACGGCATCCGGCTGTCTTATATTGATCGTCATGTCGTACCTCCGTGCTTGCGCCTAATCTTCGCGCCTTCCGGCCGACACCCCGCGGACGTCCATTTTATGGTTTTATTCGTCCGTATTGTTTTGTTCGTTTGCATTGCCGTCATCCAAAACCGAGCGAGCGCAAAAGCCCGCGCCGTTCCGGCCTTGCTTCAATACGCGGATTGGGATCGTGCGTTTCGGCCGAGCTGGCCGCGCCCGCGATCAGTAGGCCCAGCGCCGTCGCGTAAGCGGGCGCCGTGGTCGCCGCGGGCAATCCCGGAAGGGTTTGGGCGCGGCCGATGCGAACTTGCTTGCCGAGAACGCGGGTAACAGAATCGCCGATGCCGGCTAGCTGGCAGCCGCCGCCGGTGAGCACCGCACGCCGCCCCGCCGCCACGTCGAAGCCGCTCTTGCGCAGCCGCGCCTGAACTTCACCTAAGGTTTCTTCCACCCGGTCCTGAATGATCTTGCTCAGCAACGAACGCTTCACACGCTTGGTGCCGCGCTCGTTCTCTTCGCCCATCAGCGGCAGCTCGATCATGTCGCCGCCGGCATCGATGTCCACAATGGCCGAGCCATAGAGCGTCTTGATCCGTTCGGCTGCCGCGAGAGGCGCCGAGAGCATGCGCGCGATGTCCGCGGTGATGTTAAAGCCGCCGAGCGGCACCGATTCGACATGAACCAGCTCGTTCTCCATGAACACGGCAACCGAGGTCGAGCCCGCGCCCATGTCGATCAGCGTGACGCCAAGCGCCATTTCGTCGGAAGCGAGCGTCGCCAATCCTGCGGCGTAGGCGCCATAGAGCTGACGCGAAATGCCGAGATGGCAGCGCTCGACCGCGAGCCTCAAATTTTTCAACGGGCCCGAACGCATCGCGACGCCATGCACGAAAACGCCCAAACGGTCGCAATACATGCCGCGCGGATCGGTGACGCCGCGCACCGAATCGACGATGTAACCGGTGGCGGTGGATTGAATCGTCTCGTAACCGTCTTCGCGGCAGAGACGCTTCGCATCGCCGAGCAATGCGCACAAATGATTGTCGTCGATCAGCACGCCCGCGAGCGGACGCTCGGCGCGCGCGTTCACGCTCTTCGGCTGGCCGCATTGCACCGAGAGGATGACGTCCTGCACCCGGTGGTCGGCCAATTGCTCGGCAGCAGCGACCGCGTTGCGAATCGATTGCTCGGCGAGTTCGAGATTGGTGATGGTGCCGGAGCGAATCCCTTGCGATTCGTGAATCGCGGAACCGAGCACGCGCAAGGATCCCGATTCGGCACGGCCGACGATGCAAGCGATCTTCGACGAGCCCACATCGAGCGCGGCGACCAACCCGGTACGCGCCGGAAGCGCCCTGATATTCGTGGTTTTTGATCCGTTTGATCCGTTACGCAACACTTCCCCCATGGGGCCGACTCACTCCCTCTGCACGCCGTTCCCGCGGCACCGGCCGCGAATCACCATTATGTAGCCGAAACACGTAATTATCGGGATAGCGAAGATCGATTATTTCGATATCCCGCTCGAGCACGCCCTTCTCGACGATCAGCTTTTCGAGCTCGCCGAGCTCGGCCTCCCAGCCCTCTTCGGGCAGGCGAACGGTCACACCGCCCGCGAGTATGAGGTCCCAACGCCGCTCCGCGATTCGCTGGATGGCGACGAGGCGCGCCTTGATGGCCCGGTCGGGCGCCAGCGCGTCGATGAGGGGGGCTGCGGACTCGGGAGCGCCCTTGCCCATCAGCACCGGCAGCCGGGCAAAGTCGCTCCGCGGGGCCT
>SHWE01000056.1 GCA_009693985.1 Alphaproteobacteria bacterium | reverse complement strand
GCTGACAAGGCGAGGGGGGAGGGAGGAAGCCCGTTTACCGGCCTCCGTCGGTCGAGGCCATTCGCCTTTTGGCATAATCCTCAACGATGTCCACCACTTCTGGCATGTGGTTATCAAAGAAGTGATTCGCCCCGTCGATCTTGGTGTAGGTGATCTTGATCCCGCGCTGGGCTGACAGCCGGTCCACCAGCTTCTGAACGTCGGCCTCAGGGACCACCTGGTCCTTGGTGCCGTGGACGAACAGGCCGGACGCGGGGCAGGGGGCGAGGAAGGCGAAATCGTAAAGATTGGCCTGGGGGGCGATCGAGATGAAGCCGGTGATTTCCGGGCGGCGCATCAGGAGTTGCATCCCGATCCAAGCGCCGAACGAGATGCCCGCGACCCAGCAATGGGTGGGATTGGGATAAAGCGTGCTCATCCAATCCAGCACGGTGGCGGCGTCCGACAGCTCGCCCGCGCCATTGTCGAAGGAGCCCTGGCTGCGCCCGACCCCGCGGAAATTGAAGCGGACGGTCGTGCAGCCAAGCTTATGGAAGCGGTGATAGAGCTCGTAGACCAGCGGATTGTTCATCGTCCCGCCATATTGCGGGTGCGAATGGAGGATCAGCGCCATCGGCGCGTTCGGCGCCTTTTGCCGCAGATAACGGGCTTCGATGCGGCCGGCAGGGCCGGGAAGGATGATGTCAGGCATATCGCGTCTTCACGGCCTCAAACCAACCGACACCATCAACATTGCAGGCTGCACGGGATGTCATGAATTCTCAGTTTTATCAAATACTTGTATGAAATTTTTGGAACAAACAGAGGAATTCTTGACTAGCCTACTCGGGAATTCTATATCCCCCTGGACGAGTCGCCGTTACAGCAAACCCGCGCCTTCTTACTACATCGGCGGCGAAAAGTGGCAAGTGTTTGCGCAAGCCAGCGCGTTGCGCTTGTCCAAGGTGAGGAGAGCCCCGTGAAACTCAGCACGCGTGGACGTTACGCCGTGATGGCGATGGCCGATCTTGCCCGCCACATGCCTCGCGGGGAGCCGGTGCGGCTCAGCGAGATTGCCGACCGCCAGGAGATTTCGCTCCCTTATCTGGAACAGCTTTTCGCGAAATTGCGCCGCGGCGGCTTGGTCGTTGCCGCGCGCGGGCCACGCGGCGGCTATCGCCTGGCGCGGACCGCCGGCGAGACGCGTATCGCCGACATCATCGTCGCGGTGGACGAGCAGATCAAAGCGACGCGCTGCAAATCGGAAAGCTCCACCGGTTGCCTTGGCAGCAAGGGGCGTTGCCTCACCCATGATTTGTGGGAGGAGTTGGGGCGGCAAATCGAAGTGTTCCTGGAATCGGTCACGCTCGCCGACGTGCTGGAGCGCCGGGTGCTCGGTCGGGCGCGCGTGGCTGATAGCGCCGACCCGCGCGTGGCGGCGTGAGGCGTCGGAACGGCAGATGATTTATCTCGATCACAATGCGACCTCGCCGATGCGCGATCACGCCAAGCTCGCGGTCTTCGCCGCCCTTGCCGAAACAGGCAATGCGTCCTCCGTCCACGCGGCCGGACGCGCCGCACGCGCCCGCGTCGAAGCAGCGCGCGAAGCGGTGGCCAAGCTGGCGGGCGCCAAGCCCTCATCCGTGATCTTCACAAGCTGCGGCAGCGAGGCGAATGCGCTTGCCTTGCGCGGCGCGGTCGCGGGTGCTCTGGCGGCCGAGGACCGCATCACAAGGCTGTTCGTTTCCGCCACCGAACATGAATCGGTGCGTGCCAATACGGCGGCCCTGGCGGAGAGCGTACCCGGTTTGAAGCTCAGCGAAATTCCCGTGACCAAGGACGGCGTGGTCGATTTGGCCGCGCTGCGCCTGCAGCTTATGCACGGCAAGGGGCGCGTGCTGGTCTCGGTGATGGCCGCCAACAACGAAACCGGCGTGTTGCAGGATTTGGGTGCAGTTGCGCGCCTGGTAAGAACCGAAGGCGGCGAGGATTCGCTGCTTCATGTCGATGCGGTGCAGGCAGCGGGCCGCGTGGCGCTCGGGTTCGATGCGCTTGGCGCCGACTATATGAGTCTGTCAGCCCATAAGATCGGCGGGCCGCAAGGGGCGGGCGCATTGCTCGTTAAGGACGGCGCGCCATTGGCGCCGCTCGTCGCCGGCGGAGGCCAGGAAATGGGCCGGCGTTCTGGAACCGAAAACGTGGTGGCAATCGCCGGCTTCGGTGCGGCGGCGGAAGAGGTTGTCGCTTTTGCCGATGTCGCGCGCATCCAGAATTTGCGCGACCGCTTCGAGGCGGAGTTGAAGCGCATCGCGCCCGATGCGGTGATATTCGGCCGTGATGCCGGGCGGCTTCCCAACACCAGCAATTTCGCCGTTGCCGGATTGTCCGCCGAGACCGCGCTGATTGGGCTCGATCTTGACGGAATCGCGGTGTCGTCCGGTGCGGCCTGCTCATCGGGCAAGGTGAAACCCAGCCATGTTCTCACAGCGATGGGCATCGACGAGGTGCTGGTGCGCTCCGGCTTGCGCGTGAGCTTCGGCTGGACCAATAGCGAAGCAGATGTGGACGCGGCGCTTCAGGCGCTGGCGCGTTTGCTTGCGCGCACGCGCAATGCGAAGGCGGCGTAGGAGAGAACGATGGTCGCTGTCAAAGAAACCACCGAACGCGTCGCGGACATTGCCGGCGAGAAATACAAATACGGCTTCGTCACCGATATCGAGATGGAGCGCGCACCGAAGGGTCTTTCCGAAGACACCGTCCGCTACATCTCGGCCAAGAAGAACGAGCCGGAATGGATGCTGGAATGGCGGCTCGAGGCCTTCCGCCGCTGGCAGCAGATGACCGAGCCCAAATGGGCGCGGGTGCATTATCCGCCGATCGATTATCAGAATGCCTATTATTACGCGGCGCCGAAATCGAACGCGGAGCGGCCCAAGAGCCTCGACGAGATCGATCCCAAGATTCTGGAAACCTATAAGAAGCTCGGCATCCCTCTCTCCGAGCAAATGTTGCTGGCCGGCGTTGCCGTCGATGCGGTGTTCGATTCCGTCTCCGTCGCCACCACCTTCAAGGCGAAGCTGACGGAAGTCGGCGTCATCTTCTGTCCGATCTCGGAAGCGATTCGCGATTACCCCGATCTGGTGAAGAAATATCTCGGCACGGTGGTGCCGGTGACCGACAATTTCTTCGCCACGCTGAATTCGGCGGTGTTCTCCGACGGCACCTTCGTCTACGTGCCAAAGGGCGTGCGCTGCCCGATGGAGCTCTCCACCTATTTCCGCATCAATGCGTCCGAGACCGGCCAGTTCGAGCGCACGCTGATCATCGCCGATGAAGGCTCCTTCGTCTCTTATCTCGAAGGCTGCACCGCGCCCAAGCGCGACGAGAACCAATTGCACGCCGCCGTGGTCGAGCTGGTGACGCTTGAAAAGGCCGAGATCAAATATTCGACGGTGCAGAACTGGTATCCGGGCGATGAGAACGGCCTCGGCGGCATATTCAATTTTGTCACCAAGCGCGGCGATTGCCGGGGCAGGGGATCGAAGATTTCTTGGACGCAGGTCGAGACGGGCTCCGCCATCACCTGGAAATATCCGAGCTGCATCCTGCGCGGCGACGATACGGTCGGCGAATTCTATTCCATCGCCATCACCAACAATTATCAGCAGGCCGATACCGGTACCAAGATGATCCATCTGGGCAAGAACACGCGCTCGCGCATCGTGTCGAAGGGCATCTCGGCGGGCCGAGCGCAGAACACCTATCGCGGTCTCGTCAGCGTGCATCCGCGCGCCGACAACGCACGCAACCACACCCAATGCGATTCTCTTTTGATCGGCTCCCATTGTGGCGCGCATACGGTGCCCTATATCGAAAGCCGCAACCCGAGCGCCAAGCTCGAACACGAAGCGACGACGTCGAAGATCTCGGACGACCAATTGTTCTATTGCCTCGCGCGCGGCATTCCGCAGGAAGAGGCGGTGGCGCTGATCGTCAACGGCTTCTGCCGCGACGTGTTGCAGCAATTGCCGATGGAGTTCGCGGTCGAGGCGCAGAAACTGGTCGGCATCAGTTTGGAAGGTTCGGTTGGATGAGCATGCTTGAAATCGACGATCTGCACGTTGTCGTAGACGGCAAGGAAATCCTCAAAGGGATCACATTGTCGATTCCGGCCGGCGAAGTGCATGCCGTGATGGGCCCCAACGGGTCCGGCAAAGCGACGCTCTCCTACACGTTGGCGGGTCGCGCCGGTTATGAGGTCACGCGCGGGCGCATCCTCTATCGCGGCGAGGACCTGACCGCGCTCAAACCGGAAGAACGCGCCGCCAAAGGCATGTTTTTGGCACTGCAATACCCAGTGGAAATTCCCGGCGTCGTCACGCTGAATTTTCTCAAGACCGCACTCAATGCACAGCGCCGCGCGCGCGGCGAGCCCGAAGTCGACGCGCTGCGCACGCTGAAGCTGGTGCGCGAAAAGGCGACGGCGTTGAAGATCGGCGAGGACATGCTCAAGCGCCCGCTCAATGCCGGTTTCTCGGGCGGCGAGAAGAAGCGTCTGGAAATCCTCCAGATGGCGCTGTTCGAACCCAAGCTCGCGATTCTGGACGAAACCGATTCCGGCCTCGACATCGACGCGCTAAAGCTGGTCGCGGACGGCGTGAATATGTTGCGCGCACCCGACCGCGCCATGCTGGTCATCACGCATTACCAGCGGCTGCTGTCGCATATAGTGCCCGACCGCGTGCATGTGCTGGCCAAGGGCCGCATCGTCAAATCGGGCGGCGCCGATCTCGCCCTCGAATTGGAGCAACGCGGCTATGAGCAGGTGGCGGCGGCATGACGGCGCTCGCTCTTAAGCTCAATCCGTCAGCGGATTTGTTCCAGGAAGATTTCGCCGCCAATAGCGGCGATCTTCCTGGCGCTGGTCTCGCATGGCTGGATGAGCGGCGCGAGAAGGCGATGGACGCTTACGTCATGACGGGCGTTCCCAATCGCCGCGTTGAGGCGTGGAAATTCACCGATCTCGCCTCGGAGCTGGAAGACAGGCTCGAATCCACTGCTGCTGGGTCTGCTCCCTATATAGATGAGAAGGTCTTCGGCGTGGCCGAAGGCGCCCGCGTCGTTCTGGTCAACGGTATTTTGTGGGACGTAACGCAAGCCGAAGGTTTGGAGATTGTCGATCTCGGCAAGATCGATGCAAAGACGCCCGATTGGGTGTGCGCCAATCTTGGTTTGCTCGCGTCGGGGCCGGATCAGCCGATGGGCGCGGCATCGCTCGCGCTGATGCGGAGCGGCGTGGCGGTACGCGTGAAGGCATCCGGCGTACTGAACCTGGACTTCGTCAATCCGCCGCTGGCCAGGGATGCCGTCAGCCATACGCGTATCCTCATCGTCGTGGAACAGGGCGCATCGCTGAAGCTTTTGCAATCGCATAGCGGGGCCGGCACCCATCAGAGTTTCGCCAATATCGGAATCGAATTTGTGCTGAAGGCGGGTGCTCAGCTCGAACATGTCGTGCTTCAGGCCGAAGCCGCGACCGCGATCCATGTCGCCAGCATCGGCGCCGTGGTGGCGCGCGACGCGCAATATCGGGCGCTCTATGCGGCGACCGGTGCGAGGCTTTCGCGGCTCGACGTCAATATCCACCTCGATGGGCCGGGCGCGCACGCTTCCATTAATAATGTCGCCGTGCCGGGCTATGGCATCGCCGATACCACGACGGTGATGGATCACGCCAAGCCCCATACGACGAGCCGGCAGCTTTTCAAGAGCGTGGTCGGCGGGCGTGGCCGCTCGGTGAGCCAGGGCCGCGTTCTGGTGCGCGAAGGCGCGGTGAAATCGGACTCTCATCAGCTGTTCAAGGCGCTGCTGATGTCCCCGCGCGCCGAAGCCGACGCCAAGCCGGAGCTGGAGATTTTCGCCGACGATGTGGTGTGCGGTCACGGCACCGCCATCGGCGCGCTCGATGAGGACGCGCTGTTCTATTTGCGCGCGCGCGGTATTCCGGAAGCCGAAGCGCGCGGGCTTCTGGTGCGCGCCTTCCTGGAAGACGCGATAAGCGGCATCGCCGGCGAAGCGGTTCATGACGCGCTGTGGCGCAAACTCGATGTCGCGCTGGCCGCTTTCGATGGGGCGGAGACATGAACGCCGATCCGAAACTGACGCCTGCCTATGATGTTGCCGCCTTGCGCCGTGACTTTCCGATTTTGTCGCGCGAGGTGCATGGCCGCCCGCTCGTCTATCTCGACAATGCCGCTTCGGCCCAGAAGCCGATTCAGGTGCTCGACGCGATGGCGCGCTTCACGACGAGCGAATACGCCAATGTCCATCGCGGCGTGCATTATCTCTCGGGTGCGGCGACGGAGCGTTACGAAGAAGCGCGCCGCCGCGTGCAGCGCTTCCTCAACGCCGAGCATGAGGAAGAGATCATCTATACCAAGGGCTGCACGGAGGCGATCAACCTCGTGGCGCAATCCTATCTCGCGCCTCTGATCCAGCCCGGCGATGAGATCGTGCTCAGCGTGATGGAGCATCATTCCAATATCGTGCCCTGGCATTTCCTGCGCGAACGCCAAGGCGCGGTGCTGAAATGGGTCGATGTCTCCGATCTCGGCGAGCTCGATCCCGCAGATGTGGCGCGTAGCATCACGCCGAAGACCAAGCTTGTCGCCATCACCCATATGTCGAACGTGCTCGGCACCAAGACGGCGCTCAAGGAAATCGTCCGCATCGCGCATGAGAAGGGCGTGCCCGTGCTGGCCGATGGCTGCCAGGGCGCCGTGCACGGCACCGTGGATGTGCGCGCGCTGGATGTCGATTTCTATGCGCTCACCGGACACAAGCTCTACGGGCCGACCGGCATAGGCATCCTGTATGCGAAGCGCGCGCATCTGAAGACGATGCGGCCCTACCAGGGCGGCGGCGAAATGATCCGCGAAGTGACGCGCGCGAATGTGACCTATGCCGATGCGCCGATGCGCTTCGAGGCCGGTACGCCGCCCATCGTGCAGACGGTAGGCTTGGCGGCGGCGCTCGATTATCTAGATTTCGTCGGGCGCGATGCGGCGACGGCCCATGAGGACGCGCTGGCCAAGCTTGCGACCCAGCGGCTCAAGGAGCTGAACGGCGTGCGCATCATCGGGGAGGCGAAAGGCAAAGGCCCGCTGATCTCGTTCGAGGCCATCGGCATCCATGCGCATGATCTCGCGACCATCCTGGACCGTGAAGGCGTCGCCGTGCGCGGCGGCCATCATTGCGCCCAAGTGTTGATGGAACGCTTCAACGTGCCGGGCACGGCGCGCGCCTCGTTCGCGCTTTACAACACGGTGGCGGAAGTGGACGCGCTGGTGTCCGCCGTTCAGGTCGCGCGAAAGGTGTTCGGCTGATGGACTCTAGCTTGCGCGATCTCTACCAGGAAATCATCCTCGATCATTCGCGGCATCCGCGCCATTTCGGCCCGCTCGCGACGGCCAATCACATGGCCGAGGGACATAACCCGCTTTGCGGCGACCGCGTGAAGGTCTATCTGAAGGTGGACGCCAAAGACCGCATCGAAGATGTCAGCTTTGAAGGGCGCGGCTGCGCCATTTCGGTTGCGTCCGCCTCGTTGATGACGGATATGCTCAAGGGGCGCAGCGTCGCGGAGGCCGAGCGCTTGATGGGCGGCTTCCTCAATCTGGTGAAGGGCGAGGACGCAGCTGAGCTTGAAAGCGACGATCGCGAAACGCTCGAAGTCATGGCCGGCGTCTCGGCTTTTCCGATGCGGGTGAAATGCGCGACCTTGGCCTGGCATGCCATGAAGGCGGCGCTGGACGACGAAGGCGCGGCGAGAACGGAATGAGCGAAGACGTCAAAACCACTGCGGAAGCGTCCGCTCCGGCCGAAACGCCGGCTCAAACAGCTGCGCCCGCGACGCCGCTGACGCCGGAAGAACTCGATTCCATCGGCAATGAGATCATCGCCGCGCTGAAGACGGTCTACGATCCCGAGATACCGGTCGATATTTACGAACTCGGTCTTATTTATAAGGTGGATGTCGCCGACAATAAGGACGTCACCATCGACATGACGCTGACCGCGCCGGGCTGTCCGGTCGCCGGCGAGATGCCCGTGATGGTGAAGGATGCGGTGAAGGGCGTGCCCGGCCTCGGCGAGGTGACGGTGAACATGACCTTCGATCCGCCCTGGACGCCAGAGCGCATGTCGGAAGCCGCCAAGCTCGAACTGAATATGTTTTGAGGACCCCATGACAACGCCATCGACAGAAATCAAACAGCGTCCCAAGCGCGAACGGCCCAAGGTGATACGGCTCACCGACGACGCGGCGGCGCGCATCCACGACATCATGGCGCGATCCGAAGGGCGCTATATGGGCGTGCGCGTCGGGGTGAAGAACGCCGGTTGCGCCGGCATGAGCTACACGATGGATTACGCGGAAAAGCAGGGTCCGCTCGACGAGGTGGTCGAGGACAAGGGCGTGCGCATCCTGATCGATCCCAAGGCCGTGATGTTCCTTCTCGGCACCGAGATGGATTACAAGCGTGAGAAGCTTGGCGCGCGCTTCATCTTCACCAATCCGAACCAGACCGAAGCCTGCGGCTGCGGCGAGTCCGTCGTCATCAAACCAGCGACGGGCGAAGCGGAGAGCTGAATCCGGTTACGCAGCCTGGGCCTCGAGAAGCTCTTTTTCGTTTTCATGCACCACGCGGTTGCGGCCGTTGCGCTTGGCGGCGTAGAGGCAGGCATCCGCACGCCGCACGAATTCCTCGCCCCCGTAGCGCGCGGCGGTGTCGCGGCCCTTGACGTTTTCGTTCAGGCAATTGGCGACGAGGCGTAAGACCTGATCGCCTGTCTGGTGGCCCCAGGTGTCGTTGAATTTCTTGAAATGGTCGATGTCGCAGATGAAGAGCGCCAGATCTTCGCCGGTTTCGATGGCGTGCTCGATGCTTTCCTTGAGCTGGGTGTCGAACGCCCGGCGGTTCGGGATTCCGGTGAGCTGATCGGTGAGGCTCTCGCGTCGCACGGATTCGAGCCGCTCGCGCAAATGTGTGACTTCGTGCGAGGAGGTTTGCAGCTTTTCTTCCAGCGCCTTGGAGCGCTTTCCCATCGCGCGCGTGGCGGTGAGCACCTGTCCGATCAAGGACTGGATGGCGCCGTTGGGAAGATTCGAATTGTTCAATTGTCCCGACGCGCGCGACAGCGTGTTGCCATAGGCCGCTTGATCGCGCCCTGCGGACTCGACCAGTTTCATCATCGAATCCAATTCGGTGCTGATCTTCTCGCCGAGCTCCGCCATCGCGTCCTCGTCGCGCGGCGCGCGGAAATAGTGCTGATGCAGGATGCTGGTGACGTTACCGTCGAATTTGCAGCCGTTCGCGATCAGGCCGTCGATGGTATGCTTGAGGTCGGCATTCTCGCCGCCGACATAGGCGTAGACGAGCTCATAGTTCTCTGGCGTTGGCGCAATTGCTTTTTGCGCCATCCAAGCCATGGCTTCCCGGGCAAAAGATTGCGCCCGATCTTTATCGACGTCACTCTGCACGTTCCGGTCCCCCTGCGATCGTTCGTGCCGCCGGGTTGCGTTCCCGACTGGCCATACTCATCGATGGGGAGGTAAGAAACGGTAAATCCGCGGCCCGAAAAGCGGGCGCGAAGCCGGGAATTCCGTACCAATTTCGGAAAATTAGACTAAGCGTCGCTCGCCGTGGATTCCTTCGCGGCGCTCTTTTTCACCGGTTTTTCCGGCAGCCGGACCGGGCGCATCAGAAACGCCGGAAGCTGGCTGGCGTCGCGCGCCGGAGCGGCAGAAGGTGCTGGCGCGGCAACAGGTTGAGCCGGCTTGGGGGCGCTGCGTTCGGGCGCACGCGCATGAACGGGAGGCGCGGGGACAGGCTCGCTGGCCCGATGCGGGCTCATGGACGCATGCTGACCGTGCTCTTTGCGCGGTCTTTCGTGGGTTTTGCCGTTTCTTCCCCGCTCGCCGCCGCGCCCGCGTCCGCCGCGGTCATGCGAGGAGCGTTTGGGCTGTTCGGTCTCTTCCGGCAGGCCTTCCATGACACGGCGCTCGATCGGTATGCCCATCAGCTTCTCGATCGCCGCGACATTCTTCTCGTCGCGATGATTGACCAGCATGAATGCATGGCCGAGGCGTCCGGCGCGGCCCGTACGGCCAATGCGATGCACGTAATCTTCGGGCTGGAAGGGAACGTCGAAATTGAAGATGTGGCTGACCGCGGGGATGTCGAGGCCACGCGCCGCCACGTCGCTGGCGATCAGCAAACGGATCTCGCCGTTGCGGAAGGATTCGAGCGTCTTCGTGCGCACCGATTGATCGAGATCGCCATGCAGGGCTGCGGCCGAGAAGCCGTGCTTGATGAGCGATTTGGCGACCACATCGACATCGCGTTTGCGATTGCAGAACACGATGGCGTTCTTGACCTCGTTCTCATTGATGAGCCGGCGCAGGGATTCGCGCTTCGACCATTCGCCGCCGGGCACGGTGAACGCCACCTGCGTGATGGTGGTTGCCGCGGTCGCCGGGCGCGACACTTCGATGCGCACCGGGGCTTGCAGGAATTGGTCGGTGAGGCGTTGGATTTCTGGCGGCATGGTCGCGGAATAGAACAATGTCTGCCGCGTGAAGGGGATCAGCTTGGCGATGCGCTCGACGTCGGGAATGAAGCCCATATCGAGCATGCGGTCGGCTTCGTCGATGACGAGCACCTGCACGCCGGTCAGCATCAGCTTGCCGCGCCCGAAATGGTCGAGCAGACGGCCCGGTGTCGCGATCAAGACGTCGACGCCACGGTCGAGCTTCTTGTCCTGTTCGTCGAAGGAGACGCCGCCGATCAGCAGCGCCATCGAGAGCTTGTGATATTTGCCGTAGCGTTCGAAGCTTTCGGCGACCTGGGCGGCCAGTTCGCGCGTCGGCTCCAGGATCAGCGTGCGCGGCATGCGCGCTTTGGCGCGGCCCCGCGCCAGGATCTCGATCATCGGAAGCGTGAACGATGCGGTCTTGCCGGTCCCCGTCTGCGCGATGCCGATAATGTCTTTGCCCTTCAGCACTTGCGGGATACCGCGAGCCTGAATGGGTGTCGGTGTCGTGTAGCCGGAATCCGCGACGGCTTTCAGGAGAGCTGGGCTAAGGCCTAGCTCCGCGAAGCTCATCTCAGGGGAAGTGGAAGAAGAAGCGGGTGGGGAAGCTTCACTCTTGATGCCGCCTTCCGTGGCGGCCAACGTGTCGGTGCTCGTTATACTCTCCTACGGCACCTTAGCGGCGCCCCACGGTCGCCGAATCGCAACCGTTCCTATTGCATCGCAACATAGGGATGGATGCGCAAATGTCAACCCACGATGGAAAAACCAAAGGACACCCGCTTTCGCGAGCGCCCTTCGCCTGACTGCGCCAGCACCGTTGAGGGCGGCAAGCTACGTCAGGTAACCGTTAACATGCGCATGAAACGAAACTTGGGAATCCGCCGTTTGGTTCCCGCCCAAGCGAAAGCAGAAGAATGAAGCGCGAAAAACTGCCCGATGTCTTGCGGGAAGGTCTCGATGTCGTGTTCGTCGGCACGGCGGCTGGCCACCGCTCAGCGGAACAACGCGCCTATTACGCGCATCCCGGAAATAAATTATGGCGCGTGCTGCACGATATCGGTTTGACGCCGCGGCAATTCAATCCTTCCGAATATCGGGAGGTTCTCGCGTGCGGCATCGGCTTCACCGATCTTTGCAAAACCCAATCGGGTGGCGACGACCTCATCACGGATTACAATGTTCGGGCGTTTGAACGGAAAATCCGCAAATACCGCCCGCGCGCCATCGCTTTCACCAGCAAGAAGGGCGGAAGCCTCTTCTTGGGTTGCGGGACGGGACGCATCGTTTGCGGGCAGCAGGAGTCGCGCGATGCGGATTTTCCGCGCGTTTTCGTGCTGCCGTCGCCATCGGGCAAGGCCGCAGGCTATTGGGACATCGCGCCGTGGCGGGCGCTCGCCGAATGGCTACGCAAACAGAAGCGCTAGACGTCCACGTCCTTGGCGTACACGGCGTTTTCCTGGATGAACTGGAAGCGCAATTCGGGCTTCTTGCCCATCAGCCTTTCGACGAGATCGCCGGTCGCCTTCGCATCGTCATCGGCGATCTCCACTTTCAGCAGAGTCCGATTGCCGGGCTTCATCGTGGTTTCCTTGAGCTGTGCCGGCATCATCTCGCCCAGCCCCTTGAAGCGCGAGACATCGACCTTGGCGCTCGCCTTGAAATCGCTTTTCAGAAGCTGGTTCTTATGGGCGTCGTCGCGCGCATAGATGCTTTTTCCGCCATGGCTCAAACGGTAGAGCGGCGGCATGGCGAGGAAGAGATGGCCGCCCGCGATCAGCTCTGGCATCTCGCGATAGAAGAACGTCAGCAGCAGCGAGGCAATATGGGCGCCATCGACATCGGCGTCGGTCATCACGATGACGCGCTCATAGCGCAAATCCTCATCGCGATAGCGCGTGCCCGTGCCGCAGCCGAGCGCCTGCACCAGATCGGACAATTCCTGGTTCTGCTGCAATTTGCCGGCTGCCGCGCTCGCCACGTTGAGGATCTTCCCGCGCAAGGGAAGGATGGCTTGGGTGTTGCGGTCGCGCGCCTGCTTGGCCGAGCCGCCGGCGGAATCGCCTTCGACGAGGAAAATCTCGGTGCCGCCCGGTGCATCGCGTGTGCAATCGGCGAGCTTGCCGGGCAGGCGCAATTTGCGCGTCGCGCTCTTGCGGCTGGTTTCCTTTTTCTGACGCCGCTCCAGCCGGTCCTCGGCCGATGCGACCACGAAGTTCAGCAGCGCGTCGGCTTCCTGCGGATTTTCGGAGAGGAAATGGTCGAAATGATCGCGCAGGCCGTTCTCGACCAGGCGTTGCGCATCGGGGCTCGACAGCTTTTCCTTGGTCTGGCCCTGGAATTCCGGCTCGCGGATGAAAATGGAAAGCACAGCGCAGGCGCCTTCCATTAGATCGTCGGGCATGATCAGCCCGACCTTCTTATTGCCGGTGCGTTCGCCATAGGCGCGCAAGGATTTCGTCAGCCCCGAACGCAAGCCTTGTTCGTGCGTACCGCCTTGGTGCGTTGGAATCGTGTTGCAATAGGAATTGACGAAAGATTCCGGCTCGGGCGCCCAGGCGATCGCCCATTCGACGGTACCCTTGCCGTCGCGATTGTTGATCTGGCCGAAAAAGGGTCGCGTGACCGTCTTTGCCGATCCTATCGCGCCCTTGAGGAAATCTAGCAGACCGCCGGGAAACTTCAGCACGTCCTCGGCCGGCGTTTCCGAATCCGGCTTCAACAGCGCGGGATCGCATTTCCAGCGGATTTCCACGCCGCGGAACAGATAGGCTTTGGAGCGCGCCATGCGATGAAGCGTGGCCGGACTGAAATGCGTCGATGTCCCGAAAATCTTGGTATCTGGCTTGAAGCTGACAATGGTGCCGCGGCGGTTGGGGGCGGCGCCCAGATCCTTCAGCTTTCCTATCGCGTGCCCGCGCTCGAAGCGCTGCTTGTAGCTGCGCTTATCGCGGGCGACCTCGACCTCCATCCATTCGGAGAGCGCGTTGACGACGGAGGCGCCGACGCCGTGCAAGCCGCCCGAGGTGTCGTAGACCTTGCCGCCGAATTTTCCGCCCGCATGCAGCGTCGTCATGATCACTTCGAGCGCGGACTTGTTCTTGAACTTAGGATGCGGATCGACCGGGATGCCGCGGCCATTGTCGCGCACGATCAGGATGTCGGACGGCTTCAACTCGATCTCGATGCGGCTGGCGTGGCCGGCGACCGCTTCGTCCATCGCATTGTCGAGAATTTCGGCGGCGAGATGATGCAGCGCGCGTTCATCGGTGCCGCCGATATACATGCCCGGGCGCCGGCGCACCGGTTCGAGGCCTTCGAGCACCTCGATGTCCTTGGCGGTGTAGCCCTTGGAGGAGCTTGACGTTTCTTCCAGATTTTTGAAGAGGTCTTCGGAACGAATCTTTGCCATGGACGGATGTTTGCCGTTTTCGGGGCCTGAAGGAAACGGCCTCCCAAGGGCCGTCCCGGTAAGCTTTCGTTAAGGGGGAGGCCGTTTCCCCCGGGGATTTCCCGCTGAAGTTATCTAAAACGCCGGGCACACCGTGGTCTCAGCAATTCTTAACTCGCTCTCTTTAGTGTGG
>SHWE01000055.1 GCA_009693985.1 Alphaproteobacteria bacterium | reverse complement strand
AATACGACGATAAATACCGCCACCGCCTTCGGCAGCGATGAATAATACTAAGCCGCGCTGTGTCCTAGCACCGCACCATTTCAGACCATGCGCGACATGTAATGCAAGATCGATTGTAATGAAGGATTTGTAGGTTCCTGACGCGCCAAAAAACATTCCAATGGCATCTTCAGGAATTAAATTCCTGATTAGCCACTTGGAATTTCTAGCAAGCACTTCTAATTCCGCGATTGAATACAGGATAACTTTTGTTTGTGAGGCGCTCATACCCGCCCCGCGACCTGGGCTAGCCAAGCCAGGACATCTGAGCGCCGCCAGACCGTTATGCCCGCGAATTTAAGGGGTTTTGGGAAGCGCCCCTGCCGAGCCCAGAGCCAAATTGTGCTTCGAGCTATCGGCACGACTTTCAAAAGATGCTCGATGCGGCAAAGCGGCGGTAGCTCCGCTTCGGGCGCAAGTCCGGCTATAGACGCCGTTGTACTCCTTTGGATTGCTGGCTCAGATTTCGTCATAAAAACACCCCACAGATCAAGACCAACGACATGAGCCTTTCGGCTCGGCACTTCGTCTTGTTCGCTGTGGGCGATGGCTTTTGACGAAGCCACGTTCGGCCATGGGTGGGCCGCGCGACGTGCGCTGCCAGTCTTACATGAGTCGCTTGTTGGCAACGTCATGCACTGCTGACTATTCCAATACTACGAAATCCACGAAACCTGGCAAGTTTTTTCGCGCGAAAAAATCCAGATTCTTTTATCTAGTCAATTCATCATCTTAAATAAGAGAATTCCGAACATCATGCGTTAAGCGCAATATCATTGGGTTATATGCGTTTTATTTTTGATCATTTCTGGGAATCGATCACGATTCGCGGCGGATATATATGTCCGTACACAGACCATTGTGCTATGCTTCGCTCCTGACAAAAGGAGCATCGCATGGCTAATTCAGGTAGTTTTCGCAAAGGCGTTAAAAAGCCAAACCAGGGCAAGCACGGTCCGCCCAAGGCATCCTTGGCGGCTAGGGAGGCAATCGCCCGCTTCGTGGATGGCAACGCGGAACGCCTTCAGGGCTGGCTGGACCAGATAGCCGAGCGCGATGGGCCCCGAGCGGCCTTCCAGTGCGTCGTGGACCTGATCGAGTTCCATGTGCCGAAGCTGGCTAGGCGCGAGCTAGTCGGCGTTGAGGATGGACCGCTGGAATTGATTGTTAGCTGGCAGGATCGCGGCTGAGGCTTATAGCCGCCAGCTTGGTGGCAGCGATCTGCGCCTTGGGGGTAGGCTTGGGGGTAGGTATTCGTATCGTTTTTAAGTAACTGATTATATTGTTTTTTTCATATTTTATGGCGGACAGGGTGGGATTCGAACCCACGATACCGTTTCCGGTATACACGCTTTCCAAGCGTGCGCCTTCAGCCGCTCGGCCACCTGTCCACTCAAGAAGGCTTCAGCGCAAGGCTGAAGGGCTGTCCTTAAGGGCCGGGACTATAGCCGCTGGCCCGGATGCGGCAAGCGGACAGACGCGCATTTTCGTGAGTCGTCTTGCCGCGTGGTTGCCCGCACCTTTAATTCGGCGCGGCGCTGCGTTGGCGCTCGCTTTCCAGCTCGCGGGAAAGCGCCAGGCGCTTCTCGCGGACGGACGCCAGCGACTGCTGCATCGCTTCAAGATAGGCGGGCGTGTAGATCGTCGCCCGGTCTCGTCCGCTGGCGTCGCGCATGATGTTTTCCACATCCGTCAGCCAGGCGGCGAGGCCCGCTTCTTGCCGTTCGAGATTTTCAAGCTCGCGCTGCATGTCGGCCAGCGATGCGGGTTGCGCGGCCACCGCCGGGAAGACGCCGCCGGCCGCCATCGCAGCCCCGGCGAGGAGCGCGATGGCAAGAAAGCGGCCCGCGCGGTTCACGTCAATTGGTGCCGATCAGTCCGTGCGTCGTCCCCAAATCGCGCTTGGCCGCGACGATCGAAATGGTGAAGCCCGCCACTACGTCGAAGAAGGCCATCACCACGATGAAGAAGAAGGTCGTGTTCGAGAACCCCCTGACCAGCAGGAATTCCACCAATGCCACGACGAAGACCATCATGGAGAGCGCATGGTTGAGCACTTCGACCGAACCTGTGCGCGTCGATTTCACGATCTCGAAGAACAGCAGGCAGAGCGAGCCCAGCACCAGCAGGTCGCCCAGGCGGAACATCCAGATGTCGCCCGAGAACATCGGCACATTGATCGAGCGGTCGAGCAACACTTGGGCAGGTGAGCCGAAGAGTTCGCCGCCGAAGATCAGGAGATTGTAGATGGCGATGGAAATGAGAAGCAGCGGAAACCACTTCAGCATGGCGATCTCTCAGAAAAAGGGTTGGGTATCTTGTATCACAAAGGCACGGGCATTGGGGCCGTTGCGTCCCTCGTGGTTAACCCGGCGGGGCGCCCGTCTTGGTGTCCAGAAGGCCCGCTTTGCGCTCCTTCGAGATCAGAAAGAGATTGCGCGAGTAGACGATGAGGCCCGTGGCCTGGCCGGCGATGAACACCGGGTCCTGCCGGTAGATCGCATAGGTCAAAAGCACGATGCCGCCCGACAGGCTGCAATACCAGAATGACAGCGGGATGACGCTGCGTCCGACCAGTTCGCTTTTGAACCATTGGATGATGAAACGCGAGGCGAACAGCGCCTGGCCGAGAAAGCCGATCAGAAGCCAGACATGCTCGACCGTGATCCAATTGGAAATGGCAGCCATCAATATTCCTTAGGCGTATCGTGTCCGCGGTGCCGGCGCTTAAGCCAGATGACGCCGGCAAGATCGGAGAAGCCGACGGCAAGGCGGTCCAGCACGCCATATTTCGACCGCCCCGTGCCCCGTGGCCGGTGGTTTACCGGGATGAAGCGCACTTCATAGCCCTCGCGCAACATCAATGTGATGAGATAGCGGTGCATGTGGTCGAAATAGGGAAGGGCGAGGAACGCCTCGCGGCGGAACACTTTCAATCCGCAGCCGGTGTCCTTGGCGGTGTCGTTCAGCAGCGTCCGCCGGATCGCATTGCCCAGGCGCGAGGCGGCCCGTTTGCGCCAGACGTCCTGACGCTTGGCGCGTTCGCCCGCGACCATGCCGAGATGCGGATTTGCCGCGCTCTCCCGGAAGAGGGAGAGGAGCTTGGGAATGTCGGCGGGATCGTTCTGACCGTCTCCGTCCAGGGTGACGACGATGACGCCCTTGGCGGCGCGCACGCCGGTGCGGATCGCCCGGCTCTGGCCGAGATTGTGGGCGTGGCCGAGCACGCGCAGGGGCAGTTCCGGCTTGAGCGCGATCAATTCCGCCGCGGTCGCATCGGTCGAGCCGTCGTCGACGAAGACGATCTCGTAGGCGGCCTCATGCTTCAGCGCTGCGGCGATTTCGCGCGCCAGCGGCGCGACATTGCCGGCCTCGTCCTTGACGGGCACGACGACAGAGAGTTCGACGGCTTCCGGCAATGCCTTTTCCCGCTTACGCGCGGGCCTTATACAGGCTGGGGGCGCCAAGAAACAGGCTTCCCCGAAACGAGGTAAAGCAGTGGAAGCCTTGGGCGGCAATCTTCGTGCGATGATCGGCCGGAATCCGCTGGCGGCGCTGCTTATTTTCTGCGTCATCGCCTGGTTGCCGGGCTTCTTCACGCTGCCCCCGCTCGACCGCGACGAAAGCCGCTTCGCCCAAGCCAGCAAGCAGATGCTGGAGACGGGCGACTTCGTGAACATCAATCTCGGGGGCGTGCCGCGCTACGAGAAGCCGGTCGGCATCTATTGGATGCAGGCGGCCACGACGGCGGCGCTGGGTGCGGGCGCGCAGGATAAGATCTGGACCTATCGCGTGCCGTCCTTGCTGGGTGCGCTAGCGGCGGTGGCGGCGACCTTCTTCCTGGTGTGCGCCTTCGCGGGCGTTCAGGCGGGGTTCTGGGCAGGAATGCTGCTTGGCTTCTCCGTGCTCTTGATGTCGGAAGCCAAGATCGCCAAGACCGATGCCTTCCTGCTCGGCACTATTGTCGTCGTCCAGGCCGTATTGATGCGAGCCTATTTGGCCGCGCGCGAGCCGCAGCGTTTTGCTCCGCCCGGCTTGCGCCTCGCGCTGGTGGGCTGGGCGGCGTTCGGACTCGGCGTGCTGGTCAAGGGGCCGGTCGTCCTTCTCGTCTCAGGCGCGACGATCGTGGTGCTGTCCTTGTGGGATCGCGATCTGCGCTGGCTTGGCCGTCTGCGCGCAGGATCGGGGGTGCTGGTCGCTCTTGCGATCGTCCTGCCCTGGGCCATCGCCATCGGCATCGCCAGCGGCGGCGCGTTCTATCAAAAGTCGCTCGGCGGGGACTTCGCCATGAAACTGATCGGTGAGCAGGAGGCGCATGGCGCGCCGCCCGGCTATTATCTGGCGCTGGCGCATCTGACCTTCTGGCCGGCGAGCTTCGCCCTTCTTCCCGCCCTCGTGCTCGGCTTCGTGCGGCGCAAGGAGCCTGCCATTCGATTCCTTCTGGTGTGGGTCGTGACGACGTGGCTGATGTTCGAAATCGCCCCGACCAAGCTTCCCCATTATGTGCTGCCCGCCTACCCGGCGCTCGCCGCGCTGGCCGCGCTATGGCTGACGGGACCGCAAGCCGAAGCGCTGGGTCAGCGCATCGCGCGATACATTTCATTAGGGTTCTACGTGCTGGTGGCGCTCGCGCTGGCGGGCTTCCTTGCCTGGGCGCCGCAGCGCTTCGGCGATTCGGTCCCTTGGTGGCTTTATGCCGGAAGCGCCGCCGGCGCCTTCGTGGCGCTTTCGGTGATCGCTTTGCCCAACCGGTCGATGCGGGCAGGAGCTGCCTGTCTCGGCGCGTTCCTCCTCTACATGGTGGCGGGTTTCGCGACGGTGCCGCGCTTGAACGAGATCTGGCTGTCGCCGCGCATGGCCGAAGCGGTCGCCCGCCATGCGGCGGCAGGCGATCCGCCGGTCGTCACCGCCGGCTATGCCGAGCCGAGCATCACCTTCCTGCTCGGGACCGCGACGGGGCTCGATGACGGCCCGACCGCCGGCGCCGCGACGGCCGCAAAGGGCGGGCTCGCGCTTGTCGACTCCAGCGAAGGCCCACGCTTCCTCGATGCGGTCGCAGCTGGCGGCGCCCGGGCCGACGCGCTGGAGGAAATCGAGGGGCTCAATTATTCGCGCGGCCGCGCGACTCACATCACCCTCTACCGCGTCACGCCGCCGAGTCGCTGAGTCGCTGAGTCGCTGAGTCGGAGAATCGGAATCGATTCCTGCACACCTGCGCTCACAATGCGCGGCGGCAGCGCTCGCCATCGCGCGCACGATACCCACGCCGATGACTTCGCGATGACTGTCCGCATGAGGGCCGGATCGACTTTCCTGGCGCGGTTGCCGATTCGGTCAAGGCTTGCGCGAGGGAAACGCGCCGCTTCTGCTTATGAAACTTTTCGTTTTGCTGATCGCACGCGCTGGTTAATCGCAGCATTATCTTTTGCAAACTTTCGTTTTCCTTTTGGCGGTGCCCAATAATGGCCGCATCCGGTACCGCCTAATATTTGCCATTCACAGTATTCGACGGCATTTCACTTGACAAAATATGGGCCTCGACAAATGTATGCGGCGCTGGTCCGTTTGATAGGCGTTGCCATTGGGGGGCGCCGAGGCCCGGCATGAAGAGCGTCATGAGACACCGATGAATCTCCAGCTCTTGCGGGGGCGCGATCTTCGCCCTCCGTCACGGCGTGAGCAATCCGTCCCTACCGCCGTTTCCGAATCAAACATCCAGAACATCGCCACAACAGCCATCGAGGCGTCCGCCAGGAAGAAAGCACTCCGCTTCCCCGTCAATCCCGGCACGCGGGCCTTCTATCGCCGCTTCTACCCCGACACCACGACCGCCGAATGGAACGACTGGCGCTGGCAGATGCGCGCCCGCATACGGACCCTTGCCGAGCTGGAGCGAATTTTCACGCTCTCCGCCGACGAGCGGGGGGCGGCGGCGCAACACAGTGGCGCGCTTCCGGTCGGCATCACCCCCTATTACGCCAGCCTGATGGACCTTGAGGATGCGAGCGAGCCCTTGCGCCGCACGCACATCATGGTCGGCGACGAATATGTGCGGCTGGCGGGTGAAGAGGACGATCCCTTGGGCGAGGACCACGACACGGTGGTGCCGGGCCTCGTCCATCGCTATCCCGACCGGGTGCTGTTCCTGACCACGGGGACCTGCTCGACCTATTGCCGCTATTGCACGCGCTCGCGCCTGGTCGGCAATCCGGGCGGCGAATATCAGTTCAATGTGCGCAATTGGGACCGCGCCTTCGACTATCTCGAAGCGCACCCCGAAATCCGCGACGTCCTGCTCTCGGGGGGCGATCCGCTCACCATCGGTGACGACAAGCTCGATTATCTCTTGGGCCGCCTCAGGTCCATCAAGCATATCGAGTTCGTGCGAATCGGCACCAAGGTCCCGACCGTGCTGCCGCAGCGCGTCACCAAGGATCTGGTGAAGATGCTCAGGAAGCATCATCCGCTATGGATGAGCCTGCACTTCACCCATCCGACCGAGCTGACGCCGGAAGTGACAGAATCGACCGCGCGGCTGGCCGATGCCGGCATCCCGCTAGGCTCGCAAACCGTGCTCCTCAAGGGCATCAATGACGATGCCGCCGTGATGAAGAAACTTATGCACGGCATTCTGATGCGCCGGGTGAAGCCCTATTACCTCTACCAGTGCGACCCGATCAAAGGCTCCGGCCATTTCCGGACCTCGGTCGATAAGGGCATCGAGATCGTCAAGGCGCTGCGCGGCCACACCACGGGCTATGCGACGCCGATCTTCGTCATCGACGCGCCGGGGGGCGGGGGCAAGATCCAGATGGCGCCGGACTTCGTGGTCGGGCGCGACGGCGATGATTTGCTCCTCCGCAATTTCGAGGGCAAGGTCTACCGCTATCCCGATCCCGATGGCACGCTCGGCCGCGACAAGCTGCCGGACGCTGCGGAGTAGGGGCTCAAGAGGAAGCAATGCGCATCGGGGTCACTTACGACCTTCGGGCCGACTATCTCGCCATGGGCATGAGCGAGGAGGAAAGCGCCGAGTTCGATGCCGAAATCACCATCGCTTCGCTCTGCGAGGCGCTGGCCGGGCTCGGCCATGAGCCCATCCGCATCGGCCACATCAAAGCGCTGACCGAGCGGCTGGCCGCCGGCGAGCGCTGGGATGCGGTGTTCAACATCTGCGAAGGACTGAAGGGCTATGCGCGCGAAGCGCAGGTGCCGGGCCTCCTCGAAGCCTATGGCATCCCGACGGTGTTTTCGGACCCGCTCACTCTGGCGCTAACGCTCGACAAAGCCTGGACCAAGCGCATCGTCCAAGGCGCCGGCGTGCCGACGGCGGATTTTGCGCTGGTGGAGCGCCCGTCCGATATCGCCTCCATCAGCCTGCCGTTCCCGCTCTTCCTCAAACCCGTGGCCGAAGGCTCGGGCAAGGGTGTCAGCGAACGCAGCCGCGTGAACAATCCCGCCGAGCTGCGCAGCGTCGCCGCCGAGTTGCTTGGGCGCTTCCGCCAGCCGGTGCTGGTCGAGACCTATCTGCCGGGCCGCGAATTCACCGTCGGCATCACCGGCACCGGCGAGGACGCCGCCGTGCTCGGCATCATGGAAATCCGCTCGACCGCCAAAGGCACGCAGAGCGGCTATTCCTACGAGAACAAGGAGCATTGGGAAGACCGCGTCACGCTGCATCTGGTGGACGACGCGGAAGCGTTGGCGGCAGCCGATGTGGCGCTGGCGGCGTGGCGCGCGCTTCGCTGCCGCGACGGCGGCCGCGTCGATGTCAGAAACGATGGCGAGGGACGCCCGAACTTCATCGAGGTCAATCCGCTCGCGGGTCTCAATCCGGGCCATTCCGATCTCTGCTTCATCGCCCGCTTCAAGGGCATGTCCCATCAGGACTTGATTGGCCTCATCGTCGCTTCGTTCCTGAAGCGCCATCCGGAGCTCGCTGCGCGCCGCGCCGCCGCTTAACGCGCCGCGCGTGACAAGGCCGTCTCGCCTGTTACACTCATCTCCACCATGCGAGTCTTGATCGTCCATTCCGACGTAGCGCCCGATGCTCCCATCGACGAGCAGGACACGCTGCTGCAGGCAAAGGCCATCGCAGCGGCACTTCTCGAGAAGGGCCACGAAGTTTCCTCCGCCGTTTTCGTTCCCAACGCCGCCGCGATGGAATCGCTCGTCGCCGCCGATGCTCCCGACGTCGTGTTCAATCTGGTCGAATCGGTATGGGGCTTGGGTATTTATGCACCCCTCGCGCCGGCCATGTTCTCGAATATGGGAATCCCCTTCACCGGCGTCAGCGCCGCCGCGATGGCGGCCACCGGCGACAAATTGTTGTCCAAGCGCCTGCTCAAGTCTGCGCGCCTGCCGACGCCCGCATGGTCGCAGCCGCCGCATTGGCGCGCCATCGGCGAGGGCCGCTGGATTGTGAAGTCCGTGACCGAGGACGCCTCGTTCGGGCTCGATGACGGCGCGGTCGTCAGCGGACGCGAAGCGGTCGCCGCCCGCGCCCAGGCCAGCGCCGCCAAGCATGGCGGCCATTGGTTCGCCGAGCGTTATATCCATGGGCGCGAATTCAACGTGGCGCTGATCGAGCGCAACGGCGTGCCCGCCATTCTTCCTATCGGCGAAATGGTATTCGAACGCTGGGACGACAGCCGCCCGCGCATCGTCGGCTATGCCGCCAAATGGGAAGAGGCGACCCCGGAATATCGCGACACCACGCGCATGTATGGCTGGCATCGCGAGCTCCCCGAGCTCGAAAAGACGCTGGAGAAATTGGCGAGGGATTGCTGGTCGCTGTTCGGGCTCACCGGCTATGCGCGGGTGGATTTCCGCGTCGATGCCGAGAACCGGCCCTACATCCTCGAAATCAACCCCAATCCGTGCCTCGAACCGAACGCGGGCGTCGCTATGTCCTGCGCGCAAGCGGGCCTTTCCTATGCCGAGCTCATCGACGACATCGTCCGCGCGGCACTCCACGGCTGAGATGTTCCGCAACGAGGTTCGGCCAACCGATGGCGATGCCATAGCGCATATGGTGGCCGCCTGCGGTGTGTTCAACGCGGATGAGGTCGCCATTGCCAGGGAGCTGGTCGACGAGCATCTGGCGAAGGGCGCGTCGGCGTCGGGCTATCATTTCCTCATCGCCGATGGGCCGGCCGGGATCGACGGCTATACGGCTTATGGGCCGGTGCCGGGCGCGGTTAACCGCTGGGAGCTCTATTGGATCGTGGTGAGCCCAAGCGCGCGGCGCTCAGGCCTCGCCAAGCGCCTCAATCGCGCCACCGAGGATGCGGTGCGGGCGGTGGGCGGCGTCATGATGGTGGCGGAGACCTCGACGTTGCCGGCCTATGCGTCGGCGCGCGCGTTCTATCTCAGCCAAGCCTATCGGCTGCTGGCCGAGGTGCCCGATTGGCACGATGACGGCGACGGCCTCGCGATCTTCGGCAAACGGCTATAGGTTCGGGGGCGACAGCGCGCGCTTCTTTCCGAGCTGGCGTTCGCGCCACAGGATGACGAGGCCGGCCGCGATCACGATGGCGGTGCCGATCCACACCTGCACCGTCGGCAATTCGGCGAACCAGAAATAGCCGAGCAGCACCGCCCAGATCATCGCGATGTAATCGAACGGCGCCAGCACCGAGGCTTCGGCGTAGCGGTAGGAATAGCTCAGGAACAATTGGCCGACGCCGCCGGCAAGTCCGCCCAGGATCAGAATCGCGGCTTGCTCGCCATTGGGCAAAACCCAACCGAAGGGCAGCGTGAGAAGGCTGATCGCCGTGCTCGTCGCCATGAAATAGAAGGCGATGGTGATCGAATGCTCATGCGCGCTCATCCGGCGCAGGAAGATCATCGCCAGCGCCGACGTGGCCGCGCCGAGCAGCGCGAAACCGGCGCCCGCCGCGGCCGCACTGTTCAGGCTGGCTTCGGGCCCCGCGATCAAGAGGACGCCGGTGAAGCCGATCACGACCGCGCTCCAGCGCGTGATGTGCACGCGCTCGCCCAGCATGGACGCCGCCAATATCACCACGAAGAGGGGCGCCGCGAAGCCGATGGCGGTGGCGTCGGCCATCGGAAGGAAAATATACCCGGCGAAATTGCCGAACATCGAAATCGTGCCGGCGATCGAGCGCAAGGCATGGGCATCGATGCGCTTGGTCATCAGCAGTGCCGGGCCGCCCATCAGGAAGGCCGCCACGACGATCACCGCCATGCCGAAACCGGCGCGGAAGAACACGATCTCGCCGAGCGGGAAATAGGGCCCAAGCCAGCGGACGGAGGCGAACATCACGGCGAAGAAGGCCGCCGCGATGATCTTGCAGGCGATGCCGACCATCGGCCGGTCGCGCAAATGAGGCGACGCTTCGTCTTTGGCCTCGGTGCTCACCTCAGAGCCAGCCGCGGCGCTTGAAAAAGAGATAGGGCAGCACGGCCGAGATGATCATCACGACGATCGAGAGCGGATAGCCCCACCACTCGGCCAGTTCCGGCATGGCGCGGAAATTCATCCCCCAGATCGACGCGAACAATGTGGGGGGCAGGAACACCATCGCCGCCACCGACATGATCTTGATGATGTTGTTCTGCTCGCTGTTGATGAGGCCGAGCGTGGCGTCTTGCAAGTAAGACAATTTGGTGGCGACGAAATTCGACTGGTCCTGCAGCGATTGCACGTCGCGCACCAGCGTCTTCACATGGGCGCGCACGTCCTTCTGCGACTTGTTGTCGAGCGATTGGGTCATGAAGGTGAGCATCCGCCCGATGGTGAGGAGACTCTCGCGCATCTTCGAGGTCAGGCCGTGCTTGTGCCCGAGCCGGCGCAGGATGCCCTGGAAGTCGCCCGTCTTCATCTTGGAGGCATTCACCGTGAAGATCTCGGCCGAGATGATCTCGACGTCGCCGCCGGTCTTTTCCAGAATGTCGGCCATGCGGTCGACGATGGCGTCGAGGATCTGCATGAACACCAGATCAGCGCGGCCCACATTGATGATGGCGCGGTCGCAGCGCAGCGCATAGGTGCGGAAAGGCTGCGGATCGATATAGCGGGCCGTCACCAGCCGCTCCGGCGTCAGAACGAAAGTCACCGCGTCTGAGGTCGGGTTTTCCGTATCGGTCTGGGCCAGCACCATCGCGGTCATGAACAGATTATGGCCTTCCTCATAGAGGCGGCTCGAGATTTCGATCTCTTCCATGTCGGCGCGCGTCGGCATTTCGAGGCCGAGGGTCTGATCCACTTTCCGCCGTTCTTCCAGCGTCGGATTGAGCAGGTCGAGCCAGATCGCGTCCGCCGGCAGGATATCGTCCTGGCCGATGGTCACGCCCTTAAGGCCGCCGTTCTGCTGCTGATAAGCCTTCAGCATGCGCCGGGTTCCGCGACTTTGAATACGATCCGATTTGGTAAACGGCTGAGAAATCTGAGAGCCCGGCCGCAACCGAACCCATATAGCCTCAGTTTGCTTTCGGCGCTAAGGGTTTTTCTATGTTCCGCATCAGGAAGATCACCGACCCCAATTCGGCCGCGAACGGCCAGACCGTGCGCGACGTGGCGGCGCTTTTGAAATCGCGCTTTGCCCTGGCGCCGCCCGACGATTGGACTTGGCGCTGAAGCGGGTGGCGCGGTTTAAGTCGGCCTATCTCGTGGTGCCGTTCGGCTTCGACGATCCGACCATCATCGTGCAAGAGGGCGGCGGCTATCGCACGCGCACGCTTTCCAACAACGCCAATGGATTTTTTCGCGGGCTGTGGGAAGGGCGCGGGTCCCTCATCGGACAAGGCAAGCGACCATCGAATCCGTGATGCGGGTCAGGAGCGCGCCATAGAACGCCGGTCCCGCCGGAATGTCGGCGCCCACATCGTCGAGCGGCGCGGTGCGGGCCGAACTCCCCTCGGTCAGCGTCGCGACGAGACGCGGCGGAAATTGCGGCGTCGAGAAGAGGCACAGCGCATTCCCTTCCTTGATCCGCGCGCGGATTTCGGCGACGCGCCGCGCGCCGGGTGGGCGCTCCGAAGCGACTGTCACCGCCCCTACCGGCGACAGGCCGTAATGCGACTCGAAATACCGGAAGGCGTCGTGGAAGACGATATAGGGCCGGTCACGGATAGCGGCGAGGCGGGCGTGGGTCGCATCGTCGAGGGTTCGGGTCGTCGCGGCGAAGGCTTCCGCATTGCTCGCATAACGCGCGGCATTGGCGCCATCGGCGGTGGCGAGCGCCATTGCGGCGGCGCGCGCCATCGCGATGGCGTTGGCGGGATTGAGCCAGACATGGCCGTCGACGCCGCCTTCCGCGTGACCATGATCGTCCGCGGCCGGGTCCCACAACCCGCCGGTGCGGGCCTGCAATTGCGTGACGCCTGCCGCGTTCATCAGCGCGATTTTGCGAGCGCGTGGGGCGAGGTTCTTCAGCGGCGTTTCGAGAAATGTCTCCATCACGGGCCCGATCCAGAAGATCACATCGGCCCGCGCGATTTTCTGCGCGTCCGAAGGCCGCAAGGCATAGGAATGGGGCGAGGCCGCGCCGGCGATCAGCAGCTCGGGCGCGCCGATATCGCCCATCACGGCGGCGACGATGGAATGCACCGGCTTGATCGAGGCCAGCACGCGCGGGGCCGACGGCGCGGCGGCGTTCGCGCCGGCCGCCAGCACCGAAAACAACGCAGCAATGGCGAAAAGACGCATGGGGTAGACCGGTACCGGCAGATGTGAATGGATTACAATGCGCCTATGACGGACGCGGCTCAACCACTCCCTCATTTCTCCGATGTCGCGGCGGCGGCGCAGCGCATCGCTTGTGTCGCCGTGCGCACGCCCCTGGTGGAAAGTCCGCTGTTGTCGGAGCTGAGCGGCGGCCGGGTCTTCCTGAAGCTGGAAATCTTGCAGCGCACCGGCTCGTTCAAATTCCGCGGCGCCTACAACCGGCTGGTGCAGCTTGATGCGAGCGAGCGCAAACGCGGCGTGGTGGCGTTTTCCAGCGGTAATCACGCGCAAGGCGTGGCGGCTGCCGCCGCGCTCCTCAACATGCCGGCCACCATCGTCATGCCCTCCGACGCGCCGCGCGTGAAGATGGAAAACACCAAGGCGCTCGGCGCGACAATCGTTCCGTTCGACCGCGTGCGGGAAAGCCGCGAGGAGATCGCCGCCCGCATCGCCGCCGAGAAAGGCGCGGTGCTGGTGCCGGCGTTCGATGATTTCCATATCGTCGCGGGGCAGGGGACGGCGGGACTCGAAATCGCCGCCGATGCCAAGGCGCAAGGGGCGGCGCTCGATGCCGTGCTGGTGCCGTGCAGCGGCGGCGGATTGACCGCAGGGATAGCGTTGGCGCTGTCGGAGATGAGCCCGCGCACGCGCGTGATCGCCGTCGAGCCTCAAGGCTTCGACGGGACTGGACTTTCGCTTGGGGCGGGTACGCGGGTGACCGCGAAGGCAAAGGAATTGTCCATCGCCGATTCGCTGATGGCGCCGTCGCCGGGCATCGTGCCCTTTGCGATCCTCTCCCAATGCAAAGCGGGTGCGGTCGCGGTCAGCGACGACGCTCTGATGCGGGCGGTCGCGTACGGGGTGCGCAATCTGAAGCTGGTGATCGAGCCGGGCGGTTCGGCGGCACTGGCGGCCTTGCTCGCGGTCGCGTTCGACGCCAAGGGGAAAACGATCGCCCTGGTGCTCTCGGGCGGCAATATCGATCCGGAGACGCTTCAGCGCTGCCTCGACGTCTAAGCCCATTGTCATCCCCGGCGAGCCGCGCGAAGCACGGCGAGGGAAGGGGATCCAATCGGTGAAGGGCCGGGCTCTGCTTTCACCGAATGGATTCCCTTCCCCTCGTGGCCTTTGGCCCCTCGGCCGGGAATGACAAGTTATGTTTTCACATCGTGAAGTTCTCCCACATCAGTGGCAACGCCTTCGCGCTCTCCATCACATCGATGAGGGCGGCGAGTTCACGGTCGGCTTATGTCCGGCGTTCATCGAATCTATCCCCAGACGGGGGCGCGTCGCAGCGCGTGATTTTGGCCGCGCGCTTGGGAAATTCCCGATGTGCGTCCGCACTAGCAGGAGACTTATCCCGCTCGGCCCGGGCGGCCTTAAGATGCGCCTTGAGGCAGCGGAGCGAGTCGCTTGTTGGACCGAAATTGCACCTTTATTGCACCGGAATTTTCTCCGCCTTGCAGCGGATTTTCCCCGGGATTGCTGCAAAAATCGCCGGCAAAGGGG
>SHWE01000008.1 GCA_009693985.1 Alphaproteobacteria bacterium | reverse complement strand
GTCGGCGTTGAAGCGGTCCGCGATCGGCTGCTCGCCGATACCCGTCGTCACCGCGAAGACGCCGACATAATCGGCGCCGGGAGCCACGAAATCGGCCAATGCCAGGTTTGGCGTGTCGCGTTCGCGCGCTACCTGCTGGCGCAGCGTGTGGAACGTGGCGATGCGCTCTTTGCGCGATTCATCCGTATAAAGAGCGATATCGTCACCTGCTTGCGCCGCCGGCCACAGCCCGATCACGCCGCGCGCGGTCAGCCATTTCTCGTCCACGATGCGCTTCAGCATCGCTTGCGCGTCGACAAACAACGCCTTCGCCGCCGCGCCCTGCTTCGCATCGTCCAAGATGCCGGGATAACGCCCCTTCATCTCCCAGGCCTGGAAGAACGGCGTCCAATCGATCACCGGCACGAGATCGGCGAGATCGTAATTGTCGAAGCTGCGCACGCCGAGAAATTGCGGGCGCGGCGGCGTGTAGGCGCTCCAATCGGGAGCGAAGCGCTTCTGGCGCGCCTGCCCGATGGTGAGGCGGCGCTGCGGCCCGCGCTCGGCGCCATGGGCGGCGACGATCTTGGCATATTCCGCCTGCACGCCGGTTATGAACGGCCCCCGCGCCTCTTTAGAAATGAGGTTCGCGACGACGCCAACCGCGCGCGACGCATCCGTCACATAGACGGTCTGCCCGCGCGAATAATTCGGATTGATCTTGACCGCCGTATGCACGCGGCTGGTCGTGGCGCCGCCGATCAGCAGCGGGATGCTGAAACCCTCGCGCTGCATCTCGGCCGCGACATGACACATCTCGTCCAGCGACGGCGTGATCAGGCCGGAAAGCCCGATGACATCGGCTTTCTTTTCGCGCGCCATTTCCAGAATTCGCGCGGCGGGCACCATCACGCCCAAATCCTCGACCTCGTAGCCGTTGCATTGCAGGACCACGCCGACAATGTTCTTGCCGATATCGTGCACGTCGCCCTTCACCGTCGCCATGACGATGCGCCCGGCGGATTCGCGCCGTCCGCCCGCTTCCTTCTCCGCTTCCATGTAGGGAATGAGATGGGCGACCGCCTTCTTCATCACGCGCGCCGATTTCACGACCTGCGGCAGGAACATCTTGCCGCTGCCGAAGAGATCGCCGACGACGTTCATACCGCTCATCAGCGGACCCTCGATCACGTCGAGCGGCTTCGTCGCCCGCACCCGGGCTTCTTCCACATCGTCCATCACGAAATCGGCGATGCCGTGGACGAGCGCGTAGGTCAGCCGCTCCTCGACGGGAAGCGAACGCCAGGCATGTTCGATTTCGGCTACGACTTCGCTGCTGTCCTTGCGGTATTTCTGCGCCAGCGCGAGCAGGTTTTCGGTCGCCTCGGGCTTGCGGTTGAACAGCACATCCTCGATGCCGTCGCGCAGTTCCGCCGGAATGTCCTCATACACCGGCAAACCGCCCGCGTTGACGATGCCCATATCCATACCGGCCTGGATCGCGTGATAGAGGAAGACCGCGTGCATCGCCTCGCGCACGCGGTCATTGCCGCGGAACGAGAAGGAGAAATTCGACACGCCGCCGGAAATATGCGCGTGAGGAAGCGCCTGGCGGATGCGCGTCGTCGCCTCGATATAGGCGCGGCCGTAATCGTAATGTTCTTCGATGCCGGTCGCTACCGCGAAGATGTTGGGATCGAAGATGATATCTTCGGGCGGAAAACCAATCCTCTCGACCAGGATCTCGTAGGCGCGGCGGCAGATCTGGAATTTGCGCTCGGCCGTATCGGCCTGGCCCTGCTCGTCGAACGCCATGACGACGACAGCGGCGCCATAGCGGCGCACTTTCTTGGCCTGGGCGATGAAGGCATCCTCACCTTCCTTGAGGCTGATCGAATTGACGATGGGCTTGCCTTGCACGCATTTCAATCCGGCCTCGATCACGCTCCATTTGGAGGAATCGATCATCACCGGCACACGCGCGATGTCGGGTTCGCCGGCGATCAAATTCAGGAACCGCGCCATCGCCGCTTCGGAATCGATCAGGCCTTCGTCCATATTGATGTCGATGATCTGGGCGCCCTGCTCGACCTGTCCGCGCGCGATGTCGAGCGCCGCTTCGTAATCATTGGCCGCGATCAATTTGCGAAATTTGGCCGAGCCCGTGATGTTGGTGCGCTCACCGACATTGACGAAATTCGTCTCCGGCGTGAGCGTGAAGGCCTCGAGGCCCGAAAGCCGCAATTGGCGCGGCTTCTCCGGCAATGTGCGCGGTGGCATGCCCCTGACCGTTTCGGCAAAGGCGCGGATGTGCTCAGGCGTCGTGCCGCAGCAGCCGCCGACAATGTTGAGAATCCCTTCGCGCGCGAACTCGCCGATATATGCGGCCATCGAATCGGGCGTCTCGTCATAGCCGCCGAAGGCGTTGGGCAGGCCGGCATTGGGATGGGCCGAGACGAGCGTGTCGGCGGTCTCCGCGAGGTCGGCGATATAGGGCCGCAATTCCTTCGGGCCCAGCGCGCAATTGAGCCCGATGGCGAAGGGGCTGGCATGGCGCATCGAATGCCAGAAGGCGTCGACCGTCTGCCCCGTCAGCGTGCGGCCAGATAAGTCCGTGATCGTGCCAGAAATCCAGATCGGCAGGCGCACGCCCTCGGCTTCGAACGCCTCTTCGATGGCGTAGATCGCGGCCTTCGCGTTCAGCGTGTCGAAGATCGTCTCGATCATGATGAGATCGGAACCGCCGCGAATGAGCGCGCGCGTGGCGTCCTTATAGGTCTCGCGCAACGCATCGAAGCTGACATTGCGATAGCCCGGATCGTTGACGTCTGGCGACAGCGAGGCCGTGCGGTTGGTCGGCCCAAGCACGCCCGCGACAAACCGCGGCCGCTCGGCCGTGCTGAGCGAATCGCAAACCTCGCGGGCGAGCCGCGCGGCGCTTTCGTTCAATTCGACCACCAGCGATTCCAATCCGTAATCGGATTGGCTGATCGATGTCGAATTGAACGTGTTGGTCTCGATGATGTCTGCGCCGGCTTCCAGATAGGCGCGCCCGATCTCGGCGATGATGTGCGGCTGGGTCAGCACCAGAAGGTCGTTATTGCCCTTCAGATCGTGCGAATGATCGGTGAAGCGCGTGCCCCGGAAATTCTTTTCCGACAGATGATAACCCTGGATCATTACGCCCCAGGCGCCGTCGAGCAGAAGGATTCGCTCGCGCGCGGCCTTTTTCAGCCAGTCGAGGCGTTTGTCACGCATATTCATGCAGATACCTGATTTGGAATGGAAGGCTTGATGCCGAGGATGTTGCACACGGCGAAGGTCAGCTCCGCCTGATTGAGCGTGTAAAAATGAAACTGGTCGAAGCCTTCGGCCTTCAGCACGCGCACCTGCTCGACCAGCACGGCGGAGGAAACGAGCTTGCGGCTCTCGAGATCGCCATCGAGCCCGTCATAGAGGCGCGACAGCCATTGCGGCACGTTCGCTCCGCAGCGCGAGGCCATGCGCGCGATGCCTTTGAAATTGGTGGTCGGCATCAGGCCCGGCACGATGGGAACATCGATGCCCGCTTTGGCCGCCCGGTCGCGCAGCCGCGCGAACGTGTCGTATTCGAAGGCGAATTGCGTGATGGCGCGGGTGGCACCCGCATCGACCTTGGCTTTCAACGTCTCGATGTCCCATTCGAGCGAGGGCGAATCGGGATGCTTCTCCGGATAGGCCGAAACGCTCACTTCAAAGGGCGCGATGCGGCGGATGGCGGCGACCAGCTCGGCGGTCGAATTGTAGCCGTCGCCATGAGCGCGATAGGCCGCGCCAAGCTCCGGCATGTCGCCGCGCAAGGCCACTATATGGCGCACGCCCGCCTGCCAATAATCGCGGATGACGGAATCCACTTCGGCGCGCGGCGCTCCGACGCAAGTTAAATGGGCCGCGGGCTTCAGCGCCGTCTCTTCGACCAGGCGCTTCACCGTCGCATGGGTGCGGTCGCGGGTGGAACCGCCCGCGCCATAGGTGACGGAAACGAAATGCGGCTTCAGCGGCGCCAGCCGGCGGATCGCGTTCCACAATTGCGTTTCGGCGTCCTCATTCTTCGGCGGGAAGAATTCGAAGCTGACGGCATTCGCCGCCGCCGCGTCGGCGAGGCGTTGCAAACTCATGCCGCGGCCTCGACGTTCCGCGCAGCCTTGCCGCCGGCGGTTTCGCCCAGCCACACCATCACGGTGAGCGTCTCTACCCCTGAGCGCGGCGCCAGCGCTTCGGCGCCCAGCGATTTCAAGCCCGCCGCCTCGAACCAGCCCTGCACCTCGGAATTGGCGAAGCCCAAACGGCGATGGGCGTGTTCGGCGCGCAGGAATTCGAGCTCATGGGGCGCGAAATCTGCGATCAGGATGCGCCCGCCGGGTTTGGCGACACGGATCGCCTCGCGCAAGGCCGCTTGCGGATCGTCGAGATAATGCAGCACCTGATGGAAGATGACCGCGTCGAAGCCGGTCTTCTCGTCACCATCGGCGAAGGGAAGACGATAGACGTCGCCGCGCCGCACCTGGCAATGCGCGGCATCCGCCTTCGCCAGCCGGTCGCGCGCGATCGCCAGCATCTCGGCGCTTTGATCGAGGCCGATGCCGCGCTCCACATGCGGCGCCAGCAATTCCAGCATGCGGCCGGTGCCGGTGCCGGCATCGAGCACATTGCCCAACTGCCCATGCCCCAGAAGTCTGACCACCGCGTTCTCGACATCCTGCTCGGGCACATGCAGCGAGCGGATCTCTTCCCATTGCGGCGCATTGGCCTTGAAATAGGCGGCGGCCTCTTCGGCGCGCTGGCTACGCACGCGCGCGAGCCGGCGCGCATCGTCGATCAACGTCGCGTCCTCGGTGGCATCGGTAAGCGAGGCCAAGACCTTCGCCAGCTGCGCCGCACCGCCCCGTTCCGCGGCCCGATAGAACACCCAGGCGCCTTCCTTGAAACGCTGGAGCAGCCCCGCTTCGCAGAGGAGCTTGAGGTGACGACTCACCCGGGGCTGGCTCTGGCCCAGAATCTGGGTGAGTTCGCTGACGGTGAGTTCGGCTTCGAGAAGCAGCAACAGCAGGCGGAGCCGCGTGTCGTCCCCGGCTGCCCGCAACATGCTCACAAGCTGTTCCATGGCCCTATCTGCCAGAATTCTCTGCCATAATATAAACATATCTTTATATCAACAAGCAATCGGGCAGATTTCTTCGGGTGTGGAAGACCACCGGGCTCAATCTTCCGGCAATTTATGTGTGCTAATTTATGGTTAGTTTGGTGATTTGGACGTTATTTGGCCGTGCCTAAGCCTAGAAAAACCCACACTGCACCTACAGATTTAGAGACATGCGTATCCCTAGAACAATAATCGCGGCGATTCTGACGGGTTTTGCCCTTGCCGGCTGCGCGACAATGCCGGCCGACGGCCCACAAGACCTCAACGACCCGTTGGAGGGCTGGAACCGGCTGATGTTCAACGTGACTTTGGCCGTGGACAAGGGCGTTTATCGCCCCACAGCCATCGTCTATCGGCGCACTCTGCCGCAGCCGGTTCGAAACTCGTTTCGCAATTTCCTGAACAATCTCAATTCGCCGGTTATCTTCGCCAACGACATGCTGCAAGGCGAGGCCGACCGCGCCAGAATTACCTTCATGCGGGCGAGCATCAACACCACGTTCGGCGTCGGCGGGTTGTTCGATATCGCGACGCGCTATGGCCTTCAGCGCCACGATGAGGATTTAGGTCAGACGCTCGGCGCCTACGGCGTCGGCGAAGGACCCTATATTTTCATACCGCTTCTCGGTCCCGGCAATCCGCGCGACATTTTGGGGCGCCTCACCGACATTTTCTTCGATCCGCTCTCTTACGTGCAGTGGGGCGATAAAAATTACCTGCCCTATGTGCGCTTCGGGGTGGATTACATCGATATCCGCGAACGCAATATCGAGACACTCGACGAAGTCGAAGCGACGTCGCTGGATTATTATGCATCGGTACGCAGCCTGTACCGGCAGACTCGCGTCAACGAGATCAACAATGGCGCGTCGGCGGTGCAGGATCTGCCCGATTTCTAGCCTTCCACCGCGAAGGGGCGGAAGACAGAACGCGGGAACGAAGCTATGTTCAAGGCGTTGCCATGACACGGCCACACATGGCGATAATTCTGGCCTGCCTGGGTAATGGAGAGAGCGATGACGGGGCGGATTTCAAACGGTTTGGAACAGGGCTTGCTGCCGTCGCGGCGCAAGGCGCTGCTCTTGATCGGCGCAGGGTTCCTGCTTGCAGCGGGCGCGTTCGGCACCGAACCAGCGCACGCGGCCGACGCCGGCGCGGAAGGGTTCGTCCGTCAGAACATCGATCGCGGCTACGCCGTCCTCAACAGCACGACGCTTTCAAACGAACAGCGCAGCGCCCAATTCCGGCAGTTCATGCTGTCGGTGACGGACACGCGGCGCATCGCCCTATTCACCCTCGGGCCATATGCCAACCGCGCGCCGAAGGAAGAGATCGAAACCTTCGTACAGGCGTTCACCGAATATGCGGTCGCCGTCTATGAAGCGCGTCTGGGCAAGTATAAGGGCCAGACCCTGAAGGTCACCGGCTCGCAAAGCCGCGCGGCCGACGACACCATCGTGACGGCCGATGTCATCAATCCCGCCGATGCGAACGCTCCGGTCTACAAGGCCTCGTTCCGCGTGCGCAAAGATGGCGGCGGCCGGATGATCGTGACCGATTTGCAGATCGAGGGCATCTGGCTTGCGTTAAGCCAGCGCTCCGATTTCACCAGCTTCCTGCAACAGCATAATGGGCGCATCGGCGATCTGATCGTCGATCTGAAACGCCAGACCGACATGCTGCGTTCGGGCGCGGCCCAAGCGAGTGCGCGGTAATTTTTCCTATCGAATCGAAGCGGGGTGGGCGGTGACGCGCGGATTTTGACAATGCGCCCAGGTGGTATTACTTTTCTTCTTGGTATTACCGAGGTATGCCATGTCCACGACTGTCACGGTCAAAGGCCAAGTGACATTGCCCAAGAAAGTACGGGATTCAGTGGGCATCAAGCCCGGAGACCGAGTCGAAGTTCGGGCGACGGCGTCCGGCGCCGTCATCATTGAGAAGCCCAACGCGGCAAGCCCGTACAAAGCCCGCCTTTACGCCATCGCGAAGCGGCGGATCATCCGGGGCGTAACGACGGACGAGATCATGGAAATGAGCCGCGGCGAGAAACCCCGGCCAAGAGGCAAGCGTTGACGCTGGTTGACAGCAACGTCCTGCTCGACATTTTAACCGGCGATCCCAAATGGCTCGATTGGTCTGTCGAAGCGATGGATAGGTGCGCTGCCAAAGGGCCGCTTTATATCAACGATATCGTCTATTCCGAGCTATCGGTCCGTAGCGAAAACCAAGCCGCACTCGACCTTGTGCTTGAATCACTCAGCTTAGATTTCCAACGCACTCCCAAAGAGGCGCTGTTCCTGGCAGGAAAAGCTTTCGGAATTTATCGCGCGGCGGGCGGCTCCCGCTCGGGCGTCCTTCCCGATTTCTTTATCGGCGCGCATGCACAAATTGCGCGCCTGCCGATCCTCACACGCGATTTGCGGCGCTACCATAGCTACTTCCCCGATGTGAAATTGATCGCGCCAGACCGTTGAGCCCTAGGCGCGCGCAAATCTCTTGTATTTAATCCGGTGCGGCTGGTCGGCCTCGACGCCGAGCCGGCGTTTCCTGTCGGCCTCGTAATCCTGATAATTGCCCTCGAACCATTCGACGTGGGAATCGCCTTCGAAGGCCATCATGTGCGTCGCGATGCGGTCGAGGAACCAGCGGTCATGGCTGATGATCATGGCGCAGCCGGCGAACTCCTCAAGCGCCATCTCCAGCGCGCGCAAGGTTTCGACATCGAGATCGTTGGTCGGCTCGTCGAGCAGCAATAGGTTGGCGCCCGACTTCAGCATCTTGGCGAGATGCACGCGGTTGCGCTCGCCGCCCGAGAGCTGGCCGACCTTCTTCTGCTGATCGCCGCCTTTGAAATTGAAGGCGCCGACATAGGCTCTGGATTGCATCGAGCGTTTGCCGAGCTCCAGCACATCGAGGCCGCCGGAAATTTCCTGCCACACGGTTTTGTTGGGATCGAGCGCATCGCGCGATTGGTCGACATAGCCCATCTGCACGCTTTCGCCGATACGCAACATCCCGGCGTCCGGCTTCTCCTGGCCGGTGAGCATCCGGAACAAAGTCGTCTTACCGGCGCCGTTGGGGCCGATGACGCCGACGATGCCGCCGGGCGGCAGGTTGAATTCGACATTCTCGAACAGCAGCCGGTCGCCATAAGCCTTGGCGAGCCCCTCGGCCTGCACGACGATACTCCCAAGACGCTCGGCGACCGGAATGACGATCTGCGCCGGACCCGAACGCTGCTCCTGCGATTTCGCCAGCAATTCCTCATAGGCGTTGATACGGGCTTTCGATTTCGCCTGGCGCGCGCGCGGGGATTGCTGAATCCATTCGCGCTCGCGGGCGATTTCGCGCTCGCGCGCGTCGGCTTCGGAGCCTTCCTGCTTCAAGCGTTTTTCCTGCACCCCAAGGAAGGAGGAATAGTTGCCTTCATGGGGGATGCCACGGCCGCGGTCGAGCTCCAGGATCCAGCCCGTCACATTGTCGAGGAAATAGCGGTCATGCGTGACCAGGATCACGCAGCCCTTATATCCGCGCAACGTGTGTTCGAGCCAGGCGACCGATTCCGCATCGAGATGGTTGGTCGGTTCGTCGAGCAGAAGGATGTCTGGCGCATCCAGCAGCAATTTGGTCAGCGCGACGCGGCGCTTCTCGCCGCCGGAGAGCGTGGCGACTTCCGCATCGCCGTCGGGGCAGCGCAGCGCGTCCATCGCCTGATCGACTTGGGAATCGAGATCCCAGAGATTCTGGGAATCGATCTCGTCCTGCAGCTTCGCCATTTCATCGGCAGTCTCGTCGGAATAATTGTTGGCGATTTCGTTGAAGCGGTCGATCAGCGCCTTCTTGGCGGCGACGCCTTCCATGACATTGTCGCGCACGTTCTTATCCTGATTGAGCGCGGGTTCCTGGGCCAGATAGCCGGTGCGGATGCCGTCCGCGTGCCAGGCCTCGCCGGTGAACTCCTTGTCGTGGCCGGCCATGATGCGCATCAGCGTGGACTTGCCCGCGCCGTTCACGCCGACGATGCCGATCTTGGCGCCGGGATAGAAGCTCAGCCAAATGTCCTTGAGAACCTGACGGCCGCCCGGATAGGTCTTGGACAGACCCTTCATCACGAAAACATATTGCGGTCCGGCCATGAGGGAACTCCGAAGGCGGCTCAGAAAAGGAGCGGCGTTGTAGCGCAAGGACATCGCGCACGGCAACGTCATGCTGCCGAAGAAGACGGTAGACTAGAGGCGGTTCAGAAATTCAGCCGGGCGCGGACGACGCCGGTCGCCGCGTTCTGACCCTTCACGCCCGCGGCGTTCACCTGATAAGCGGCGTTGGCTTGCAGCGCCAGCGTGCCGTCAAGGAAGGTCGTCACATAGCCGAGCGCCACGTCGGATTCATGGGCCATGGTCGCGGCGAGCGCCTGATTGGTATCGAGCGCAGCCGCACCGCTGAAGACTTGCAGGGGCCGCGATATCGCAATGCCCAAAGCGTCGTCGCCGAACACGTCCTGCTTGGCGAAGCCGATGGCATAGGCCTGGGAGCGGAGCCCTTCATTATTGTTGAGCTTCAGAGCGCGGTTGAGATCGAGCTGCGTCACGCCTTCGCTATAGGCAACCGTCGTGACCCAGCCTTCGCCGAAGCCGACGCGCGCCGAGATGCCGAGAGACTGGCTCTCCGCCGTTCCCGCCACGCCCAGCGAGCTCGGGATGATGCCGAGAAGCCCTGCGTTTCCGGTGGTACGCGAAGCGGTCAGCGCCACTCCGCCCCAATCGGCGAAGTTCCAATTGAGGTTCGCCGTCGTGGTCCCGATGCTGCGCACGTCGGCGCCAAGCCGCGCCGCGAGATCGCGCGCAAAATCGCTTGGCTGTTGAGCGGCAAGCGCGCCGAGTCCAAGGGTCGCGTGACCCGCGGTGAAGGTGACTTCGTTGCCGAACGAGAATGTCGCTCCGCCGTAATTGTTGCTGCCGGAGAGATAGGTGGAGGTCAGCGACGCATTCGCCGGGAACAGATTGCCGTTGACGTCCCAATTGCGCCCATGCGCGAAAGCAAGCTGCACGCTGTTGGAGATATTGACCGTCTTCGCGCCGAGCGATTTTCCGTCTTGCGCCAGAGGCGGCAGGTTGACGCCGCCAAGGTTCAGATTGACGACATGGCCGGTGCGATCGAGCAGCACGCCTTTGCCCGGCGCCAACCGCAATGACGGCGTGTTCGACAATGCAGGCGCAGCGGACGCCGCCGACGCAAAACCTGCGCCGACCAGCACCAAACATGCTGCGGTCAGAACCCGACGAGACATAGACCCCTACTTCTCACAAAGACTTAGCTCAGCCTGAGTTTACCAGAATCCCTGCCTTAAGGAAATGAACCTTCCGCGACAAGGGGATAGTGCTTAATGAATATACATCGGAACGGTTGTAATTAGAACGAGTTCCCGAAAATCTAGCTTTTTCTGGCCGAATTACCACCCTCGCCCGCTTGCGACTGATTCGCACAGCCGCCAAGCCGAGAGCGTATTACACAGTGTATAATTGTATTTTGTTGCAGCGCCCACCATCAGAGGGCGGTCGAACTGCCGACGATTCGGCGGGCGATCAAATCGCCGATCTCATCAGCCGAGAACCCGGCCTCGATGAGAATCGCTTCGCTGCTGCCGCCGACATTGGGGGCAGGAAGGTCGGGTTTGCGCATCGCGCCGCCGATGCGGAAGGGAGTGCGGGTCTGAGTCAGCGCGCCTTCGGTCGGATGTGCGATGCTCTTGAACAAGCCCACGGCCGACAAATGCGGTTCGGAAAACAAATCCTCCAGTGTGTTGACGGGACCGCAGGGAATGTCGCGCTCCCTCATCAGCGCCAGCCATTCGGCGGTTGTCTTCGCCGGCGCTGCGTCGATGATGATCTGATAGAGCGCATCCACATTGGCGCTGCGCTGCACCGGATCCTTCACCCAATCCTCTTTGAGCAAATCGGCACGCCCGACACATTCCAGGAAGCGCGTCCATTGCTGCGAGGTGTGAGGCATGATCGCGACATAGCCGTCGCGCGTGGCGTAGGGGCGGCGGTTCTTCGCCAGCATCCGTTCGTAACCGGCCTGCCCCGTGGGCGGCACGAAGCTGCGTCCCGACAAATGCTCGACCATCAGGAACGAGATCATGCTTTCGAACATCGGCACTTCGATCAAAGCGCCCTCGCCTGTCTTCGCCCGATGCACCAATCCCGAAGCGACCGCGAAGGCGAGATGCAGGCCGACCGCCTTGTCGGCGATGATGGTAGGAACGAAACGCGGATTGCCGCTCGTATCCGCGTTCAGCGCGGCCAATCCCGACATCGCCTGGATGATGTCGTCATAGGCGGGCTCGTCCGCATTCGGCCCATCCTGGCCGAAGCCCGGCGCAAAGACATAGACGAGCCCGGCATTGATCGCCTTCAGCGCCTCATAGGAAAGCCCGAGCCGTTCGGCCGCCTTGGGCCGCATATTGTGGACGAGCGCATCGGCGTTCGCGACGAGCTTCTCCACGATGGCGCGCCCATCCGGCGCTTTGAGGTCGATGGCGATGGAACGCTTGTTGCGGTTGGCGTTCATGAAGCCGGCGCCCATGTCGGGCGCGCGATTGGGCCGCGGGAAGCGCCCGACATCGCCTTCTAGCGACTCGACCTTGACGATGTCGGCGCCCATGTCGCCGAGCAATTGCGTGGCATAGGGACCGAGATAGGTCGTCGTCAGGTCGATGATCCGCGTGCCGGCAAGAAGCTCATACATGGCGAGACGGCCTATCCGTAGACTCTTACGAAATAAATCACGGAGAAAATGGCGCCGGCCGCCGTGATCAGCCAGCGCAGCCATTCGTTGGGAATGAAGCGGATGACACGGGCGCCGAAATAGCCGCCGGTGATGGAGCCGATCATCACGATGAACGCCACCGGCCAATTGACCGTTCCCGAGAAGGCGAACAGGGCGACCGCGGTACCCTGAATGAAACAAACGAGGAAGTTGCGCTGCGCATTGGCGCTTTGCATATCGTGCTCGCCCGAAAGCGCCATCGCGGCCAGCATCAAAATCCCGATACCGGCGCCGAAATAGCCGCCATAGATGGCGCAGAAGAATTCCATGATCGGCAATGCCGTGACGTTGCGATGATCGGGCGAGGCGCGCAGCACATAGCGGACAAAAGGCTTGTAGAAGGCGAAGAGGGTCGTTGCGCCGCCAAGCAGCCAGGGAACCAGATTCGCGAACAGCGCATCGCCCGACAGCAGCAGCAGAATCGCGCCGGCTACCCCGCCCGCGGACACGGCAAAGATTCGCACGGGCAGTGTGGAACGCACATTCTTGGTTTGCGGATAACAGGCAATCGCCGAGGTCACCGTTCCGGGCCAAAGCGCCATCATATTGGTGGTGACCGCAGTCACGGGGGGAATGCCCAACCAGACGAGCACGGGGAAGCTGAACAGCGTGCCGCCGCCCACGAGCGCGTTGGATGTCCCCGACAGGAACCCGATGCCGACAAGAATAGAGATGTAAAGAGGCGTCACGCGATGGCGATGAAGAGCTGCGTGGAAACGCTTAGTACGGGGTTAGCCCACGCGCAACAGCGCCCGTACGCGAGCCGCAACCATGGCCACATCGTCCAGCGGCTTGTAGGCGTAGGACTCTAGCGCACCGACAAAGGGCCGCGTCACGCCGTCGGCGCGCAATGCGCGATGGAAGCGCGCGAATTTCTCCGATCCACCGGGAAGATTGGCGACATAGACGGGTTTGCCGGTGCTGGCGGCCTCGGACACCATGTTGACGGAGTCGGCGGTCACCACGATGAAATCCGCCAACCCCAACAGCCCGAAATAGGGATTGTCGCCCACGCCGTCCCAAAGAAAATGGGGCACGCCCGCCAGCGCGGTTTTCAGGATTTGCAGATTTTCTTCGCCCGTGCGGCGTGACGGCGTGATGAGAAAGCTGGCGAATTTTTCGCGCGCCGCTTGCCCAAGTTGCGCCGCCAGCGCCGACATATCGGCGGCGCCCATGCGGTAGACGGCATTGGAGCCGCCAAGCAGCACCGAAATATAGGGCCGCTTCAGATCGGCGACTTTCGGCGCGAGCCGCGCCGCGCTTGCCTCGATCAGATCCGGCGTCACGCGATGGAGCGCACCGCGCGTCTCGACGACATTGGCGCCCTGTAGCTCATCGTGACGCGGCACCACGACGAGATCGAAATGCGCGGGCGCAATGACCGGATTCTGTAATTGCACAATGCGCGTGCGTCCACCGCTGAGACGCTTCACCAAAAGCGAGGCCGCCACGCTGTGCCGTCCGGTGGCGATCAGAAGATCGGGCCAGGGCGGCGCCAAGGAATCGCTGCCGCTCGCGAATTGCGCCAATCCGCCGAGGCGGAAATAGGGCGTGAGCTGCCGCCAGGGGCTGCGAAGCTTCACGCGTTTGACGATGGGCGTCAGCCCAAGCGCCTCGGCGAGCCCGACGCATTGGCTTTCCATTCCGGCTTTCCCGTCGGTCACTACCCAGCAGGAGATGGGCCAGCAGGAGATGGGAGCCTCAGAAGCCAAACATGTGGTCCAGGCTGAAGGCGTTTGTGCCGATAAGACCGTGATAGCCGAACAGGCGGCAGGTGGTGTCGCGCACCACGGCGTAGCCATGCACGCCCGCTGCTTTGTGTTCCGCTCCGCTAAAGGTCTCGTTCACGCGCCAGAGATGCGAACCCCCGCAGGGAATGTTCACGACACGGCGCGCGACTTCCTCGCCTGCTTCCGACATCAGGATCAGCGCCGTATCCGAAACATCGTGCCAAGGCAGCGATGCGGGATAGATCAGATGGCACATCGTATCGAGCGGCGGCGCACCGATACGCAGGAACAGCCGCGTCGAAAGGCCGGGCGGCGGACCCTTATAGGATTGCGGCTCGCCTTTGTAAGTGATGAGCGTGTTGAACATGTGCGCGCCGAAGCTCGTCTCGGCGCCGTGGCCGGTCTCGACGTCTTCGTAACGGAATAGCGCATGCAGCCAGCCATCGGCTTCAGCGCCGGCGGCAAAATCATAGGCCAGCTCCATATGTCCGTAACCGCCATCGATATGGCCATTCAGAAGCTCGTTGGCGGTCAGCGCGATCGAATCGCTGCGCTTGAGATTGCCGAAGGAATGTTCGGCCGCTTTCTTTCCGTTGCGGTCATAGATGGCGAGCTTGACCGGAAGCCGCGTCTGCACGCTCGACATCGGCGTCGGCAGAATGGCGCTGCGGTAGCGCTTCAGCGGTAGCACCGGTCCCGGAAGAATGAACCCCTTACCGAGCAACGCGCCGAGCTTGGGCAGCGTCTCGTCGAGCTTCAAATCCTCGCGCTCGACATTGGGATGGGAAATGCGGCGCCGTCCGTTCTTGGCAACCACCTCATAGCGCGGCCGCACCAGATGCTTGCCGGCGCGGATTTCGATTTGCTGCGGCCAGCGCGCTTCCGGCAACAACGCGCTGACATGCAACGCGCGCGACGCAAAGGCGGGAACAGGTTCCTTCAGCCAGGCGATGTTCGCATCGCCCATCAGGTTCAGGCCGATCTCGCCGCCTTCGATCGGATTGGGATGCGAATTCTGCACCCACAGCACGACATTTTCATCGGCGTTCGGCGCAGGCAGACCGGCATAGAGATTGGACGGCCAGGAATTGGCGTCATGCGTGCATGAGAGCACGTCCCCCGCATCGCCATAGGTGTCGAGCGCATATTTGACGATGTCGTGCCCGGCCGCGCCGACCACATGAGCGAACAATTGACCGGTGAAGGGCGGCAACCCGAAACGCGCGCGCACCTCTTTGCTGTCGATAACGATGGAGGCATAGGCGGCGGGCAAATCCTGCCGCCATTCGGCAAGCGCATTGCCGCCGTCATCGAACAGCCGAAACCAGATGTGCCCGCCCTTGGCGCCATAGCCGCCCCAATAATTGGTGGTGACGAGGCGCGTGTGATGGCCGTCGCAATCGCGGAAGAAGATGAAATTGGTGGCGAAGTTGAGATTGGAGAGATAGCGCGATCTGTCGGTGATCATGTCCGCGGGCAGGCGCATCTCATCGAAGCTGACGAGCGCCGCGTGTTTCGCCAGGGTGCGGATTTGCGCGGTTGCGGGCGCTGTGTCGAAGCCGGCGATCAGCACCGTGCCGCAGCGGCAATCGGCAAGCTCGGTCACGGGCCGTGCGGCATGATTGCGAAAGGCGCGGCCGATATGGCTGACATCCTGCACGAACAATCCGGCGATCTCGATGCCGTCCAGCGGATAGAACGCATCGAACGCCGCCAGCAGATTATGCGGGTCGTAGAGCGCCACCGCGCCATTGGCGCGCAATTTCGCCAACAGCGCCCGCGCAGGGTTAGCCGCCAGCGGATGCGTCGCCGCCTTGTAGAAGGCGTTGCCGCCGACCGCATTGGAAAAGGTTTCGATGTTCAGCGGCATGGCCCGCTCTAACCCGGCTTCTTGAACAGACGCTTGAAGAAGGCGCTGAGGCGATGGCGGGATTCCTCGCGCCGCACGACGGACGCATCCGTCACCCAGTTCAACTGTATGACGCGGCGCGGGCCCGCGAACGGCTCGAACCCATGCCACGCATTGGGCTGGTTCTTGAACAGCAGCAGCGTGCCTTCATCGGGCGGCACTTCGGCCACCACATCGTCGAGATTGTCCGCCGAGCGCACCAGGCGCAGGCGTCCCTTCGGACTCTCCCACGCATCGTTCATGTAGATGAGCACGGTGACGAGCTTGGTCTTGCTGTCGGTGTGGATCTTGCCGTCGGCCGCCCGGCTTTGCCCGCGCACCGTGACCGTGGTCGGCCGGTTCGCAAGATCGAGACCCAGACGTTCGGCGACGATTTTCTGCATCTCATCGCCCTTAAGGTCGTCGATCAGACGGCGGAAGGCCGGGCCATAGCTCAGCGTCGAAAGCGGGAAGCTGCCGGGATGGGCGACGATGGGAAAATCCGCGCGAATGGCGTCCAAGGCGGCGTGCTTCACGAAGCCGGGCACGATCGCGTAGGGAAACGGGTCGGTTTCCACGCGCGCGCGCGCCAGCGCCTCGATGTCCACCGAGAGCTCCGTCTGGTCGCGTGTCTTCAAGACCGTGTTCGCCACGAAGTTCATATTATATTCGCCGCCGCCGGTTTGTCAGGTCGCCGGCCCGGAGGCAAGCCTAGCGACCGCCGGGACCGTTAACCCGGCCCGGTGGAACGCCCGCGTCTATGGCGACCCGGGCGCAGGCAAAGTTGCCGGTGGCGCCCATGCCGGTGACCTGCACGCTGCCGATGTTGCGCCCGTTGAGGATGACGGGATCGCCCGCCGACGCGCCCGTGCCGGGTTCCCGGGTGAAGGGCTGGGTGCTCTCATTGCCTATGAATCCCGGCGACGCCGGTCCAAAGGCCGGACCATCGGGAAGCGCCCCGTCCATGCGCTGGAAATAGACCACGCCGCCTTGCTCGTCATAGACCCAGATGCTCACCGCGCCATTATGCGCGCCGGCATAGGCGACGCAGGCATCCGCCATTTTCTGGGCCGTGGCGAGATTGAGCCTGGGTGCCGCGTTTTGCCCCTGCACCCCCGACACCATCATCGCGGCAGCCAGGCTTGCGAAAGATGCACGAGACCAACGCATGAGGACCGTTCCGCGCGCGTCTGGCGAGCGCGCTCCGCTGTTGCTAGCTTTCCGCGTCCTTTAGCATTAAATGCCCGCTGCCCAAAGTTGAGGCCTCCCGCATGGCGAAGACCAAAGTTGCGATTATCGATGATTGGCAGAACGCGGCGCGCGGCCTTATCGACTGGTCGCCTCTGGCCGCGCGGGCCGAGCTTGAATTCTTCCAGCGCCATTTCGCGGCCGGAGAAGAGGACGAAGCGGCAACGCTGCTCGCCGATTTCGATATCGTTCTGTTGCTGCGCGAGCGGTCGCGTTTTTCGGAAGGACTGATTGCGAAATTGCCGAAGCTGAAGATGTTGTCGCTGACCGGCTCGCGCGCACCCAATGTCGATCTCGAAGCGGCGACCAAGCGCGGCATTATCTGCACGCTCACCTCGGGCGGCCATTCGCCGGCGCCGGCCGCCGAAATGGCGCTGGCGCTGCTGCTCGCCGCCGCGCGCAAAATTCCGCAAGGCGATGCCGCCATTCGCGCCGGGCGCTTCCAACAGGGTATTCCGCCTGGGATCAATCTCGAACATCGCACCCTCGGCATCATCGGCTTGGGGCGTATCGGCGCCTATATGGCGCGCTACGGCCACGCGCTCGGCATGCGCGTGATCGCGTGGAGCCAGAATCTGACCGCCGAGAAAGCCAAGGAAGCGGGCGCCGAGCTTGTGACCAAGGACCAATTGTTCGCCGAATCCGATGCCGTCACCGTGCATCTTGTGCTGGGGCCGCGTTCGCGCGGGCTGATCAGCGCCGGTGATTTCGCCAGCATGAAGAAGAACGCGATCTTCATCAACACCTCGCGCGGGCCGATCGTGGACGAGGCGGCGCTGCTTGCCGCCATCCGGGAGAAAAAGATTGTCGCCGCGCTCGACGTGTTCGATTCCGAGCCGCTGCCGTCCGACAATCCGTTCCGCGATTTGCCCAACACGGTGCTGACGCCGCATCTGGGTTTCACCACGGAAGAAGGCCTGCACGCATTCTATCAGCCGGCGATGGAAAATATTCTCGCCTTCCTCGACGGCGCACCGAAGAATCTGATGAACCCCGAAGTGTTGAAGCGCGGATGAAAAACCCAAACACCGACATCGCCATTGTCGGCGGCGGCATCGCCGGGCTTGCGCTCGCGCTTGGCCTGCACAGCCGCGGGATACCGTCGCGCGTCTACGAGGTCGCGCCCGAGATCAAGGAGCTCGGCGTTGGCATCACCATCCTGCCCCATGCGATGCGCGAGCTGACGCAGCTCGGGCTTCAGGAAAAACTCGTCGCCGCCGGGATCACCAATTACGAAAGCGCCTTCTTCAACCGCTTCGGACAACTCATCTACAAGGAACCGCGGGGACTTCGCGCCGGCTATTCCTATCCGGAAGTCGGCATCCATCGCGGACGGCTGCACACGATCCTGTTTGAGGCGGCAAAAGCACGCCTCGGCGCGGACCGTATCGTGCTCAACCGGCGCTGCATCGGGCTGGAGCAAAACGATTCCGGCGTGACTCTGCATTTCCAGAAAACGACGACGGGCGCGGCGGCCCCATCGGTTCGCGCCGACATCGCGCTCGCTTGCGACGGCGTCAATTCCGCCGTGCGGCGTCATTTCTATCCGGGCGAAGACGTCGCCTTCGAAGGCATCAACACCTGGCGCGGCGTGGCGCGCGGCAAGCCCATCCTGGACGGTCACACCTATATCCGCATCGGCTCGATCAAGACCGGCAAGATCGTGATCTATCCGATCGTCGACGACATCGACGGCGAGGGAAACCAGTTGATCAATTGGACGACGGAAGCGCCTTTGCTCGGCCGGCCTAAGAACGATTGGAACAAGCCGGGCAAGCTCGAGGATTTTCTCCCTATTTACGAATCCTGGAAATTCGATTGGCTGGATGTGCCGGCACTGCTGAAGCGTTCCGAAGTGCTGTTGGAATATCCGATGGTCGACAAGGACCCGATCCCGCGCTGGACGTTCGGGCGGATCACGTTCCTCGGCGATGCCGCGCATCCGATGTATCAGCGCGGCTCGAACGGCTCGGCGCAGGCGCTGATCGACGCGCGCACGCTCGCCGATCTGATGCAGACAACGGACCATCCGCAGGAAGCGCTGACGGCTTACGAAGCCGCGCGGCTCGCGACCACTACGAAGATCGTGCACACCAACCGCACGACGCCGCCCGATTTCATCAACATCAAGGTCGATGAGCTGACCGGCGACCGTCCGTTCGACGATCTCGACAAATTCATCAGTCAGGACGAGCTGCGTGCGCTCTCCGACAATTACAAGCGCATCGCCGGCTTCGGCCAAAAGGACGTCGGTTAGAAGCGCTTGTTGGTCCACGCCGCCATGTAGTCGAACAGGTTCTTGACCGTGTTCGAATATTGCCCCGGTGTCTTCTCGCACGGCCGGCACGGCGTATAGGGGTGGATCGCCCCTTCGACCACGATGAAATCCTTATCGGCGGCGGGCGATTCTTCGTACATCTGCTCCTGGTCGCGCACGAAACGCCAACCGCCCATCGCAGCGACGAGGATCGGCGCCTTCACCGTGCGCAAATTGCAGATCGTCGAAATATTCGTCGAGCAATGGTCGATGCCGTCGACCGAATTCGTCGACCGCGTGGCATTGGCGCTTAAGTAAGACGTGAACGTCAGCACCTTGGTGCCGGCGTTGAATTCGCGGTTGGATTCGGCCTGGCCGAGCTCCGGCACGGCCACGCTGTGCACGATCTGGCGCACAATGCTGCCGTCGTTCTTGAGCAGTTTCTGCGGCTTCGCCGTGCTCATGAATTCCGGGATCGACGGATCCATCAGCATCAGGCCGGCGGAGCCCTCCTGATCGCTGAACGGCACCAGCACGATGTCGTTGTCGGGATAGGTGTACTCGCCCTTTGCCATGCGCGCCTTCGCCTCCATCACTTTGGCGATCTGCGCGTTCATCGCTCGCGATTGCGCGGCGTAATAGCGAGTCTGGAAGTCCTTGGAATATTTCGACGGCCCCTTCGGATTGTAGCCATTGGCGGCACTGAACGGATCGAGCGTGGAGTCAACCACGATTTTGCCGTCCACCACCGACAGCGAAGGATTGATGCCGCGTAACGCCTGCGCCGGATTGCCCGGATGCGCGTCGGGGAAGACGAGCCCATCGGCGGGCGTCAGCGCCGGAATATTCCCGCATTTCATCATGCGCTCCGGCTTCTGGCAGTAGGCGGCGCCGTTCTCCGCGATGGCCTGATAGAAGCTCATCAAAGGCGAGCCGCCGCTATGGCCGAGCAGCACCACCTTGGTGATGCCGGGTTGCGCCCGCGCGAAATCCACCGCTGCCTTGACGTCGAGTGGCGTCTCTTCCCAATTGACGATGGTCTCGTTGTTGACGAAGCGCGTGTTGAAGCACACGACGAGGAAGCCGCGGCTAGCGAGCTCGGTGCAGGCAAGCGTGCTGAGCTGGTTCGCCGTCCGGTGTGCGATCAGATAGGCGATATGGGGCGCGGGGCCGCTGTCCGGTTTGTAGAGCGCGGCTTGAATCCGCCCCAAGGGCACATATTCCGGATGGCTCTGGGCCAAGCTCGCGCCCGTCGAGGCGAGGGATGCGATCGTTGCAAGCGCGAGAAGCCGTGCCGGTTTCATGATGTCCTCCGTATCGAGGACATTATGCGCGCGATGCACACGCGCTGACAATCGCCGTGGCATCCGCGATTTCGACAATTATGCGCGCGCGGTATGCCCCTGTTTCGCCTGTGCCTTGCTGTCGAGCCAGACATTGAGCGCGCTGACGGCTGAGATGGCGGCATCTTCCAATGAAGCCAGCAGCGTCTCGCAAGCGCTTTGATCGCCGGCGCAGGCTCTTTCGAGCGCCCGCGCCAGCGCGCAGGTCTGCATGGCGCCGACATTGCCGGCATTGCTGACGACGATGTGCGCCGTGCGCGCGATTCCGAGAAAGTCGCGTTGCGCGTAGGCGTTTTGCAGTTCCACCAATTGCGTCTGCATGTCGGGTGGAAACAGCGACAGGAAATCGCGCAATTGATCCGGCGGCAGCACATCCTCCAAGCTCTTCAGCTTGTCGAGATCGAGCACGGGCAGCAGCGACGGATCCTTATGGCCCGCATGCGCCGGTTCGGAGGAAGGTTCCGTCCAGTAATCCGCCTTCGCGGCGGGCGCGTATTGCGCGACCTTGGCGAGCAGCATGTGAGGCTGAACCGGTTTTACCAGATAATCGTTCATGCCGGCGGCTAGATATTCCTCCTTGACGCCCGTCATCGCGTTCGCCGTCATGGCAATGATGGCGACGTTGCATTTCGGCGCCGGCAGCGCCCGTATCTGTTTCGTGGCCTGAATCCCATCGAGTTCAGGCATCTGGATGTCCATCAACACGAGGTCGTAGTTCTTGCGGCGCAGCGCATCGACCGCCTGATGTCCGTTCCAGACCGAATCGACCGCGTGTCCCGCCTTGCTCAGCACCATGATGGCGAATTGCTGATTGATCCTGTTGTCTTCGGCGAGCAGCACGCTCAGCGGAACAGCCGCGACGGGATTTTTCCTATCGGTGGCACGGCGCGCCGGCATAAGCAGCTTGGCCGACGGCACGCTGTAGATCTTCATCAGGCAATCGAACAAATCTTGCTGACGCACCGGCTTTCCCACGATGGCATCGAGCATCGCCACCGCCGATTTCCTGACGCCATGCGAGCCCGCCGACGACACCAGCACCAGCTTGGTTTCCGCGAGCTTCGGCTCGGCACGGATTCGTTCGGCCAGGCCCTCACCGGCAAGTCCCGGCATCATCTGATCGAGGAACACAAGGTCGTAAGGCTTGCCGCGATACCAGGCGCGCTCCAGCTCCGCGATGGCGGCAAAGCCGTCGGCGACCGTCGCGACGTTCATTCCAAAGACGCCGAGCTGGCGGCTGAGGATCTCCAGATTCATCTGGATGTCATCGACGACGAGAACGTGCAGCTTCTTGAGTTGCGCCGGCAGACTTTTGCTGTCGAGCACGGTGGCTTTGGAGCGTTCGAGGGGGATTTAGCACCAGAAGGTCGAGCCCTCGCCGGCCTGGCTCGTAGCGCCGATCTGGCCATCCATCAGCTCGACCAATTGGCGCGAGATGGCGAGACCAAGGCCGGTACCGCCGAAGCGGCGCGTCACCGAGGAATCGCCCTGAGTGAATTTCTGGAACAGCCGCGCACGCACATTCTCCGGCATGCCGACGCCGGTATCCGTCACTTCGAAGCGCAACCGCGAGGCGTCGGCCGTATCGCTGCCGTCGCGCACCACCGTGACCTGCACCGAAACGCCGCCTTTTTCGGTGAATTTGACGGCGTTGCCGAGAAGATTGAGCAGCACCTGACGGATGCGCGTCGGATCGCCGCGATAGACACCGCGGGCCGCCGGATCGACGAAGACGCCAAGGTCGATGTCCTTCTCGTGGGCCTTGCCGGACATCAACGCGATAGCGCTCTCGACCGCGTTGACCAGATCGAAATCGATGGTCTCGATCTCAAGCTTGCCGGCCTCGAGCTTGGAGATGTCGAGAATGTCGTTGACCACGATCAGAAGCGCGTCCGCCGACTCGCGCACGATGTCGGCGAATTTTCGCTGTTCCGCGTTCAGATCGGTTTCGAGCAGAAGCGCGGTCATGCCGCTGAGTCCCAAATAGCGAAGGGCTTGCCGGAGAAATCGCGGCCGTATTGCTGCGCCATCAAGCATGGTCATGAAGCGGCCCTCGATGATCCTAATATCGTTCTCCGACCCTTCTGCTTAGACCGGCAACATGAATTCCTCGTAAAGTGGCGTGGTTGATTGGCGTTAGGGGCGATACGCCCCGGCCCAGCCTGCGTTCGCGCGGGGGCCGTAGGTCGTTGAGCCCGCAGTGCTTCTCCCCGGATTGTGATGAATTGGCCGGAAACGGGGCGGATTCCCGCCTGAAGCGGCGCGCATTGGGGCTAGGGTTGCGGTTTGCGCGACGTTAGGCTCGGATTCCCGGGAACAAGCAGGTTTCGGCCTCGAATGGTAAATTTCACCCGTCGCGATGTCCTGATTTCGAGCGCCGCCGCCGCGCCCCTATTGGCGTGTCCGCCCTTCGCCTTCGCCGCGGCGCCCGCCTTCCCCGCCCGCAACATCCAATTCATCATCCCCTATGCGGCGGGTGGCGGCTTCGATTCCTTCGTCCGCTACGTCTCGCCGGTGATGGAGAGCTACCTTCCCAATAGGGTCAGCATCGTTCCGATCAATGTCACGGCGGCGAGCGGCAACCGCGGCATCGGCCAGCTCTACCGTGCGCGTCCGGACGGCCACACGATCGGCATCTTCGACATACCGGGCATGTTCATCCAGCAAGCGATACAGGGAAACAGCGCCTACGATCTCGCCAAATTTTCGTGGATCGGCTGCATGGGCGAAGGCGAGCGCTATCTCGTCGGCGTCGGCCAGAACTCGCCGCTGAAGAGTTTCGCCGATCTGGTGGCCCTGTCGCGCCAGCGGCCGGTGAAATTCTCCGTCACCGGAATGGAAGGCACCGCGGCGGCCGCCTGCGTCATCGGTACCGAGCTCCTTGGAATCCGCCGCCAGCTCATCACCGGCTATAAGGGCTCGGCGGATTTCATCGTCGCGGCCATCCGCGGCGATTCCGACGCGGTCATCTCGGCGACCGCGACCATGCTGCGCTATGCGAAGGGGGGACACCTACGCATCCTCGCCTCGTTCGAAACCAAGACGAGCATCCCCGGAATTCCCGACGCGACCGCGCTTGGCCGGCCCGAGCTTAACGATATCAGCCTCGAACGCCCGGTGGCCGCACCGCCCGGAACGCCCCCCGAAATCCAGAATATCCTCAGCGTCGCGCTCGCGAGGGCCGAGAGCGACCCCAAAGTGGTCGCTTGGGCCAAGGAAAACGATATTATCATGCGCTCGAAGACACCCGCCGAGACTGCGGCCCTGATCGCCCGGCAGCGCGCCTTCTTCGAAAGATGGCGAAAATACCTAATCGCCGCGTAAACGGGGGAAGACGCTTTGGAGAACGACATGCCGAAATTTTCACGCCGCGAAATGTTGAAGACCGCGGGCGCCGCCGCGCCGGCGCTTCTTGCCGCGCGCTATGCCTCCGCCGCCCCCGCTGTCTTCCCGGCGAAGAATATCCAGTTCGTCATTCCCTACGCGCCCGGCGGCGGCTTCGACGTCTATGTGCGTTTCATAACCCCGGTGATGGAAAAATATCTGCCGCGCAAAGTCAGCATCGTGCCGATCAATGTCGCGTCGGGCGCCGGCAGCCGCGGCGTCGCGCAGCTCTACCGCGCGCGTCCCGACGGCTACACCATCGGCATCCTCAACGTGCCCGGCATGTTCATCCTGCAGGAGCAGCAGGGCACCCGCGCCTACGATCTCAACAAGTTCACCTGGGTCGGCGCGATGGGCGAAGGCGAGCGCTATCTCATCAGCGTGAGCTCGAAATCGCCGATCAAAAATTTCGCCGATCTGAAGGCGCTCTCCGCCCAGCGCCCGGTGAAGCTGTCCGTCACCGGCCCCGAAGGCACCGCCTATGTCGCGACCATGATCGGCACGCAGCTTTTGGGGATCAGGAAGCAATTGATCACCGGCTATAAGGGCTCGGCCGATTATGTGGTCGCCGCCATAAGGGGCGATTCCGATGCGGTCATCGCCGCCCTTCCCACCACCATGCGTTACGTGCGCGGCGGCAGCATCCGGCCCATCGTCAGCTTCGAAACGCATTCCAGCATTCCGGGGATTCCCGATGCGACCACGCTGGCCCAGCCGGAGCTCGACAGGATCAGCGTCGAGCGGCTGGTGGCGGCGCCTCCCGGCACGCCGCCGGACGTCCAGAACATCCTCTCGGCCGCGCTGGCGAAGGCGCTGGCCGATCCTGTCGTCGTCAAATGGTCCAAGGACAACGACCTCATCATGCTGCCCAAGACGCCGACCCAGGCGGTCGCCATCCTCAATGAACAGCGCGCCTTTTTCGAGAAGTGGAAGACCACCCTCAGCGCCAGTTGACCGGCCCTCCAGTCATAGGCCACATGTTCGGCGGAATTTCTCCAACGAGAAATGTGAACCGGGGCCAGGCTTAAGATGCTGGATTTTTGGCTTAGTGGCTTTCTCAGTCTGTTTCAGCCGCAGGCCCTGGTCTTTCTCCTGTTTGGGATGGCTGTCGGTTTGTTCGTGGGCGTGTTGCCCGGGTTAGGCGGAACGACCGCCCTCGCTTTGCTGACCCCCTTCACTTATGGCCTCGAACCCGTCGAGGCGCTCGCCTTGGCCGGCGGCGTGATGGGCGGCGTACCGATGGGTGGTGCGGTTACCGCCATTCTGTTGAACACGCCGGGCCAAACGGCAAACGCCGTGACATGCCTGGACGGATATCCTCTGGCGCAGCAGGGCAAGGCGGGACTCGCCATAGGCGCGGCCGCCAGCGCCAATGCCATCGGCGGCATCATCGGAACGATTTCGGTGCTGCTGGTGCTGCCCATCGCCACCGAACTCGTGCTGGCGTTCGGTCCGCCGGAATTCTTCCTTATCGCCGTGCTGGGTCTCGTATTGGTGGCCACGACGTCGCGCGGAAAGACGTTGCGCGCGTTGGTTTCGGGCGTCGCCGGATTGATGATCGCCTCGATCGGCTACAACGACGTCACAGGCGGCCAACGTTTCACGATGGGCATCGAGTATCTGTGGGACGGCGTGCATCTCGTGCCCGCTCTCGTGGGACTGTTCGCAGTCGCGGAGATGATGCACCTCTCGGTGAAAGGCGGCTCCATCGCAAAAGCAGACGGCAATGTGCAGATCACCAATATCGGGGCCGGCCTGTTCGAGACCTTCCGCCATTGGGGAACCGTATTGCGGGGCTCCCTCATCGGTACGTTCGTCGGAGTCGTCCCGGGCGTCGGCGTAACCGTTGCCTCTTTTCTCTCTTACAGCCTGACCGTGCAGGCATCCAAAGATCCGGAGTCCTTCGGCAAAGGAAATATCAAGGGCGTGATCGCGCCTGAAGCCGCCATCAACGCGAAGGATTGCTCGGCCCTTATCCCCACCCTCGCCTTCGGGCTGCCCGGCGGCGCCGAAATGGCGGTGTTCATGGGCATCCTGATCCTGCACGGCATGCAGCCCGGCCCCTTGATGCTGCAACAGAACCAGCTCGAGATTTACAGCCTGATCTGGGCGCTCACGGCCTCCTGCATCCTCTCCTCCTTCGTTGGACTTCTGTTCGCCCGGCCCTTGGCGCGCCTCACCCGCGTCGATACGCAGCTTCTCGCTCCGGTCATCATCGTTCTTTCCTTGGTCGGCTCTTATGCCACCGACATGGTGATAGAGAACGTCGTGCTGAGCGCCGTATTCGGGCTGATCGGCTATGTCATGATCAAGTTCGATTACCCGCGCATCACGATGGTTGTCGCCCTGGTGCTCGCCTCCCTGGCGGAACGCAATTATCACCAATCGATGATCATGAGCGACGGAGGCTGGTCTATTTACGTCTCGCGAATCCCCAGCGCCATCATCGTCCTTTGCATCGTGATGTCCGTGGCGAGCCCCTTTATTCGCACGTTCTTTAGCCGGCGGGATTTGGCAGCCACGAAGACGGCAGGCGGATCATGAAACGCATCCTCGGAACGCGTCTCATCGACTATGCGCCCGCCACCGTCTTGGTGGGAGTCACCATCGTATATTTGGCGACAGCTTACGGTTACTCGGCGCAGTCCCGGCTTTTCCCGGTCCCCATCGCGTGGTTGATGCTGGCATTGCTGGCATTGGATATCGTCTCCCGGACGGAGACGCCTGTCGGACGCTCCCTGACGCGGGTGCTCAATCCCGCCGCGGCGGAAAAGAGCGCGGAGGCGGAGGCGCCGCAATCGGCGATGCGTCAAGCCAGTGCGTTGATATGGGTGATGCTGTTCACGGCGGCATTGGTGCTGATCGGCATTCTCTATGCCGTTCCGTTGTATATTTTCGGCTCCATGAGGTTTCATGGGAAGCAGACCTATTTCACGTCGCTGGTAACGGCCGCTGTGATGACCGTGTTCACCTGGGCGATGTTTGCGCTCGCATTGCAGATAGAGCTCTATCCGGGCCTACTGTTCGGGGTTCCATGAGGCATCGCGTATGACGGAAGAGGCCGAAGGCGGCAGGATATTCTTCTCCAGCAAAGGCCGCTCGCTCGAAGGCGAAGACGAGATTTGCATTCTCTCGGTCGGCGTCGATATCGGCTCATCCACCTCGCATCTCGTCTTCTCGCGCATCGTGCTGGAGCGGCTCGACAGTCGGTACATCGTCACCCAGCGCGAGACCTTCTACGAATCCGACATATTGCTGACGCCCTACAGCGCCGACGAAACCATCGACGCCGAAAAGCTCGGCGCCTTCATCGCCAAGCAATATGAATTCGCCAAGGTGCAGCCGAGCGAGATCGATACCGGTGCTTTGATCCTCACTGGCGTTGCCGTGCGGCGGAAGAACGCGCGCGCCATCGCCGATCTCTTCGCGGCGCAGACGGGCAAGCTCGTCGCGGTCAGCGCCGGTGACAATCTCGAAACGGTAATGGCGGCCTATGGCTCGGGCGCGGTAACGCGCGCCAACCGCGGCAAGGTCGTGATGAATGTCGATATCGGCGGCGGCACATCGAAGATCGCGGTGTGCGCCGATGGCCGCGTTGTGGACCTGACAGCGGTCGATGTCGGCGCGCGCCTTGTTGTCACCGACAAGGAAGGTCGCATCACGCGCATCGAGGAATCCGGGCGCCAATTCGCCGCCGAGCTGGGCATGAATCTTTCGCTGGGCGGTCCGTTGAAGCCCGAAGAGGCGCAAGCGCTTGCCGCGCGCATGGCGATGCGGCTGTTCGAGGCGATGCAGGGCGCCGCGCCCAAGGTCGGCGCGTCGTCGCTGCTGCGGCTCGATCCGATCGCCTATCGCGGCGCAATCGATGAGGTGACGATCTCCGGCGGCGTTTCCGAATTCGTCTATGGCCGCGAGAAAGGCAATTTCGGCGATCTTGGGCCGCTGCTCGCCATCGAAATCCGCGCCCGGATCGATGCCTGGGGCAAGCCACTCGAAAAACCTACCGAAGGCATCCGCGCCACCGTCATCGGCGCCTCGCAATACACAACGCAGGTTTCGGGCAGCACGATATTTGTTTCGCCGATGGAAATTCTTCCTTTGCGCAACGTGCCGGTGATCGCGCCCGATCTGAAGCTCGATGCCGAAGAGATCGATTCCGCCCATGTCGCGGGCGCCATTCGCGGCGTGCTGAAGCGCCTCGATCTTGCCGACGGCGAGAAGCCGGTCGCCATCTTCGCGCCCTGGCGCGGCTCGGCGACGTTCGCGCGGCTGGACGCCTTCTGTCAGGGCGTGGTCGCCGGGCTCGAGACCGTGCTCGCCCACGGGCATCCCATCGTGCTCGTCGGCGACGGCGATGTCGGCGGCCTCACAGGCATCCACATCAAGGAAGAGATGAAGGCGCCCTACTCCGTCGTCTCCATCGACGGATTGGAGCTCAAGGAATTCGATTACATCGACATCGGCGCCATGCTGGAATCGTCCGGCGCCGTGCCGGTGGTGATCAAGTCGCTGATCTTCCCGGCAACCGCCGCGCTCGGCAAAGTCACGGCGAAACTTCCCGAGACGGCCTGAGACCACATCTTGCGTTTTTCGAGGAGCGTTGCGCTCATTCTGTCCGCACACTCACTCCCCCCGGGTAATCGGCGCACGATACGCATTTAAGCCTATCTTTATTGGCTTTCTGCGCAGCCTGGTAGTGAAAATTACGGGGCAATTCCGGTGCAATAAAATACCATACAGCGTTGCGCTACCCCCACCCTCTCACCATGGCCGGACTTGACCCGGCCACCCAGCGCGCCCGCGTCTGCGGGCGCAACAGAGTCATCGGCTCGCCGACGCTTGCCTGCTGGTTGGCCGGCTCGGGGGCCGGCCATGGTGAGTGTTTGCGTTCGCTTATCGTCGCGCTGCGACGATGTAGAAATTCGCGCACGCGATTTTCAAGAGCAGCGCAACGCTGCACTTGGATCAAAAACTAATTGTCATTCCCGGCCGAACGACGCGAAGTGTCGTGAGGGGAAGGGAACCCAGGTATCGACACCGAGCAGATGTTGAAACCTGGGTTCCCTTCCCTCGCCCGCCTTCACGCTAAAGCGCTTCGGCGCGGCTCGCCGGGGATGACAGGTTGCGGTATTAGCGCGGCAGGTCGGAAGTTCCCATCAGGAACTGATCGACGGCGCGCGCCGCCTGGCGGCCCTCGCGAATCGCCCACACCACCAGCGACTGACCGCGCCGCATGTCGCCGCAGGTGAAGATCTTGTCGATGCTGGTCTGATAATTGACGGTGTTGGCCTTCACATTGCCGCGCCCGTCCAATTCGATGGACGCCTGCTCCAACAGACCGCGTTTGCGCGGACCGACGAAGCCCATCGCCAGCAGCACCAGATCGGCCTTGAGCGGAAAGGTGCTGCCCTCCATCTCTTTCATCTGGAAACGACCCGAAGCGTCCTTCACCCATTCGACGCGCACGCATTCGAGCGTCTCAATTCTACTGCCCGCGCCGGTGGCGCGTTTGGTCAGCACCGCCCAATCGCGGTCGCAGCCTTCTTCCTGAGACGACGACGTGCGCATTTTCAGCGGCCAGTCGGGCCAGGTGAGCGCCTTGTTTTCCTTTTCCGGCGGTTGCGGAAGAATTTCCAATTGCGTGATCGAAGCGGCGCCCTGGCGGTTGGCGGTGCCGATGCAATCCGAACCGGTGTCGCCGCCGCCGATGACGATGACGTGCTTGTCCTTAGCGCTGATGGTTCCGCGGGGCGCCGCGCGGGTTTCGTCATCGCCCGCGACACGCTTGTTCTGCTGGGTCAGGTAATCCATCGCGAAATGGATGCCGGACAGCTCGCGCCCCGGCACTTCGAGATCGCGCGGCGCTTCGGCGCCGCACGCCATGGCGATGGCGTCGTATGTCTCCAACAGCGATTTCAGCGACAGCGTGACGCCGACCTCGACGCCAGAGCGGAACTCGACGCCTTCGGCTTCCATCTGGCGCATGCGGCGGTCGATATGCCGCTTCTCCATCTTGAAATCTGGGATGCCGTAACGCAGCAGCCCGCCGACGCGGTCGGCCTTCTCGAACAACGTCACCGCATGACCCGCGCGCGCGAGCTGTTGTGCGCACGCCATCCCCGCCGGGCCAGAGCCGATCACCGCCACGCGCTTGCCGGTCTTCTTCGGCGACAGATAGGGATGAATCCAACCCTCTTCCCAGCCGCGATCGACGATCTCGCATTCGATCGTTTTGATGGTGACCGGATTGTCGTCGATGTTCAGCGTGCAGGACGACTCGCACGGCGCCGGACAGATGCGGCCAGTGAATTCGGGAAAATTATTGGTCGAGTGCAGCGTTTCCAGCGCCTGCTGCCATTGCTCGCGATAGACGAGATTGTTCCAGTCCGGGATCATGTTGTTGACCGGACAGCCCTGATGGCAGAACGGAATGCCGCAATCCATGCAGCGCGCCGCCTGTTGCGAGACCTCCGCATAGGGCAACGGCTTGACGAATTCGCCGTAAGTCTTCAAGCGCGACGCGGGCTTGTCATAGCCGCGGTCCTTGCGCTCGATCTCCATGAAGCCGGTGGGTTTGCCCATCGCGTGTCTTTTTCCGATGTTTCCGATTATTCCGCGGCGGCCAGGGTTTCGGCCCGCAGATCGAGAAGCGCGCGGCGGAAATCCGTCGGCATCACTTTGACGAAGTGCTTCAGCGTCTCGTCCCAATTCTCCAGCAACATCTTGGCGCGCGCGCTTCCCGTATAGAGCAAATGGCGCTCGATCAGGATGAGCAGCCGCTCGGCGTCGAAGCGCAGCATGTCGCCCATGCCGGAATCGAACGCGGAAGACGAACGCTGACGCGGGCGCAAGGAATCGTCGGCGGCACCCGAAGCCGGCGCGATTTTTTCGAGCGTCACCATCGACGGATTGCAAAGATCGGCGAAGCGCCCCTTGGGATCGTAGACATAGGCGACACCGCCCGACATGCCGGCGGCGAAATTGCGTCCTGTCTCGCCGAGCACCGCGACGGCACCGCCCGTCATATATTCGCAGGCATGATCGCCCGTGCCCTCGACGACAGCGATAGCGCCCGAATTGCGCACCGCGAAGCGCTCGCCGGCGACGCCTTCGAAATAGGCCTCCCCCGCGATGGCGCCGTACAACACGGTGTTGCCGATGATGATGTTCTTGGTGGGATCGCGATTGGCTTCCTTCGGCTGGCGCACGACGACGCGCCCGCCGGAGAGGCCCTTGCCGACATAGTCGTTGGCGTCGCCGTTCAATTCCAGGCTGATCCCGCGCGCCAGGAACGCCCCGAACGAGCCGCCCGCCGTGCCCTTGAAGCGTACCGCGATGGTGTCCTCGGGCAGGCCCGCATGGCCGTAACGCAAGGCCACTTCGCCCGACAGCATCGCGCCGACGGTGCGGTGGACGTTGCGGATCGGAAGCTCGATGCGCACCGGCTCACCCTTCTCGACGGCCGCCTTCGATTGCGCGATGAGCTGATGATCGAGCGCCTTTTCCAGGCCGTGATTCTGCTTCTCGCAATTGTAGATGGCGACGCCCGGCTTGGCCGGCATCAGGCGCAGCACCTTGGAGAGATCGACGCCGCCGGCCTTCCAATGGTCGAGCGTGCGGCGCGTGTCGAGCATGTCCATGCGGCCGATCATTTCGCGCATCGTGCGCACGCCGAGCTTGGCCATGATCTCGCGCAATTCTTCGGCGACGAAGAAGAAATAATTGATCGCGTGCTCGGGCGTGCCGGTGAATTTCTGCCGCAGCAGCGGGTCTTGCGTTGCCACGCCTACCGGGCAGGTGTTGAGGTGGCATTTGCGCATCATGATGCAGCCAAGCGCGATCAAGGGCGCCGTGGCGAAACCGAACTCGTCGGCCCCCAGCAGCGCGCCGATGGCGACGTCTTTCCCAGTACGCAAGCCACCATCGACCTGCACGGCAATGCGCCCGCGCAAGCCGTTCAGCACCAAAGTCTGCTGCGTCTCGGCAAGCCCGATTTCCCAAGGGCTGCCCGCATGGGTCAGCGAGGTCAGCGGCGAGGCGCCGGTGCCGCCTTCGTAGCCGGAGATCGTCACATGGTCGGAGCGCGCCTTGGAAACGCCGGCCGCCACGGTGCCGACGCCCACTTCCGACACCAGCTTGACCGAAACGCGGGCGCGCGGATTGGCGTTCTTCAGATCGTGGATGAGCTGCGCCAGATCTTCGATCGAATAGATGTCGTGATGCGGCGGCGGCGAGATCAATCCAACGCCCGGCGTCGAGTGACGCACCTTGGCGATGTCCTTGCTGACCTTGTGGCCGGGCAATTGTCCGCCCTCGCCGGGTTTCGCCCCTTGCGCGATCTTGATCTGGAGGTCGTCGGCATTGACGAGGTACTCGGCGGTCACGCCAAACCGCCCCGAGGCCACCTGTTTGATCGCCGAACGCATCGAATCGCCGTTCGGAAGCGGTTTGTAGCGATCCGATTCCTCGCCGCCCTCGCCCGTGTTCGAGCGCCCGCCGATGCGGTTCATGGCGATGGCGAGCGTCGTATGTGCTTCGCGACTGATCGACCCAAAGCTCATCGCGCCGGTGGAGAAACGCTTGACGATCTCGGTGGCCGGCTCGACCTCGTCCAACGGGATCGGCGTTGCCGCCCATTTGAAATCCATCAGCCCGCGAATGGTGAGGAGCCGCTCGCTCTGCTCGTTGATGTTGTCGGCATAGGCGCGATATTCGCCGGGAAGGTTGCCGCGCACCGCGTGCTGCAGTTTCGCCACCGAGTCCGGCGTCCAGGCGTGGTCCTCGCCGCGGATGCGGAACTGATAATCACCGCCGACATCGAGCATGTTGCGATAGATCGGATTGTCGCCATAGGCGTCGCGGTGGCGGCGCACGCATTCCTCGGCAATCTGAGGAAGCCCCGCGCCTTCGATGGTCGTCGCTGTGCCGGTGAAATATTTGTCGACGAATTCGGTCGACAGCCCGACCGCGTCGAAAATCTGCGCGCCGCAATAGGATTGGTAGGTCGAGATGCCCATCTTCGACATCACCTTCAGCACGCCCTTGCCTACCGCCTTGATGTAATTCTTCTGCATATCATAGGACTTGGCCGCGAGCTTGTTCTGCACGCGCAACGCTTCCAGCGTCTCGAAGGCGAGATAGGGATTGATCGCTTCGGCGCCATAACCGGCCAGCGCCGCGAAATGATGCACCTCGCGCGCTTCGCCGGTCTCGACGACGAGGCCAGTCTGCATGCGCAAGCCCTGACGGATCAAATGATGATGCACGGCGGCCGTCGCCAGCAGCGCCGGAATGGGGATGCGATCGCCCGATACCGCGCGATCCGAAAGGATCAGGATGTTGTTGTCTTGCAGCACGCAATCTGTCGCCTCGCGGCAGATGCGGTCGAGCGCCTTTTCGAGCCCGGCGGCGCCTTCGGCGGACGGCCAGGTGCAATCGAGCGTCGCGGTGCGGAAGGCGCCGTCCAGCAATTCCTCGATGGCGCGGATCTTGTCGAGATCGGAATTGGTCAGCACCGGCTGCGAGACTTCCAGTCTTTTGTGCGTGCCGGCATCGCGCCCGAACAGATTGGGCCGCGGCCCGATCATCGAGACGAGCGACGTCACCAGCTCCTCGCGGATGGCATCGAGCGGCGGGTTCGTCACTTGCGCGAAATTCTGATGGAAATAATTGTAGAGCAGCTGCGGCCGCCTCGACAGCACGGCGATGGGCTTGTCGACGCCCATGGAACCGATCGGATCGTCGGCCACTCCCGCCATCGGCTCGAGGAAGAATTGCAAATCTTCCTGCGTGTAGCCGAAGGCCTGCTGACGATCCAAAAGCGCGGACGGCTCATTGGTCGGCGCCATCAGCGGCGGCTCGGGCAGCTCCGGCAATTCATGCAGCTTGAACTGCGTGTTCTTCAGCCATTCTTCGTAGGTCTCGGCATCGGCGAGCGTCGCCTTGATCTCCTCGTCCTCGATGATGCGGCCCTGTTCGAGATCGATCAGCAGCATCTTGCCCGGCTGCAAGCGCCATTTGCGGGTGATCTTCTCTTCGGGGATCGGCAGCACGCCCACTTCGGACGCCATGATAACCTGATCGTCGGTGGTGACGATGAAACGCGCCGGGCGCAGGCCGTTGCGGTCGAGCGTGGCGCCAATCTGACGGCCGTCGGTGAAGGCGATGGCCGCCGGGCCGTCCCACGGCTCCATCAGCGCCGCGTGATATTCGTAGAAAGCCTTGCGCTTGGGATCCATCAGCGGATTGCCGGCCCAGGCTTCCGGGATCAGCATCATCATCGCATGCGCCAGCGAGTAGCCGCCGGCGATCAGGATTTCGAGCGCGTTATCGACGCACGCGGTGTCCGATTGGCCGTGCGGGATCAGCGGCCACATCTTGTCGAGATCGGGTCCGAGAAGGTCGGACTCCATCGTGCGCCGGCGCGCGTTCATCCAATTGACGTTACCGCGCACCGTATTGATCTCGCCATTATGAGCAAGGAAGCGATAGGGATGCGCCAGCTTCCACGACGGGAAGGTGTTGGTCGAGAAGCGCTGATGCACCATCGCGAGCGCCGACTCGGTCAGCGGATTGCGCAAATCCTCGTAGAAGCTGGAGACCTGCGTCGCCAGGATCATGCCCTTGTAAACGACAGTGCGCGTCGAGAAGGACGGCATGTAGAACTGCGTCAGCGTCGGCAGCCGGTGCTTCTTTGCGAGGCTCGCCAGCGGATTCTGGGTCTGCTTACGGATGGTCAGGAGCTTGCGCTCGAACGCATCCTGGTCCTTCACGCGCGGACCCCGGCCGATGATCGCCTGGCGGATGACGGGCATCTCGTCGATGACGCGCTTGCCCAGACCCGTCGGATCGGTTGGCACATCGCGCCAGCCCAGCAGCGTCTGGCCTTCGACCTTGACGAAATGTGCGAACCGCTTGATGGCGAAATCGCGGGCCTTGGCGTCCTGCGGCAGGAAGCACATGGCGACCGCGTAATGGCCGGGCTCCGGCAGGGTGATGGCGTTTTTGGCCGCCCAATCGCGCAACAGCCCGTCCGGGATCTGGATCAGGCAGCCCGCCCCGTCCCCCACCAGCGGGTCGGCGCCGACCGCGCCCCTATGGTCGAGGTTGAGCAGGACCTGGAGCGCGTCGCGGATGAGGCCGTGGGATTTGTGGCCCTTGATATTGGCCACAAACCCGACGCCGCACGCGTCGTGCTCGTTCCGCGGGTCGTAAAGACCCTGTTTCGGAGGCAGTCCCATCCACTTAACCCTAAAGAACGGCCCAATAGCCGTTTAGCCATCGCGAGTAGCAGTCTCCGCGCCGTCTCGCAATGCAGCAACTTATCTCAGGGGGCCAAAGCCGCAAGCGCCCCGCCGCGCCGTTAACTAGGCATGGCTGCCTTGCAGCGATTTGGGGTTGCCCATGACGAGGTAGGCCGCCGCCGCGACCAGCGGCGGGATCGTCGCCGCAATGAAGATGGCGCTGATGTGGAAGCCAGTACCGAGCAAGAGACCGCCCACGGCGGGTCCCAGGATGGAGCCGTTGCGGCCGACCGCCAGCGCCCAGCCGATGCCGGTCGCGCGAATCTCGGTCGGATAGAATTTGGCGGCGATGCCGTTGTTGCAGTTCTGAACCCCGACCGTGCCGATGCCCAAAAGGAAGCCGATAACAAGCGAAAGAGCGACCGACGTGCCGGCCAGCGCGAGCGTTGCGATGAGGACCGCCGCCGACAGGAGAGCCGCCGGCAGCACGAATTGGGGCCCGTAACGGTCGACAAGGGGCGCCAGCATGATGGCGCCGAAAATGCCGCCGATCTGAAAGAGGCCGGTGGCGTTATTGGCCGAACGGAGCGCGGCTTGCGCGCAGGCTTCCATGTCGGGCCCCGAGAGCGGGCATGTGGTCCGGAGCTGCTCGCTGATCGTCGTCGGCAGCCATGAGGAGATCAGGTAAAGCTCCATCAGATTGGCGAAAAAGATGATCCACAAGAGAATCGTGATGCGGGTGCGCCCTTCGGCGAACAATTTCCCGGCCGGGATGGTGAGCTTGGCACCCTTCTTAGGGGGCAGAGATTCGGGCAGAGCGGCGATCAGGAAGGGAAGCAGCGCCACGCCCATGATGCCGCAAACCAGGAACACGGACTTCCAGCCATAATCCTCAAGCAGGGAGGCCGAGACGAAACCGCCGAAGGCCGCGCCGAGCGAGAAAGAGCAGAACATGATGGCGACAGCGGTGGCGCGCTTCTCCGGCGGGCTGAATTCGGCGGTCAGCGCGGTCGTGTTCGCCATGGCGCCACCGAGACCGAGGCCCGTCAGGAACCGGTAGATCACCATTTCGGTCAGAGACTGAGCGAACACCGAGGCGATGGTAAGAATGGCGAACAACGCCACGGAGAAGATGATCACGCGTCTGCGGCCGATTGTGTCGGCCAGGGGCGCGATGAAGAATGCGCCCAGCATCAGGCCGACCAGACCCGCCGACAAAGCAGGCCACACGGCGCCGGGCGCAATCCCGAACTCGGCTGCGAGGCCCGTGCTACCGGGCACGACGGAGCCGATGAACTGCGCGTCATAGCCCTCGGTGAACATCGTCACCGCGCAGAGCCCGAAGGTGATCCAGCGCAGGCGGGCGCTTGCGCTAACTCCGCCTACCGGCGTAACCGCGTCCGTCATGGAATTCTCCCCTGGCGGGCTTTCTAGCCCGCTCCCCCCCGATAACCGGAGACCTGCCAGCCGTCCTCCGGCTTGAGGCGGCGGAAGCCTAGCGCCGAGGATGCCATTAAGAAAGCGATTGCCAGGAACACGATTTTGAAATCGGCGAGAGAAACGGCCCCATTCCCGGCAAGCACGGTCAGAAGCGTCGCGCTGATGCCGACGCCGATGCTCTGCGATAACCTTTGCGCGAGGGCAAAGATGCTCGTTGCCTTGGACATGTCCTCATCGGACAGGTCCGAATAGGCGAGCGCGCTCATGCCGATCATCTGGGCCGAGCGCAGCACCCCGAAAATGAAAAGGTAGGCCGCAATGCCGACATGCGGCGTCGTCGGCTCGAACAGAGCGAAGCCCGCCATGAAGGCGGAGAGGACGAAGACGCCGCTCAGGAACACGGCGCGGAAGCCGAAGCGGCGCACCAGATGGCGCACCCAGGCGCGCATGCTCATGGCGCCCGCCGTGTTGAGGAAGGTCAGCAGCCCCGATTGGAAAGGGTCGAGGCCGAAGCCCACTTGCAGCAGCAGCGGCAGCAGGAAGGGCACGGTGGCGATTCCAGCGCGGATGACGCTTCCCGCGATCACCGCGATGGAGAAGGTGCGGCCGCGGAACATCTTCAGATCGAGCACGGGATTGGTGCGGGAGCGCGCATAGAACCAATAGGCGGCGAGGATAATGGCGGCGAGAAAGATAAGGGCCAGCTCGGCGCCGATGTCGAGCGTGTTGCGCCCGAGATTTTCGATGGCGAGCTGCGCCGTGCCCATGCCGCAGGCGATCAGGACGAAGCCCCAAACATCGAAGGCATAATGCTGCTTCAGGCGGATTTCGGGGATGTAGCGCAACGCCACCGCGATGCCGATGATCCCGATCGGCACATTGATGTAGAAATTCCAGTGCCAGCTGAAATTGGTGGTGATGAAGCCGCCGACCAGCGGGCCCATGGTCGGGCCGATCATGCCGGGCAGCATGTAATAGCCCATCGCCTTCATCAGCTGATCCTTCGGGAAAGTCCGCGTCAGGATCAGCCGTCCGACCGGCGTCATCATGGCGCCGCCGAAACCCTGAACGATACGGCTGAGCACGAGCTCGGTCAGAGTCTCCGACAACCCGCACAGCACCGAACCCAGCGTAAAGAACGCAATCGCCGAACAGAACACCTGCCGCGCGCCGAAGCGGTCGGCGATCCAGCCGCTGATCGGGATGAAGATGGCAAGGCTGACCAGATAGGAGGTGATCGCCGCGCTCATCTGCGGCGGCGAGACGGCGAAGCTCTCGGCCATCTGCGGCAGCGAGGTCGAGATGATGGAGGAATCCAGCCCGTCCATGAAAAAGGCGCCGGCGACGATCACCGGCACGATCCGGGAGGCGAACGGCTTGGGCGGTTCGGGAGCGGGTTCTTCCAATTCTTCGCAACCGTTAGGGGATCGTGGGTCCTATGGGGCCGCATCAGCGCCTTCGTCAAGCAGCGCGGCCGCGTGGGGCGGCTTATGCGCGATTTGCCGCTTTAAGACCGTGCAAACAACATCATATAAGCTTCAAAGGATGAACCTGGGCACGCCCGAATCGATGGAGCTGGTGCTGACCGTCATAGAAATGGCGGCGCGGGACACCAATCTCTACACCTTCAAGCGCCCCGATGGGGGGGCGCTTCCCGGCGCGTCGCCCGGCGCCCATGTCGGCGTGATCCTGCCCAACGGCATCGAACGCCAATATTCGCTGGTCAGAGCCGCGCCCGAGCTTTCCGAATACACGGTCGGCGTGAAGCGCGACGCCAACTCCAGAGGCGGCTCGGTCTTCATGCACGACCAGCTGAAAGTGGGCAGCAAGGTCACGATCCTGCCCCCGCGCAACAATTTTCCGCTGAAAGAAGATGCCGCGCACAGTGTGCTGGTCGCGGGCGGCATCGGCATCACGCCGATCTATTGCATGGTCCAGCGGCTGATCGCGCTGGGCAGGCCGTGGGAGCTTTATTATTCCTGCCGCTCGCGGATGGACACGGCGTTCCTGCAGGAATTGTCGAAACATCCAAGCGCCCATTTCCATTTCGACGACGAGGAAGGCGGCAAGTTTTTGCAGGTCGCTTCCATCGTCGAGAAATTGCCCAAACATGCGCACCTCTATTGCTGCGGGCCGGCGCCGATGTTGGCGGGCTTCGAAGCGGCGACCGTGCATTGGCCGTCCGAACAAATTCATGTCGAATATTTCACGCCGAAATTCGCCGCCGCGCAGGAAGGCGGCTTCGTCGTCGAGCTGGCGCGCTCGAAACGCGAGCTGACCGTGCCGCCGGGAAAATCGATCCTGCAAATGGTGCGCGAGGCCGGCATCCAGGTGCCCCATTCCTGCGAGGAAGGTGTCTGCGGGGCCTGCGAGACCCGCGTGATCTCCGGCACGCCGGATCATCGCGACACGATCCTGACCGAGCAGGAACGCAAGGACAGCGCGACCATGATGATCTGCTGTTCGGGCTCGAAAACCCCGCGTCTGGTTTTGGATATATGAGCGATGTCAGCGAAAACGTCCGGCGCTTGCGCAAGCTCGATGCCTGCGCGGTGTCCGATGCGCTCGACCGTTTGAAGCTCGGTTCCGTCATCGGCGGCGTGCCGCTGCAATCGGGCCAAGGGCGCATCGCCGGGCGCGTCGTGACGGTGAAGCTGGGCGTGGGGGCTCCGCCCGCCGGCAAGCCGCGCCATCTTGGCACGACGGCGGTCGAAGCGAGCGGGCCGGACGACGTCATCGTCGTCGAGCAACGCTCCGGCATCGACTGCGGAAGCTGGGGCGGCCTTCTGTCGCTTGGTGCGTCATTGCGCAACGTGGCGGGCGTCCTCTGCGATGGCCCCTTGCGCGACGTCGATGAAGCGCGCGCGCTGAACTTCCCGATTTTTGCCAGAAAGCTGACGGCGAGAACCGGCCGCGGGCGCGTCGTCGAGCTCGGCACCAATGTTCCGATTCAGTTCGAGAGCGCAACCGTCAATCCCGGCGATTACGCGCTCGCGGATTCCAGCGCCGTCATCTTCATCGCCACCGCCGACATCGCGCGCGTGCTGGAGGCGGCTGAAGAAATAGCGGCGAAGGAAGCCGCGATGGCCGATGCCTTGAGGCGCGGCGAGCCCATAAGCCAGGTCATGGGCGGCAATTACGAACGCATGATATCGAATTGAAAAGAGCCAACGGGGGAAACGCATGTCGAATTTGAAACTCTCCATCGCCACGACGGATTACGATCATTTCCGCGATTTCCGCATGGGCCTCGTCAAGGCCGAGGGCATCGACCACACCTGGCTCAATCTCGGCCATCACGAATGCTTCGCGCGCTTCACGGCCAACCGCGAATTCGATCTCTCGGAGCTTTCTTTCGCGAAATTCTCGACGCAGATTTCCCGAAAAGATTCCGACATCGTCGGCCTGCCCGTGATCTGCTCGCGGCTGTTCCGCTTCTCGTCCTTCTATGTGAACAAGAAGAGCAAGATCAAAACGATCAAGGATTTGAAGGGCAAGAAGATCGGCTCGCCGGAATGGGCCCATTCGGCCGCCGTCTATATGCGCGGCTGGATGCACAATGAGATGGGCGTCAAGCTGACCGACGTTCACTGGTATCAGGCGGGCGCCAATGCGCCGGGCCGCGAGGAGAAGGTCGAGCTGAACCTGCCCAAGGGCCTGAAGCTCACCCGCGTCTCTGACAAATCCTTGAGCGAGATGCTGGCGAAGCAGGAAATCGACTGCGCCATCATCGCGCGCCCGCCGACTTGTTTCCTCGAAGACCATCCCGACGTGGTGCGCCTGTTCCCCGATTACGTCGAGATGGAGCAGAAATATTACGAGCGCACCAAAGTGTGGCCGATCATGCATATCATCGCGATGAAAAAGAGCATCCTCGACGAGAACCCGTGGGCGGCGCGCAATCTCTACAACGCGTTCCTGGAGTCCAAGCGCCGCTCTATCGAGCGCATCCTCGATCCCGCCGTGTCGCGCTATCCGGTGCCGTGGATGACCGCCTATGCGCGCAAGATGCGCGACATGATGGGCGGCGACCTCTTTCCTTATGGCATCGAAGAGAACCGGCCGACCTGGGAACAGATGGCGCTCTACACCTATCAGCAGGGCATCGCGCACCGCCTGATGAAGCCCGAGGACATCTTCCCCAAAGGCATTATGACGAAGGTGATCATTTAGGGCCGCTCTCGCGTTCCCCGAACCGGCGCGAAATGCTATGTCTCGCGCCGGTCAAAGGGGAGCGACCATGCCCAAATTGTCCTTGCTGTGCGTCACCGTCGGCCTTTTGTGTTCGGTGGCGTTTTTGCCCGTGCTCGCCGCCGACGGCGTGAAGCCAGCGGCGCATCAGAAGGCCGCCAAGGGCGCCATCCCCGATTTCAATCCCGACGGCTTCACGGCCTGGGCCGCCGACCGTCCGGCAAGTGACGACTACCTGCCGCACGACAAGACAACCGGGCCCGGACCCGTCGAATCCGATCCGAAATTTCCCTATGTCCCCAATGGCGAGGGTCGCCAATCGACCTACCGGATTGCGGACCTCACCAATCCGATCCTGAAGCCCTGGGTCAAGGAATTGATGAAGGCGGCCAATGACGACGTGCATGCCGGCAAGGTGCCCTTCATCGCGCGCGAGCGCTGCTGGCCGGGCGGCGTTCCGCTGTGGGATATCTACAATCGCGGCCAGCCGGTCCACATCATCCAGACCAAGGACAAGGCCGTGATGATCAATGAGCTCTTTGCTTCAACGCGGCACATTTATCTGAACGTGCCCCATACCAAGAAACCGAAGCCGTCCTGGTACGGCGAATCCGTCGGCCATTATGAAGGCGACACGCTGGTCGTGGACACCATCGGCCAGAACGACAAGACCTATGTCGACAATTACCGCACGCCGCACACGACGCAGATCCACGTCATCGAGCGCTTCCGCATGGTCAATGACGGCAAGTCGCTGGAGGTGAAGATCTGGGTCGATGATCCGGGCGCCTTCAACATGCCGTGGACGGCGCGCTCGACCTGGCGGCGCATCCAGACCGGCCAGTTGATCGAGGATTATTGCGAGCCGCAGAACGAATCCTTCTTCGGCTATCAGGTGGCGCCGCTGCCGACCGATTCGACGCCGGATTTCTAAGCCCCCTTAGCCCGCGGCGCGCGCAACAGGCTGAGGCTCGCGCCGATGGCCGTCATCGCGGCGCCGAGCGCAAGCGCGACGAATCCCGCATTCGTCACCGCCACCGTCAGGACGAGCGCCGCCAACGCCGCGCCGATGCTCTGGCCGGTCAAGCGGTTGGTGCCCAGCAGTCCCGAAACGATGCCGCTGCGGTGCTTGGGCGCCGCATGCATGATCTGGCGCGCATTGGGCGGCGAGAACATGCCGTAGCCCAGCCCCGCAAGCGCCATGCGCCACACCACGTCGTAAAGGCCGAAGCCTTCGGGCAGGAAGGCCAGCAGGAGCAGGCCCGCCGTCGACAGCACAAGGCCGATGGTGCCGATCAGGCTCGGCGCGAAACGGTCGCAGAGAATGCCGGCGATCGGCGCCGTCAGCGCAATGGTCAGCGGCCACGGCGTCATCGCGATGCCGATCTGGACCTGGCCGAAACCCGCATTGTGCAGCACGAAGGGCAGCGTCACGAAGGTCAGCAATTGCCCGATGAAAGCGCATTGGCCGGCGAGCAGCGACAGCGCCATCATGCGGTTGGCGAAGAGGTCGAATGGCAGGAACGGTGTGGGATGGCCCCATTGGCTCTTCACCAGAACGACGGCGATGAGCGCCGCGATGGCGAATTCGATTCCGGCCGCCAGCGGATCGCCGCCATGGCTGAAGGAATCGATGGCGAGAACGAAAAGGCCGAGCGTTGCCGCCGTCATCGCGGCGGCCTTCACGTCGAACCGCTCTTTGGCGCGCTCGTTCCACGGCAGCACATAATAGCCCAGCACCAGCGCGATCAGACCGAGCGGCAGATTGATGACGAAGAGGAACGGCCATGACGCAACCGCCAGCACCGCGCCCGCCACGGTCGGGCCGATGGTGGACGAGCTGGCGACGAACATGGAATTGATGCCCATGCCGCGCCCCAACCGTGAAGCCGGATAGACGGCGCGCACCAGCGCATGCTGCACCCCGACAATGCCCGCTCCGCCGATGCCTTGCAGCGCCCGCGCCGCCACCAAAGCGGTCAGAGAGTCCGCGAACGCGCCCAGCAAAGACCCGGTGAGGAACACCACGACCCCGCCGAGATAGATGCGGCGATAACCGATGCGCGCGCCGAGCGCGCCCAGCGGCAGCAGGAACACCAGCATCGCGATCTGCGAGGCGTTGACGATCCATACCGAGGACGACGCGCTGATCTGGAACTCGCCCGCGATGGTGGGCAGCGCGATATTGACGAGCGAGCTGTCCATCGCCGTCATGATGGTGCCGAGCGAGATGGTCGCGACGGCAAGATAGCGCTGCGGCCCGGCAAGCCCGTCGGGCGGGATGTGTCTTTTCTTCTTCACTGCCGGTACCGGAAAATTCGCTGTACCCTCCCCTTCGCAATTTGCTTGGCCTACCGCAAGAGGCTTTGGGCCCGCGCTTTTCCCGCACCCTTGCGGAACGCACCCGCCCGCGCTATCGCCATCCGGCAAGACGACGGAAACGGCCATGAAACCCTTCGCGCCCGAGGAAAAAGCGGCCCAGCCGCCTTCGCTGTTTCCCGATTTTCGTTCCTCGGTGACGCGCGCGCCCGCATCGGCGCCGCTCAAGATTCCCCAGACCCTCACCGAGACGACTGGCCCGGCCGGCAACGGCATATGGGAGCGCCTGATGGGGGGCAACGCCACCGACCTCACCAAGCAATATAAAGGCGAGCCCTTGGGCGAGCGCATCATCGTTTCGGGCCGCGTGCTCGACGAGAACACGCGCCCCGTCCCCAACACGATGGTCGAGCTGGTCCAGGCCAACCCGTCCGGCCGCTACGCCCATAATTACGATCAGCACGATGCGCCGCTCGATCCCAATTTCACCGGCGTCGGGCGCTGCATTACCGATGCGGAAGGGCGCTATCGCTTCATCACTCTGAAGCCCGCCGCCTATCCCTGGGCCAATGGTCCCAACACCTGGCGCCCGGCGCACATCCATTTCTCGATTGCAGGTCCCGCTTTCGCGACGCGCCTCGTGACACAGATGTATTTCCCCGGCGATCCGCTGTTCCCGCTCGACGCCATCGCCTGCGCGGTGCCCGAATGGGCGCGCGACCGTATCGTCTGCCGCTTCGATCTCGAAACGACGATGCCCTATTGGGCGCTGTCTTATCTCTTCGATTTCGTGCTGCGCGGACGCGACGCCACGCCGATGGAGAATTGAATGGCCGGCCAGACGCCCTGGCAGACGACGGGGCCGTTCTTCCATTTTGGATTCTGCTGGAAGGGCGGCGCCGATTTGACCGGCGACAGCGCGCTCGGGAGCCGGCCCGATCTGACCGCGCCGGGGCACGACGTGCTGGCGGAACCGGGCACGACGAACCGCCGTCTCGTGAAGGGCGAGAGAATCGAGATCGTCGGCCAGATGTTCGACAACACCGGCGCGCCTTTCACCGACGCGCTGATCGAGATCTGGCAGGCGAACGCGGCCGGGCGCTACGCGTGCCCGGAGGACAATCGCGCCGAAATTCCGCTCGACGAGAATTTCATCGGCTTCGGCCGTGCCGCGACCGACAAGCAGGGCGCTTACCGCTTCCGCACCATCCGCCCCGGCCGCGTGCCCGGTCCCGGCAACACGCTGCAAGCGCCCCATATCGCGTTCGGCCTCGTCGGCCCCGGAATATTGAAGCGGCTTCTGACCCGCATCTATTTCGCCGACGCGCCCGAAAACGACGAGGACCCGATCCTCGCCTTGGTGCCGGCCGCGCGCCGCTCGAGCCTGATCGCAACGCGCGAACCCGGCGCAGCCGATATTTACCGTTTCGACATCCGCCTCGGCGGACCGCAAGAGACGGTGCTCTTCGACATCTGAAGGAGTTGCCCATGGAAGTGACCCGCACGCTGGCGCGGTATGTTGTGAATGCCGAGTTCAAAGACATTCCGCAAAATGTGCGCCAGGAAGGCGTGCGCTCGATCCTCAATTGGCTCGGCTGCGCCGTCGGCGCCTGCCATCACGAAGCGGTCGATTGCGCGCTCGAAGCGCTGGGGCCGTTTTCGGGCGCGAAGGAAGCGACCATCCTCGGGCGTGAGGAGAAGGTGGATATCCTTCTCGCTTCCTTGCTCAACGGCATTTCCAGCCATGTCTTCGATTTCGACGACACGCATTTGCGCACCATCATCCATCCGTCGGGGCCGGTGGCGTCAGCTCTGTTTCCGCTGGCCGAGCGCGTGAAGATTTCGGGCGCGGAATTGCTGCACGCCTTCATTCTCGGTGTCGAAGTGGAATGCCGCATCGGCAATGCGGTCTATCCCGAACATTACGATGTCGGCTGGCACATCACCGGAACGGCCGGCGTGTTCGGTGCGGCCGCGGCGGCGGGGAAAATTCTTGGCCTCAACGAACAGCAGATGACATGGGCGCTCGGCATCGCCGGCACGCAGTCGTCTGGCTTCCGCGAGATGTTCGGCACCCATTGCAAGAGCTTCCATCCGGGAAGCGCGGCGAAGAACGGACTTATGGCGGCGTTGCTGGCGCAAAAGAACTTCACCAGTTCCAATCAGGTGATCGAGGCCAAGCGCGGCTTCGCCAATGTGATGTCGACCAAGCACAATTACGCCGAGATCACCGAAGGCTTGGGCAAGACGTTCGAGGTGACGATCAATTCCTACAAGCCGTTCGCCTGCGGCATCGTCATCCATCCCGCCATCGATGCCTGCGTGCAGTTGAAGAAGGAGCACGGGCTGATCGGAGCCGAAGTCGAGAAGGTGGAATTGACGGTGGCGCCGCTCGTCCTCGAACTGACCGGCAAGCGTACCCCGCAAGTCGGCCTCGAAGGCAAGTTCAGCGTGTTCCATTCCTCGGCCGTGGCTTTGCTGTTCGGCGCGGCAGGCGAGAAGGAATATTCCGACGAAATGGTGCGCGATCCCAAAGTCACGAGCTTGCGCGATAGAGTCGATGCCAAGATCGATCCCAAGCTGCGTGACGACGAGGTTCATGCGCGCGTCACGCTGAAGGACGGCCGCGTGCTGACCAAATATGTCGAGCACGCCATCGGCAGCAAGGAAGTGCCGATGACCAACGAACAGCTCGAAGGCAAATTCCATGTGCTGACGGACGATGTTCTAGGCAAGGAGCACGCCGCGCGCCTGCTCGCGCTGGCCTGGAAAATCGAAGGGCTGAAGGACGCTTCCGAAATCTGCCGCGTCTCGGTGGCGCAAAAATAGAGGTATATTGTCATTCCCGGCCGAGCATCGTGTTTTTCGCGATGCGAGGGGAAGGAAATCCATTTGTTGAAATCGGCGCGCAAACTTCGCCGAATGGATGCCCCTCCCTCGCCGCTAAAGCGGCTCGCCGGGCATGACAGTTTCAATTCTCTTCGGAAACGCTAACATTATCGCTGGTTCAAGGAGCGATCATGGCGCGGCTGGTGGCAGCTTTCGGGTCTTCGCACAGCATCATGCTGACGGCGGAGCGCGCCGATTGGGTGGGCGCGTTCCGCGAATCCGATCAGCGCATGCCGCTTTACGACAAGACAGGCGCGGCAATCAGCTATGCCGATCTGCTCGCCGCCGCCCCGCCGCGTTCGGAAGACATGGCGACGCCGGACAGAATGGAAGCCGCCTATGAGCGCAGCTTCGCTTTGATCGCGGAATTGAAACGCCAGATCGACGCGACGGCGCTCGATGCCCTCATCATCGTCGGCGACGATCAGCACGAGCTGTTCCAGGACGCGCTGATGCCGCCGCTCGCCATCTATTATGGCGAGACGATCCGCAACGCCCATCAGGACGAATTCGCCAGCGACAATTGGTACCGGCGCGCGCAACGCCGCCGCCTCGAACCCGATCAGGAGGCGCATTATCCCGTCCATGCCGGCCTCGCGCTGCATCTCATCGAAGGGCTGACGCAACGCGAATTCGAAATTTGCGCGGTGAAGGAAATCGGGATCGACCAATATGAGGGCCATGCCTATTCCTATATCCACCGCACCTATCTTCAGGGGCGGAGCGTTCCCGTCGTGCCGATCATGCTGAACACCTATTATCCGCCCAACCAGGTGACGCCGAAGCGTTGCGTCGCATTGGGCCGGGCGCTGAAAGTCCTGATCGAGTCCTATTCCAGCGACATCCGCGTCGGCATCATCGCGTCGGGCGGACTGTCGCATTTCGTGGTGGATGAAGAGATCGACCGCGGCATCATCGCGGCGCTGAAGACCAAGAATCTCGATTATCTCGGCGGCCTCGATCCCAAGCGCCTGCAAGCGGGCAGCTCGGAAATCAGAAGCTGGATCGTCACTGCCGCCGCCGCTACCGACCTCGATCTACAATGGGTCGATTATGTTCCGGCCTACCGCACCCCCGCCCTCACCGGCACGGGCCTCGGTTTCGCGCGCTGGTCATGATGCTTCGAGACAGTCAGGATGGACGCCATGAGACAAAAGAGCATTGAAGTCCCGGGCCTCTCGCATCATGGCGCGCCGATTCCGACGGCCTGCCGCGTCGGGCCGATCCTCGTCACTTCCCGCATCATGGGCAAGGACCCGGATACCGGTCACATGCCGTCCGAGCCCGAAGCGCAGGCCGAGCTCTGTTTCAAAAATCTGAAACGCGTGCTGGCCGCCGGCGGCATGGACATGGGCGACGTGGTGAAGCTCACCGTCTACCTCGTCAGCGATTCCTACCGCACCGCGGTCAACAAGCCGTGGAACGAGCACTATCCCGATCCCGCGCAACGCCCGACGCGCGACTCGCTGGTGATGCCGCTGCGCGGCGCCAACCTCATTCAGATCGAAGCCTGGGCGGTCGACAAGAGTCTTGGAAATTAGAAATGGCAAAAGAGGATACAATGGACAAAGTCACCATCCCGGCGCTGCAACAGATGAAGCGCGACGGTAAGAAGATCGTCGGCGTCGTCGCCTGGGATTATCAAATCGCTAAAGTGATCGACCGCGCCGGCGTCGACATCATCTCCGTCGGCGATACGGTCGGCATCAATCTCTGGGGCCATGCCAATCCGCTCGAAGTGACGATGGAAGAGATGCTCGTCGTCTGCAAAGCGGTGCGCCGCGGCACGGCCCGCGCTCTCGTCTCGGTCGATTTTCCCTTCGGGCCTTTGCAGGAGGGCACCGACAGCGCCGTCCGCGCCGCCATCCGCCTCGTCAAGGAGGCGGGCGCCGACATGATCAAGCTCGACGGCGCCGCCGATTTCCCCGAGGCCGTCACCGCCATCGCGCGGGCCGGCATCCCGGTCTTCGCGCAGTTCGGATTGACGCCGCAGACGGCGCTGGCGCTCGGCATGCAGTACAGCGCCATGAACAAGCCCGGCGCCGAATTGGCCGGCCACATGGCGGCGAAGATGGTCGAAGAGGCCAAGCGCCTGGAGGATGCGGGCGCCGCTCTCCTCGATTTCACTAATTCCGGCCCCGTGGCCGGCGAGGCCGTGGTCAAGGCGGTGAGCCTGCCGGTGATCGGCGGTTTCGGCGGCGGCCCCTGGCTCGACGGGCGCATGCGCATGGCCCATGCGGCCATCGGCTATGGCGCGGCGGCGCTTGAAGCCAAGACCGAGAACTACGCCAACGTCGCCAAGATCACGCTGGACGCGATCTCGGCCTATGCCGCGGATGTCCGCGCCGGCAAGCAGATCAAGGGCGCCGTGCCGGCGAAGCTGCCTTGAAGCGTCACTCGGCGGGTTCGGGACGCTTCAGCCGCGAAACCGGCCGATAGAGTCCGAGCGGCGCCAACAACAGCTTCAGATAGCTGGGCTCGTCAGGCAGACCGCCGGGATGGCCGATGCGCGGCGGCTGTTCGGGAGCGGTGCCCTTGCCGGGCAGATAGAAGGTCCCGAAGGCGGCATCCCATAGCGGAAATTCGACGCTGTAATTGACCGCGTATTTGTGGCCCGCCGGAACGTCGGCGGAATGATGCCAGCGATGCACTTCCGGCGTCACGAACACGTAGTTCAAGAGCCAGCCCTTCACATCCGCTCCGCAATGCGAGAACTCGGCGGCGATCAGCGTCACCGATACCGCCAGCAGAATCGCGAAAGGATGGAAGCCCACCACGCCCAACGCCACGAAGATCAGGACGTTGCGCAGCGCGAAATCGATCGGGTGCGACACCAATCCGTTCGCCGCCGTCAGATCGGTCACGCGATGATGATAGGAATGCAGTTCCCAGAGGAATTGCACTTCGTGCTGGGCGCGATGAATCCAATAGCGGGCGAAGCTGACGATCAGGAGGACGACCGGCACCTGCAACCACAGCGGTCCCAATTGCTCGGACGACGCGAAGAACAATTTCCGCCCGAAGAAATAATCCGGGAAGAACGCCAGCACCGGCAGGAATATCATCGTCGCCAGAACGCCCGTCACCCACAGATTGACGGCGTTGGAGATGAGATCGCGGGGCAGCATCGCGCGCTGAGAAACCGCGTACCGGTAGGTATAGATCCGCTCCAGCACGACGATGCTGAGAATCAGCAGTACCCGGTCCCATTTCGGCAACCATTGCTCGATCGGGTGACCGTTCGTCGCCACATGGAGCGCGTAAAAGGCAACGTACAGGGCCGGCAGGATCAGCCAGCTGCTGACTTGGACGATGGTCTTGGCTGACATTGGCGAGGTCCTTCCGCTACTGAAGCGACCGAATGATCCAACGCTGTACAGACGTCGTGGGGCGATAATTGGTGCCGCTTTCATAGCAAATTATGGGCCGCCGACAAAGCGTGCTGTGCTAAACTCCCCCGAGCTTTCGAGCCTGGGGAGGACCACATGCGTATTTCGTTTGCGGCGCGGGTCGCCGCGCTGACGCTGATCGCCGTTTCCGGCGGCGCGTTCTTTATGACCGCCAATTCGGCCGAGCCGGCGCCGCCGACCTTCACCTATGACGGCAGCTGGCCGAAACTGCCGCTGCCCAACAAATGGGTCTTCCAGGGCATCACCGGCCTCGCGGTCGATAAGGACGATGTGATCTGGGTGCTCAACCGCCCGGGCGATTACGATTTCGATCCGATCTTCCGCCGCCCCGAGGTGACGCAGAACTATGCCTCGCGCAATCCGCCGACCGCGATGTGCTGCCTGAAGCCGGAAGGCATTCTCGCCTTCGACCAGCAGGGCAATCTGCTTCACCACTGGAACCAGGCCGACAAGATCGACGGCCATCTGATCCTTGCCGACCAAGGCGGCAATATCTGGATCGGCTCCGACACGATGCGCAAATACGACAAGACCGGAAAGCTCCTGGCGACCATGGACCGGGTGCCGGCCGAAGCGCCGAAGGCCGGCGACTTCCCGGCCGACACGCCGATCATGGTCGGCCGCGTCGAAGGCGGCGAGTTCGACGAAGCGGCGCGCGAATTGTATGTCACGGACAGTTATCTCCGCGGCCGCGTGCTCGTGTTCGACATGGACACGCTGAAATTCAAGCGCGGCTGGGGTGCGTACGGCAAGCCGCTTTCGGAAATCAAATTCGACCCGATGGCGAAATATGTTCCCAACGGACCGCCGCCGAAGGACTTCCTCGGCCATCTGACGGTGACCGTGTCGCGCGACGGCTTCGTCTATGCCGCCGACCGTATCGCCGACCGCATCCAGGTCTACACCAAGGCCGGCAAATTCGTTCGCGAGTTCTGGGTCGCGCCCGAAACGCTCGACCGCGGCTCGACGGGCGGCATGGCGATGTCGCCCGACCAGCGGTTCATCTATGTCTCCGACATCATGAACAATGTGATCTGGATCGTTAATCGCGCCGACGGCAAGACGGTCGGCCATTTCTCGTTCTTCGGACATTCGGGCGGCGGCCTGCACTGGGTGCACATGGTCGCGACCGATTCCAAGGGCAATGTCTATACGGGCGAGGTCGACACCGGCAAACGCGTGCAGCGCTTCCTGGTGAAGCCGTAGCGCTACGCTCTAACGCGGCGGCGGACAGGGTCCGGCGAACGGCGCCACCGGACGGCTGCCGCCGCCGGCCAGCGCTTCGCAAATCTGGATCTCTTCGTCGATGATTTGCGGCATCAACGCGTAGGTGTCGAGGCTGTAGAGCCCGATCGCGTCGTGATACATGCAGTACGGAATCCATTTGGACGTCCGCGTGACGTACCAATTGCCCGCCGCGCCATTGGCATGGGGGGCGCTGTCCTTCTGATCGGCAATTTCGATGGTCTTGCGCATCGAGCCGCTGTCGATCGCCTCGTCGCATTTGTGGTTGGCTTGCGGCACGATTCTAGTCGCCGCCCATTGCGCCCCGGCTTCGGACGACGCCAGAGCGGCCAAAGCCACGGCGGCCATAAGGGCAAGGCGACGCCTCATGTCGGCGGCACCGGCGGCCGGGCGGGCAGCACGAAATGCGCGATCCAGATCCCCACAAGCAGGGCGACCACGAAAAGGCCGATATAATCGTATCTGTCCAGGCGGCGCATGGCGCCAATATCGCATGCAGGAAAGCCGGCGCAACTATCCGGCGGCCCGGATTCAGCCTATATTGGCGGTTCACCCTGGGAGGGCAGTCGCGATGGGCAAGCTCGAAAAAAATTCGATAGTCAGCAGACGGTCCGTGCTGTCCGGCGGCGCCGCCGCGGTCGGCGGAGCGGCGCTCTCCGGCCTCGCCACGGAGGCGAACGCCCAAGTCCCTACCCGCTGGGACAGAACGGCCGACCTCGTGATCGTCGGCGCGGGCGTCTCCGGACTTTCCGCCGCTTGCGAAGCAGCCGAGCACGGCGCCTCCGTCATCGCCATCGATATGAACTTCGACATCGGCGGCCACGGCATCATGTCGGGCGGCCAGCTCCATCTCGGCGGCGGCAATGCCCATCAGAAGCTGGAAGGCGTCACGGATTCACCCGACTCCGTCTTCAAGGACTGGACCCGCCACGATCACCGCGCCGCGCGCTATAGCGACCGCGACCTGGTGCGCATCTTCGCCGATTGGAACGTCGACACCTATGATTGGCTGCTCAAGCAGGGCGTGAAATACGAGACCGGCATGCAGCAATCGGCGGCTTCGACGGTGCCGCGCCAGTTCCGCACAATCGAATGGCACATCCCGTCCGAAGTGATCTCGCCGCGCCGCAACCGCAACGGCTCCGGCCTGGTACGGCCGCTCGCCAACAGCGCGCGCGCCAAGGGCGTCGACATCGTCCTCAACACCAAGATGACCAAACTCATCCGCGAGCAACCGCTGTCGGGACGCGTGCTCGGCATCACGGCGCAAGGGCCGAACGGACCGATCAACATCCAGGCGCGCAAGGGCGTGCTGCTCTGCACCGGCGGGCATACCGACAATGTCAATTTGCGCCGGACCTTCGATCCGCGTCTGACAGAGGAATATCAGGTGGCCTGCTCCGCCTATTCGCCGCAGAGCGGCGACGGCGAAATCGCGGCCATGGATGTCGGCGCCTCGCTGTGGGCGACGGCCAACCAGACGGCCGAAGCCGGCACCGCCATCACCAAGACGCGCCATATCGGTTGTCAGTGGGGCTACAACTCGCTCGTCTATGAGCCCGACAGCCCGCTGTTCCCCAAGGCCCGCGCCATGGGCCTGACCGTCGAAGATTTCCAGAACATCATCATGGTCAAGGAAAACGGTCTTCGCTTCTTCGACGAAACAAGGAGCGGATACGATTTCTTCGCGGCCTGCATGTCGTGGAGCGGCGATCCGCAAAAGCTGAATGGCGGCGGGCCGATCTGGGCGATCTTCGATCAGGCCGCGGTCACTCGCGAGCGCTGGAAGACGGAGCCGCCCTATGTCGATCTGTCCGGCTGGTTCTTCAAAGGCGACACACTGAAAGAACTGGCGGACAATATCGCCGGACCCTATCAGCGGCGCAAAATGAATCCGGCGGTGCTGGAAGAGACGGTCGCGAAGTTCAATGCCGGCATCGATTCCGGCAAGGACGAGTTCGGCCGCAAGGCGCTCAACTTCAAGATCGCGCAGCCGCCCTTCTTCGCGGCGTGGACGACGCCGATCCTGCACGACACGCTGGCCGGCCTGCATACCAATACCAACGCGCAAGTGGTCGACCGCAAGGGCGAGGTGATTCCCGCGCTCTATTGCGCCGGCGAATCGATGGGCGGCTTTGCCCAGCACGGTCTGGCGCGCTGCATCATCTTCGGCCGCGTCGCCGGCCGTCATGCCGCGACGGGACGGGTGGCTTCGGCGCTGTAAAGAATGGACGAGAAGAAAGCCGGAAGCGCAATTCGTCTTGGCCTAACGAAGGCGCCCCCGTCATCCATCGACGCGGGCGCCGAATTTTCCGTCTCGGTCGGGCTGGAATGGCCCGGCGGAATGGGGCCCGACGGCGCGACCTATCGAATATTGGATGGTAAAAAGACAATCACCTCCGGTGCTCTGCCGAAGCCTTCGGAGGATGGCAGCGTCGCGTTCGCGCTGACGGCGCCCGCGTCCGCCGGCGAGCATCGCTGGCTTCTGACGGTCGCAAAGGACGAAAACGACGCAGGCAAACGGGCCGAGGGCGCGCTGCCGCTTGCTCTCACCATCGTGCCGCATGCGACGAGCCTGGCGGTTTGGGACGTGCCCTCGCCCGTCGTGCGCGGCGCCAAATTCGTCGTCAAAGCGGGCGCCAAATGCACGGCGTCATGCGGGTTTGGCGGCAGGGAAATCGAAATCCGCGACGAGGCCGGCGAGCTGATGGGATCGGCACCGCTCGGCACCATCACATGGGAAGGAACAGCAAGCCTCTATTGGGCGACGCTCCAATTGAAAGCGCCGCGCAAACAAGAGCTGCACGCTTGGACGTTGAGCTTTTCGCCCAGCGAGACGGACCTTCCGCACGAGGGCGCCACATCACGCTTCAGCTTCGTTACGGTCCCGGAACCGGAGCATTCGGTGTCGGTGAAAGTCGTCAACACGAAGACGAAGGCGCCGATCCCCAACGCGCAAGTGCGGCTCGGCCTCTATCGCGCCGTCACCGACGAGACGGGCGCGGCCAAGATCCCCGTTCCGAAGGGCAAGTTTCCGCTGATCGTCACGCGCGTGGGCTACGAAATACCGGAGCGGAACGTCTTGGTGTCCAAGGATGTCCGTGTCCGCATCGCCGCCGAGCAATTGCCCGAGGAAGATCCCTTCGCGACCTGGACGGCCTGACGGACGAGCGTCAATGCGCTTTTAGGTAGTTGATCAGCGCGGCGCGGTCGGCGTCGGTGCGCGGGCCGGGCGGGCGCGACATCTCCGTTCCGGGCACCATTTTCCGCGGGTCCTGAATCCATTGCAGGATCAGTTCCGGCGTCCAGGTCTTGCCCTTCCCGTATTCCTTCAAGGCTTCGGTGTATTCGAAGCCCGCTTTCGAGGCGACGGGCCGCCCGATGATTCCCGCAAGGTTCGGCCCCGAGAGAGTCTCCGTCTGGTTCGCATCGACCGAGTGGCAGGAGAAGCAGAACGAGAAGGCGCGTTCGCCGGGATCGCTTGTCCCTTGCGCAAACGCAGATGCGCCCGCCGCGATAGCGGCGAGCGCACCCAACGCAACAGCAATCTTCATGGAGCGCATGTCGTCAATTTAAGAGGCGGAATTCACCGTCATGATCGCCGCATTGCCGGATTCCGGCAACAGCACCGTGTCGCCGACGCCGTGGATCTGGCGGATTTGCGAGCCGTTCTTGCTGGCCGGCACCGCGGTGAATTTCAGCGACTTGGGATCGAAGGAATAGACCTTGTTGTCGCGCCAATTGCTGACCCAGACGACGTCCTTGCTGTCCACATAGACGGCGTAAAGGGCGGCGCGCTCGACCCCCGGAATGCCCCAGCGGTCCCATTTCTTATTGGCCGGCGAATAGCGGGCGATGAACCCGGTGTTCCATTCCGACATCCAGAGATCGCCCTTGGAGTCGCTCCACACGCGGCGCACGCCGGTGTTCGGCACGGGCGGCTCGTGCACGGTGACATTGCCGGTCTTGCGGTCGATGTGGCCGAGATAGGAATTGGCCAGCGACACGAACCACACTTCGCCATCCGGCGTCGTGGTGATGCCGTAGGAACCGCGCCCCTTGGGCGACTTCCACACGCTGACCTTGGAGGTCTTGATGTCCAGTTTGCCGTGGATGCCGTTCTGGCCGGTGAACCAGATATTGCCTTCGTTGTCTTCGGTCGGCGTGTTGAGGTTGGTGTAGCCGCTGTCTTCGGGAAGCGGATAGACCTTCACCTGGGTGGTCTTGGGATCGTAGCTGACGATCGCGTTCTGGCCGCCATCGGCGATCCAGGCCTTGCCGTCCTTGCCGGTGATGATGCCGTGCGGGGCCGAGCCTTCGCCGAGCTTGACGAATTTGTTGGCGCCCGTCTTGGCGTCGAGGATGCCGAGAAGACCATCGCTCTGCGCCGTCCAGTAGACCTGCCCGCCGGGCGCCGGGGCCACGTCGTGGATATAGGTCTGGTTGGGAAGCGGGAAGGTCTTGGTTTCATAAGCCAGGACCGGGCTCGCGAGCAACGCGACGCCGGCGGCCGTGCTCAGCAAAATGCGATTCATGAATATCTCCTCAGCCTCGTTGCGGACGGGGTTCCGAACCGTACAACTTTGAGGATTATAGGTGCGGCGCGCAAGAGGCAGGTTCACATTCCTGGGACCGCGGGGCACAGGGGTGCCCGCTTTGCCGAACCTTTCATACTGAACTATTGCTTTGTGAACCCAAGAGATTTTGCAAAGGGACCGGCCATGGCAGTTGCGATCATCGACGGTATTGCGACGCGCTACGAGGTGGTGGGGTCCGGACCGCCGCTTCTGATGTATGCGCCGGCCGGCTTCGACGCGAGCCTGGAGAAATGGTCGAGCCAGGGGGTCTATGCCCGCATCAGATTGATGGAAGAGCTGCCGAAGAAATATTCCTGCATCATCTTCGACCGGCGCGAATGCGGAAAATCGGGCGGCCGCGTCGAGCGCGTGACCTGGGCGCATTACGTCGCGCAAGGCAAAGGCCTGCTCGATCATCTCGGCATCGCGCGGGCGCATCTGATGGGCGGCTGCATGGGCTGCTGTCCGGTCGCGGCCTTCGGTGTGATGCATCCGGAAATCGTCATCAGCATGATCCTCTATTGGCCGGTGGGCGGCGCGAAATACCGGCTCACCTGCCATCAGCGCTTCGCCACGCATCTCGCCTTCGCGCAGGAGAAGGGGCTGGAGGAAGTGGTGAAACTCGCGGCAAGCTCCGGCAAGAGCTTCGGCGAGGACCCGCGCGGCGGACCTTGGGCCGCCGTCATCCGCAACGATCCCGATTTCGCCGCCGCCTTCGCGAAGCAGAATGTGGAGCAATACCGGTTCGCCGTCACCGGCACGATGCGCGCGCTGTTCGATCGCGATACGTCCCCGGGGCCTGAGCCGGAAGACATGCTGCGGCTCGATATTCCTACCCTCATCGTACCGGGGCGCGATGCCAGCCACGCAACCTCGGCCGCGCGCTATCTCGAAGAATGCATTCCGAAGTCGGAATATTGGGACATGCTCCCCGATGCCCAGACCGAAGCCACCGCCCCCGCCCGCCTGATGGAATTTCTGGATAAGACGAGCGCCTAAAGGCGTACGCCGCTCTTCCGGAGTGATAGACTTCTCCTGAGCATAGCTCACTTGAGGAGGGCATCATCATGACCATCCGTATGCGTTTGCTGGCCGGCGTTGCGCTGGCATTTGTCGGCGCTCTTTCCGCGAGCGCACAAGCTCCACAAAATGTCCGGCCCGTCACCGACGCGATGCTTCAGAATCCGGAAGCCGGCGAATGGCTGAGCTGGCGGCGGACGCCGAATGCCTGGGGCTACAGCCCGCTCAATCAGATCAACCGCGACAATGCGGGCCGCTTGCAGCTCGCCTGGTCCTGGGCGCTCGGCACCGGAGCGAGCCAGCCGGCACCGCTCGTCCATGACGGCGTCATGTACATTCCCAACCCCGGCGGCAGCGTGCAGGCGCTCGATGCCGTCACCGGCGACCTGCTGTGGGATTATCGCAGACGCTACGACCGCCAGGACCTCGCCGACGGGCCGATGCGCTCCATCGCGCTCTATGGCGACAAGGTCTATGTCAACACGCCCGACGCCCACATCGTCGCGCTGAACGCGCGCACCGGCGCCGTCGTCTGGGAACAGATCGTCGCCGACAACAAGCTCGGCTACGAATATACCAGCGGTCCCATCGTCGCGAAGGGCCGCGTCATCGCCGGCATGACCGGCTGCACGCGCTACAAGAACGATGTCTGCTTCATCTCGGGCCACGACGCCGAGACGGGCCGCGAAATATGGCGCACCTCGACGGTCGCGCGCCCCGGCGAGCCGGGCGGCGATAGCTGGGGCGACCTGCCGCTGCAATATCGCGCCGGCAGCGATGCGTGGATTCCGGGCAGCTACGATCCCGCCACCAATCTCGTCTATTGGTCGACGGCGCAGGCAAAACCCTGGGCCCGCAGCGTCCGCGGCACCGAAGGCGATGCGCTCTACACCAACTCGACGCTGGCGCTCGATCCCGACACCGGCAAGATCAATTGGTATTACCAATATCTGCCGGGCGAAACGCACGACATGGACGAGGTGTTCGAGAGCATCCTCGTCAATCGCGAGGGCGGACGCCAGTCGCTGTTCAAGATGGGCAAGCTCGGCATTCTGTGGGAGCTCGACCGCGCCACCGGCAAGTTCGTCTCCGCGCACGATCTCGGCTATCAGACGATCGTCAATCTCGACGCACAGACGGGCCGCGTCACCTATCGCCCCGGGATGATTCCGCAAATCGGCGTGCCGGTGAATTTCTGCCCGAGCACCGCCGGCTTCAAGAGCTGGCGGGCGATGGCCTATCACCCCGACACGCAGGCCTTCTACATCCCGATGAGCATGACCTGCGAGAACGGCGTGTTCGAGGAAGTGCCGCGGGCGCTCGGCAGCGGCGGCACCGGACCGGTGGCGCGCACCAACCTCTTCCATCCGGCGAGCCCGAACGGGCTCGGCCAGTTCCTCGCCATGGACATGAACGGCAAGGTGCTGTGGCGCCATCAGACACGCACGCCGTTCAATACTGCCGCGCTGACGACGGCGGGCGGCTTGGCCATCGCGGGCGACTGGGATCGCAACCTCTATGTCTTCGACATCAGAGACGGCAAGGTGCTGTACCAGACGCGGATGCCGACATCGCTGCAAGGCTTCCCGATGACCTATGCGGTGCGCGGCAAGCAATATCTAGCGATTCCGGTCGGCACCGGCGGCGGCAGCTGGACGTCGGCCGTGCCGATCCAACTGACGCCCGACAAGCAGCGTCCGACCAACGCCAACGCGATCTTCGTCTTCGCGCTCGGCGATGCGCCGGCGGGCGCGCGGTAAGCGTTACCCCACCAGCCCGTGCGTTCCGGGGGCGAATAATTCCTCGACCGTCACCGGCTTGGTGATGATCTTCTGCGTCAAGGCGTGACCGATCAGAGTCTCAAGCGTCTGACGATTGGGTGCGATGCCATAGGGCAGCGGATCGCCCGCGATTTCCATCACCCGCTGATGCACCTTATCGACGCCGGTCGGCTTTTCGATTTTTCCGGCCCTTAGCTGTTCCATATAGAGGCGCTTGGATTCCACGAAGGCGTTGAAGACATCCGCCGCCAATCCGGGATGTTTCGCCAGCAACTCGTCCTTCACCACGATTGTGTGGTTGATCGGATAATGCCTACGCGTTTTCAGCGCCGCCAATCCCGCTTCCAGCGCATCGGGGATCAGGGGCTTCACATCCGGATGGTCGATCTCGACGCCGATGGCGGCGGCGAGCTCGCCCGAGGCCAGCACGTCGGCCATCTGCTTGCCCTTCTC